>JABURI010000019.1 GCA_014762755.1 Marinobacter sp.
TCGCCATCGGCAGTACGGTTGTACTGCATGAAAACCACGTTCCAGATCTCGATGTAGCGGTCGCCGTCCTCTTCCGGGCTACCGGGAGGCCCACCGGCGACGTCCGGGCCATGATCGTAGAAAATCTCGGTGCACGGGCCACAAGGGCCGGTGTCGCCCATCTGCCAGAAGTTGTCGGAGGCATAACGGGCACCCTTATTGTCACCAATGCGGACGATGCGGTCCGCGGGCACACCGATTTCCTTGTTCCAGATATCGTAGGCCTCGTCGTCCTCGGCGTAGACGGTCACCCAGAGCTTCTCTTTCGGCAGTTTCAGCCATTCGTCACCGGTCAGGAACGTCCAGGCATAGTTGATGGCTTCACGCTTGAAATAGTCACCGAAGCTGAAGTTGCCCAGCATCTCGAAAAAGGTATGGTGACGCGCAGTGTATCCGACATTCTCGAGGTCGTTGTGCTTGCCGCCGGCACGCACGCATTTCTGGGAGGTGGTGGCTCGGGTATAGTCACGCTCTTCGCGGCCCAAAAACACGTCCTTGAACTGGTTCATACCCGCGTTGGTGAACAGCAACGTGGGATCGTCATGGGGTACGAGCGAACTGCTCTCGACAATGGTGTGCCCCTGCTGCCTGAAATACTCGAGAAACGCCTGTCGCAACTCTGCGGTTTTCATAGACCTTTGATACCTTTCCAGAAACCCGGCGGGGAGCCCCTCGGGTCCGCGATTGAATACGAATACTTACATGCGTGTGCAAATCCGCTACTCTAGCACACGCCGAGAACATGAAAAACGTGAAACCTCACAGGAGACCCCATGCCCCGACGCTTTCATGACGCCGAGGAACTGTTCCCGCCAGCGACGTTTACCAAGCGCGCCCTCGCCATCATTTACGATGGTCTGATCAGCATCGCCGTCTTGCTGGTGGCCACCTGGGTTTACACCATGATTGCTGGCTGGATCGTCGGCTGGGAGCACTACGAACAGATGGCCGAGGCCGGCCAGTTATCCGGGGATCCGGGGCTGACCTTCGTCCTCTTCCTGGTACTTTACCTGTTCTTCGCCTACTTCTGGACCCGGATCGGACAGACGCTGGGCATGCAGGTATGGCGCATCCGCATCGAAAACCTGGATGGTACCTCGGTCAGCTGGACCCAGGCCCTGCTGCGTTATGGTACCGCCGCGGCGGTGATCTTTATCACCATGCTGGCCGGCTATTACGTGGGCCCGGTCACCCTGCTCCTGACCATCCCCGCCATCATCGCCCTGTTCCTGCCGATCAACGGGCTGTCGGTTACCGACCGAACCTCCAACAGCGTTGTCGTCCAGGTACCCAGGGAAGAGAAGAAAAAGAAACTCTGAACCCGGCCGGGTAATTACCCGGCCCGCCGCATCAGTACCGCGCCCACCGCTGCATTGACGGCGATCGGAATCAGCACCGCCAGCATCGGGTTGAAACCATAGACCACGCTCATGGGACCGAGCAGGTCCTGCATGTATTTGAACAGCAAGCCGACGAGCAGGCCGGTGAATACCCGGAAGCCCATGGTGACCGACCGCAGCGGCCCGAAAATGAACGAGATGGCAACCAGCACCATCACCGCTGTTCCCAGCGGCATCAGGGTCTTTTTCCAGAACGCCAGCCAGTAGTTGGCCGCGTTCAGGTCCTGCTCACCCAGATACGACGCATAAGTGTAGAGACCACTCATGGACAGGTTCTCGGGCTTCACGATGAGTACGCTCAGCACCTGTGGCGTCAGCCCCGTTTCCCAGCGCAACACCTGTTGTTTTTCCAGGCGCGTGCCGTCTTCCTCGATGTGGGTTGTCCGGACCTTCTCCAGTGACCAGTGATCGCCCTGGTAGATTCCCCGCTCGGCAAAACTGGAGGACTCCAGCTCCATAGTGTCACTGAACCGGAACAGGGAAACCCCGTGCAACACGCCATTGGGTTGCACCGCATTCAGGTGCATGAACACATTGCCTTCCCGGTGCCAGACCCCGTGGGCCGAGGCAACGTTCTTGCCGGCCCCCAGTGCTACGGCTTTCTGGCTCTGAGCGTAACGTTCGGCCGGCGGCGCCACATACTCACCGATCAGAACGCCCAGCAGGACGACCACGAGAGCCGGCTTCATTGCCGACCAGACAATCCGCTTCAGAGAAACGCCGGCGGCGCGAATAACCGTCAGTTCCGAGGAGCTGGCCATGGAGCCCAGGCCGATAAGACAGCCCATGAACGCGCCCAGCGGCAGGTAGTCATAGATGCGCCTGGGCAAGGTCAGCAGCACGTACCACAGCGCCTGAAGTGTGTCGTAATCGTTGCGGGTATCTTCCAGCTCTCCGATAAAAGCGAAGATCAGATCCAGCGACAGCACCACCACCATCACCAGGAACATCGCCCCGCCCACGGTGCGCATGGTGTAACCATCAATCTTACGCATGGGCGGCGCCCTCCCTCATCAGGCGGCGCCGATGCAGCCATGGAGGACCAAACTGCAACCACAACCCGAACACCAGGAACAGGGCATGAACCCAGAGCATGCCCACCCACTCCGGCACCTTGCCATCAGCCAGGGCATCCCGGGCCACGATCAGCAAGCCAAGGTACATGATGTAGACCAGCATGGCCGGCAACAGGTGGAAGAACCGACCCTGCCTGGGGTTGACCCGACTCAGGCGCACAGCCAGCAGCGTCACGATGGGCACGATTAGCGGCAGCGACAACCGCCAGTGCAGCATGGCGCGATCCTCCGGGTCGTCCGACACCCACAGCCGGGCCGTACTGACACCATCCTCGAGTTCGACATCCCGCGCCGTGCCACTCTGGATTTTGAGACCGTAGGCTCCGAATTCGGTCACCTTGTAGTCCAGCTCCCCGGGCGAGCCGTCAAACCTGGCGCCCTGCTCCAGAATCAGAAACCGGGAGCCGGTCTCCTGATCAATCAGCTGGGAACCGGCTTCCGCCGTGATGATGCTCAGACCCTCGCCGTTTCGACCGTATTCGGCAATGAACACGCCCTCGAGTCGGCGCTTGTCGTCACTCAGATCCTCCGTGTAAGTCACGCGACCGCCGGAGAGCAGGTTCTGGAACCGGCCAGGAGCCAGCATCTCGAACTCGGTAGCCTTGGCCTGCTCGGCAAAGATGTACTCCACCTGTTTCATGCCCCACGGAGAGACGTAAAGACTCATGGCGCCCACGATGAGCATCACCGGCAGGCTGCCCAGGAGCGTCTTGCCCAGCAACTGACGGTCACTGGTGCCGCAGGCAAACAACACCGTCATCTCGCTCTCCAGGTACATACGGCCGTAGGCAAGCAGAATGCCAATGAACAGGCCAAGCGGCAGGATCAGCTCAAGAAAACCGGGGAACCGGTACATCATGATCAGTGCGAGCACATCGGCCGACAGCTTGCCTTCGGCCGCGCTGGCCAGGTACTTGAGGAAACGGCCACTCATGAAAACCAGCAGCAGGATGCCGGAGACAGCAACCATGCTGATCATGACCTGGCGAATGAGATAACGGAAAATAATGCTCAAAACGGTCTCTCTGGCCGCACCTGCGGAAACGAATGGAGGAATCCGGAAACAGCGCGTATTCTATGTAACCTTTAGTCTGAATGACAGAGCCGTGGAATTACATCCGGGCCATAGCGGCACTGGCTCCGCCCGGTTGATTAATCCCCTGCCGCCCCCAAATGCTAGACTAGAACCATTATCCAGCCCGCATCCCTGCGGACGTTTCTTCAGAATAACCAACAGGAGTTGCCATGAACTTCAGCCTGAGCAGCAAAGCTATCGCAACCACCAAGGCGGATTGCCTTGTCGTCGGCGTGCCCGAAAAAGGCGACTGGCCCGAGTCGACCACCCACGCGGACGAAGCGCTCGACGGACTGATCAAAAAGCTGCAAACGGCAGGAGACATCACCGGCAAGAATGGCAGCACCGGCGTATTCCCGCTGGACGGCCGCCCCTGGAGCCGCCTGATGATCGTCGGCACCGGCAAGAACGACGATCGCACACCGGCCAACTTCCGCAAGGCCGTTACCGCCGTCCTCGGCGCCCTGAAGGACGGCCCTTCGAAAAGCGCACTGATCGCCATGGCAGACACCCAGGTTAAGGGAGAGCCGGCTGTCAGCTCCGAAGAAGCTCTGTTGAACGTCATCGGCCGTATCCTCGAAGAACAGCTCTACACCTTCAGCGAGTTCAAGAGCGAGAAACCTGCGTCGCGGAAACTGAACAAAGTCACCGTGGTCGCCTCCGGCGGCGGCAAAGCCCTCAAGGAAGCCTTCAACCTGGGCCTGGCCACCGGCCGCGGCATGAACTTCACCCGCGACCTGGGCAACACCCCGCCCAACATCTGCCATCCCATCTGGCTGGCCGACCAGGCCAAGGCCCTCGCCAAGGAGTTTGACTGCATCAAGACCGAAGTACTTGATGAGAAGCAGATGGAAAAGCTGGGCATGAACACCATCCTCGCCGTCGGCAAAGGCAGTAGCCAGCCGCCACGCCTGATTGTTATGGAATACCGCGGGGGCAAAGCCAAGGACAAGCCCCACGTCCTCGTCGGCAAAGGCATCACCTTTGACACCGGCGGCATCAGCCTGAAGCCCGGCGAAGGCATGGATGAAATGAAGTACGACATGGGCGGCTCCGCCAGCGTCTTCGGTGCCATGCGAGTGCTGGCCGAAACCAGGCCGAAGATCAACGTGGTTGCCGTCATTGCTGCGGCCGAAAACATGCCGGACGGCGGCGCCTCACGGCCAGGTGATATCGTCACCACCCTGTCCGGCCAGACCGTCGAAATCCTCAACACCGACGCCGAAGGCCGCCTGGTGCTGTGCGACGCCCTCACCTACGTCAAGAAATTCAACCCGGCTGCCGTAATCGACCTGGCCACTCTCACCGGTGCCTGCATCATCGCCCTCGGCAACCACGCCACCGGCCTGCTCGCCAACAACGACGACCTCGCCAACGAACTGCTCGCAGCCGGCGAACGCACTGGCGACCGCGCCTGGCGCCTGCCCCTGTGGGACGAATACCAGAGCCAGCTGGACAGCAACTTTGCCGACATGCAGAACATCGGCGGCCGCCCGGCCGGCACCATCACCGCGGCCTGCTTCCTGTCCCGCTTCACCAAGGAGTACCGCTGGGCCCACCTGGACATCGCCGGCACCGCCTGGCTCTCCGGCAAAGCCAAAGGCGCCACCGGCCGCCCGGTACCGCTGCTGGTTGACTACCTCATGTCCCACGCCGGCAAATAATGCAGGACAGTCAACCCCAACACACCCCGGACACCGGCAGCAACCCTGCCGGCCCGTCCGGGCAGCAAGACCGGAACCAGCGCTACTGGTTTCACATCCTCGCCAAAAACACCCCCGCTGCCCGCAACCTCCACGCCGTCAAACTCGTGGACAAAGCCTGGCACCAGGGCGACCGCGTCTGCATCGTCTGCGACACCATGCAACAGGCCCAGGAACTGGACGACCTCCTCTGGAACTTCAGCCCGGACGCCTTCATCCCCCATGCCATCGTCCCGGATTCAGCCACCACCTGCACCGACCGCGCTGGCATCCTGCTGTGCCCGCCGGTGGCCGAAGACTGGGATACCGTCATCATCCTCTCCGACACCCTGCCCGCGGATGCCGACCGCTTCAAACGACTGGCACTGGTGGCCCATAACGATCCGAACGTGCTGAATCAGGCCCGATCACACTTCAAGCAACTTCGAGCTCTCGGCATCGAACCCAGAGTCCACGACCAGCGAAAGCGTTGAAGAGCGAATTACTCACAGGCCCGTGCGCCGGAGGGAAAGCCCCTTTCCAAAACTGTTGAGGGCCATGGACGGCCCGAAACAAGCGCACATGGACGTGCTCGTAGCGTGTTTTGGAAAGGGGCTTTTCCTTCGGAGCCACCCCCGAGCAAGCAGTCCTGATAGATCAAAACCGAGGTTCGCCGCAAACAACCCGACCATGTATAATCGGGCGTCTAATTTTTCCCTTGTGAATCAACCAACGGTCACTGCAGAAACCCATGGAAAAAACCTACCAGCCAGAAAACATCGAGCGCCAGTGGTACGAAAACTGGGAATCCAAAGGGTACTTCCGCCCCAGCGGTGAAGGCCAGTCCTACAGCATCGCCATCCCGCCCCCCAACGTGACCGGCAGCCTGCACATGGGCCACGCCTTCCAGCACACCATCATGGACACCCTTACCCGCTACAAGCGCATGCAGGGCCGCAACGCACTGTGGACCGTCGGCACCGACCACGCCGGCATCGCCACCCAGATGGTCGTCGAGCGCAAACTGGCTGCGGAAGAAAACAAAACCCGCCACGACCTCGGCCGGGAAGAATTCATCAAACGCATCTGGGACTGGAAAGAGCACTCCGGCGGCACCATCACCCGCCAGATGCGCCGCCTCGGCAACTCCGTGGATTGGAGCAACGAACGCTTCACCATGGACGATGGCTTCTACAAGGCCGTCCAGGAAGTCTTCATCCGCCTGTACGAAGACGGTCTGGTGTACCGTGGCAAGCGACTGGTGAACTGGGATCCGAAACTGCATACCGCCATTTCCGATCTGGAAGTGGAGAACAAGGAAGAAAAAGGCTTCTTCTGGCACCTGCGCTACCCGCTGGCTGACGGCGAACAGACCCAGGACGGCAAAGGCTACCTGGTGGTTGCCACCACCCGCCCGGAAACCCTGCTCGGTGATACCGCCGTAGCCGTCCACCCGGACGACGAGCGCTACCAGCACCTGATCGGCAAGTTCGTGACCCTGCCGCTGGTCAACCGCCGCATTCCCATCGTGGCCGACCACCACGCCGATCCCGAAAAAGGCTCCGGCTGTGTGAAGATCACCCCGGCTCACGACTTCAACGACTACGCCGTGGGCAAGCGCAACAACCTGCCGATGATCAACGTCATGACCCAGGACGCCAACATCCGGGACGTGGCCGA
>JABURI010000119.1 GCA_014762755.1 Marinobacter sp.
TCGCCCATGCCCTGCATGAAGTTCTTGTAGTAGCGATCGAGCTGGACGTCGTTGACGTCGCTGAGGGTTTCCGGGGCGTTTTCCTGGCGCAGGAAGGATTTGCGGGAGCTGTATACCACGGTGTCGATTTCGTGATCGGAAGCGCGGGTCCAGACCGGCACCATGGGGGTGATCGGTGGCTCGGGCAGGTCGATCATCACGGTGTGTGCCATCCTAGGCATTTCCTGGAGATAGTAATCACCGGCTTTCCGGCGGGTCTCCGGGTCCGGTGACAGCATGCCGTCGAGCATGCGGGCAAATTCCATGGGTAGTCCCAGGGAGGTGGCGGGGATCGCCTGGTGGCCGAATCGGCAGGACTGGCCGGAGGCCAGGGCATACAGCGTCCCGGCGGCGCCCTGTTCATCGAAACGGGGGGAGGAGAGCCCGCCGTTGAGTTGTTCCTCGCCAATGAAATAGACATCCCCCAGCCGGGCGTTGGTCTGTTGCAGGTTGTCGGACATCAGCTCCATGACATTGGCGGTGATGAACTGCTGGTTGGCGTCGAGCTGGGCGAATACCGAGGAGCCCCAGTCGATCAGGGCGATGTTCTCGGTTCTGGCGTCAAAGACCAGGTTGGACGGTTTGATGTCACCATGCACGATGGGGCGCCCACCCGAGCTGGCCCCGCTGCGCAGGCTGCGCAGGATGTCGGCCAACTGGTCGGCGATGCGGATCACCAGCCTCGGCTTCAGACGACCTACCTGTAACGAGACTTCCTCCAGGTTGATGCCGGCAGCCCGTTCCATGACCAGGATCGGCTGGTTGCGGGCCCGCTGGTAGGCAATCAGCCGTGGAACCCGTGGGTGGCGGACCTGCTCGAGAATGAAAGCCTCATCCTCGAGCCGGTCCTGCAGGTGTTGGGGTAGGTTGATGCGGGTGAACTTGAAGACGTGTTCCGGGCCCTTGTGTCCATGGCCCGGTAATCGCCCGGCAAACACGAAGCCGTAGGCGCCCTTGCCGATCAGTTCAATGTCCCGGTAACCCAGTTGGCGGAGCTGGGCGGCGCACAGCGCCACCCAGTCCTTGAGCTTCTTGGCATCGTCATGGCTGAGCAGATAGATCGACTGCTCTTCAGGTATGTAGAACTGCTGAAGTTCGGTCTTCTGCTCCATAACAACCGTCAGCCCAGATGCAGCAGCATGGATTGTGGCGATTCCAGGTAGCCTTTCCAGCGGTTGCAGAAGCGCGCGATGGTGCCACCGTCGATGATGCGGTGGTCACCGGCCCAGCTCACCGTCAGGATTGCCCGTTCTACCACGTTGCCGTCGGCATCGAAGCGCGGCAGTTTCTGGGTCCGGCCCAGGGCGACGATGGCCACTTCCGGCGCGTTGATGATGGGGGAGGCGTAAGTGCCGCCCAGGGCGCCGATGTTGGAAATGGTGATGGTGCCGCCCTTGAGGTCTTCCTGGCTGACCCGGCCCGAGCGGGCGGCTTCAGTCAGGCGGGTGACTTCATCGGCCACGCCCAGCAGGGTCAGGCTTTCCACACCCTTCACGTTCGGCACCATCAGCCCGGCCTTGCTGTCCACAGCCATGCCGATGTTGCAGTTGGGTTGGTAGTGAATCTCCGTCACCTCGTCATTGAGGCGGCTGTTGAGCACCGGGAAGTCCTGGATGGCGAGGGCCATGGCCTTCATGAAGAAGGGCATCAGGGTCAGCCGTGAACCCCGGGCCTCGGCCTCCGGCTTGAGCTGTTCCCGTAATGCGAGCAGGTCGGTGACGTCGATGTCCTCACTGTAGATGAAGTGGGGGATCGTGGTCGCCGATTGCACCATGGTGCGGGCCATCGCTGCTCTAACGCCCCGGATGGGCTCAATCCGGGCTTCCAGTTCGCGCCCCGGTTTCCGTTGCTCACCAGCTGCCGTTTCTGCCGGTGCCGGCTCACTGGATGGTTGCTGGCTGGGTGCCGGTTTTGCAGGTTCCTCGAGATGCGAGAGCACATCGGCCTTCAGAACCCGCCCATCCTTGCCGGAACCCGCGATGTCGGCCAGATTCAGGTTGTGTTCCCGCACCAGTCGGCGCACCGCCGGGCTGGCTGGAATCCGTTGCCGGGTTCCAGTGGCGACCGGTCTCGCAGTTGCCGGAGCGGTTTCTGCCGCTGGCGCCGGTTCGGTTTTCGCTTCGGCCGACTCCTCGCGATCCCGTGGAATAAACGCAAACAGCGGGGCATGCACCCGGGCCATTTCCTGTTGCTGGTGATAAAGCTTGGTGACCCGACCGGCCTTGGGCGCGGTGATCTCGACCATGGCCTTGTCGGTCATGACATCGACCACTGGCTGGTCTTCCTCAATCTCGTCGCCTTCGGCCACACGCCATTCCACCACCTCGCACTCGACGATGCCCTCGCCGATGTCCGGCAGGATGAAATCCTCGGTGACGTCGCCGGCGTCGGTTCCGGCCGCCGGGGCGGGTTCCGGTGTTGCTGGTGCTTCGCTGACGGTTTCCTTTGGCTGTGCGGCAGGTGCTTCGTCCTGTCCGCCTTCGCCATCCACTTCCACCAGTTCAAACAGCGGCGCGTGGACCTTCGCGATGTCGCCTTCCTTGTGGTAAAGGCGGGTTACCTTACCCTTGTAAGGTGCCGGGATTTCCACCAGGGCCTTGTCGGTCATCACCTCGGCCACCGGCTGGTCTTCCTCGATGATATCCCCTTCAGCGACCAGCCATTTGACCAGTTCGCACTCCACGATACCTTCGCCGATATCGGGCAGTATAAAATCACTCATGATTGCTCTCCTGTCCTGATATCAACCTAGAAGTCCACGCTCGACCTGATGGCCTCGAAGACCTTCAGGTGATTGGGCAGGTGCTCTTTTTCCAGCACCAGCGGGAAGGGAGTGTCCATCCCGGTGACCCGTGCGATCGGGGATTCCAGGTACAGGAAGCAACGTTCCTGGATGGTCGCCGCGATTTCACCGGCGAATCCACCGGTCAGTGGCGCTTCATGGGTAACCACCAGGCGCCCTGTTTTGAGCACCGAGTTGGCCACGGTCTCCACGTCCCAGGGCAGGATGGTTCGAAGGTCGATGACTTCACAGGAAATGCCATCCTTCTCCGCCATGTCGACGGCCTGTTCGATCACTTCCATCTGCGCGCCCCAGCCCAGCACGGTCACGTCCGTGCCTTCCTTGAGGACTTCGGCTTCACCCAGAGGCAGCCGGTATTCCTCGTCCGGCACTTCACCAACGGAGGCGCGGTAGAGCCGCTTGGGCTCGAAGAACAGCACGGGGTTGGGGTCGTGGATGGCAGCCAGCAGCAGGCCCTTGGCCTGGTGGGGGTTGCGCGGCACCACAATCTTGAGCCCCGGCGTGTGGGCGAAGTAGGCCTCTGGCGACTGGGAGTGGTACAGCCCGCCGGCAATACCGCCACCGTAAGGCGCGCGAATGGTGAGCCCGCCGACATTGAACAGGTCGCCGGAGCGGTACCGGTACTTGGCGGACTCGTTCACGATCTGGTCGAAGGCCGGGAAGATGTAGTCGGCAAACTGGATCTCGGCCACGGGCACGGAGCCCTGGGCCGCCAGGCCGTTGGCGAAGCCGATGATGCCCTGTTCCACCAGTGGTGTGTTGAAACAGCGCGCCTTGCCGTATTTCTGTTGCAGGTTGCTGGTGGCCCGGAAGACACCACCGAAGACACCCACATCCTCACCGAAACACAGCACCCGTTCGTCGGCGGCCATGGCCGTATCGAGGGCGTTGTTGATGGCCTGAAGCATGTTCATCTGGGTCATCTCAGGCACCTCCCTTGGCGTGTTCGGCGCTCTTGGGGTAGGCGTCCGGATAGCGGCGGATGTGCGCCTTCAGTTTCTCGAACTGCTCGGCCAGGGCCGGCGGCACCTCGTCGTAAACATCGGTGACCAGGGTTTCCAGTGGGGGTGGCGGGCGCTTCTGGGCCCGTTTCATGGTTTCCAGCACTTCGCGGCGCATGGTTTCCTGCAGCTGTTTCTCGTCGTCCTCGCTCCACCACTTCTTGCGCTCGAGCCACAGTCGCATGCGCAGGATGGGGTCTTTCTCGCGCCAGACCGCTTCCTCGTCCTTGCTGCGGTAGCCGGAGGGATCGTCCGATGAAGAGTGGGCGGCCAGGCGGTAGCTCATGGCCTCGATCAGCACGGGGCGGTTGTGTTCCACCGCCAGGCTGCGGGCGGCTTTGGTGGCCTCGTACATGGCCAGGACATCGTTGCCATCCACCCGGATGACATCCATTTTGTAGCCATAGGCCCGGGGTGCGACACCGTCGGCGGCGAACTGCTCTGCGGCCGGGGTGGAAATGGCATAACCGTTGTTGCGGCACAGGAAGATGACGGGCACCCGCTGGACGGCGGCCATGTTCAGGGCTGCGTGGAAATCGCCCTCCGAGGCCGCACCTTCGCCGAAATAGGTAATAGTGCAGTTACCTTCGCCCGCCAGTTTCTGGCCGTAGGCGTAACCGGTGGCCTGGGGGATCTGGGTGGCCAGGGGCGATGAGATGGTCATGTAATTCAGCTTTTTGGAGCCATAATGCACCGGCATCTGGCGGCCCTTGCCGTAGTCCAGTTCATTGCCGAACAGCTGGTTCATGAACTCGTCGATGGTGAAACCCCGGTAGGCGAGGGCGCCCTGTTCCCGGTATTGCGCCATGATCATGTCGGCGTCGTCGAGGGCGGCGGCGCTGCCGATCACGGCGGCTTCCTCGCCGGTGCACTGCATGTAGAAACTCAGTCGGCCCTGGCGTTGGGCGGCAAGCATACGCTCATCGAGAATCCGGGTGGTAACCATGGTCCGGTAGATACGCAGGGCCTTGTCTTTGTCCAGCGCTGGCGCCTTGGCGCCCTTATACAGGGAGCCGTCCTGCTTGAGGACCTTGAAGGTGGGAATACGGAATTCTGCACCGTCGGTGAAAGACGGGGTGTAAACAACTCTGGATTTTGTTGTTGTCATAATCCTCTTCCTGGGGTGGTGGCCTGAGGAACACGGCTCCCCTTGTGGGGGTGCCGATCATTTAAGTGTAGACAATCCGGCAGTGTCTGGTGCGACCTTGCAGAATTGCCTGATGCTTACCTTAACGTAAACTGCAGAATTCGGGTAGTCCCTGATCAATGGTTTTGCCGAGCCGGCACTATCAGCTGGTTGGATACAGGCGCGAGGGCGTCAGGGTGACCAGGGTGTTCTCATTGCCTATGCCTATCTCGCCGTCCTGGATGGTGCACTGCAGGCTCATGGTGCGCTCGGCCAGGCCTGCCAGGGCCTCGGTGCCCTCCTGGGGCAGGTCGATGATGGTCAGATTGCTGAAGCGGGAGAGCTTGTTGTGATTTTTCTCCCACCACAGGGAGGCCGCCCGTCCGCCATAGGTATACAGCACGACCTTCTTGGCGCGGTTGCAGGCCTTTCGCAGGCGGCTTTCGTCTGGCAGGCCCAGTTCGATCCAGAGTTCGATCTCGCCGCTGAGGCTTTTCTGCCAGAGTTCCGGTTCGTCGTCGGTGCTCAGGCCGCGGGTGAATTCCAGGTGCTCGTCGGCATTGAGAACAAAGGCCAGCAGCCGGACCATCATCCGCTCGTCGGTCTCCGAAGGGTGTCGAGCCAGAGTCAGGTGATGATCGGCGTAGTAATGCCGGTCCATGTCGGCGATGTTGAGCGTGGCCTTGAAGACGGTTGCTTTGAGTGCCATGGGCGTCCTGCGTTGGTATCGATGTGTCTGTTTGCGCTAGTGTAATGCATTCCTTCCCGGCTGAGCGTGAACGCATGACGATGTTGCGTGGTTTTCTGGTACTGGTTCTGTTTTTTATTCTGGGCGAGTCCTTGCGGGTGCTGTTGGCCCTGCCGGTCAGTGGCGGTGTGCTCGGGATGGTGGTCATTACCTTTACGCTGATGGTGAAGGGCAGTGTCAGCGATGATCTGGCCTCGGCCAGTCAGGGGCTGATCTCGGTGTTGGTGCTGCTGATCATGCCCGGGGTGGTCGGGGTATTCTTTACTGCCGATCAGTTCTCGGGGCAGTGGTTGGCGGTGGCAGCAGCGCTGCTGGTCGGTACCTTCCTGAGTGTGCTCACTACCCTGATATTGATGAAGCTGGTGACGGTGAAGGGAGAACAGCATCGTGAGTGACCTGTTCGCCCGCCTCGGGGCTTTGTCCGATACACTAGCGACGACGCCGATTCTCGCCATCGGTCTGACTCTGGGCGCCTTCTTTGCCGGCAACTGGCTGTTCGCCCGCATCGGCCGGCCATTGTGGCTGCCACCGGTGTTGCTGTCCGCGTGCCTGCTGTCCGGAGTGATTGCCGTTCTGGCGCTGGATTACCAGGCCTACCAGCAGGGCGCGCGCTGGCTGACCGTGCTTCTGGGCCCAGCCACGGTTGCTCTCGGCATTCCGCTGTACCAGCAGATGCACCATATTCGTGCCATGTGGCGCCCGATTGTGGTGACCCTGCCCATTGCCGCGACCCTGGCGGCGGTCTACGCCCTGGTGATTGCCTGGGCTCTCGGGGCTACCCCGGAGGTGCTGGCATCGCTGGCGCCGAAGTCGGTGACCGCGCCGATTGCCATTGGCATCACCGAACAACTGGGTGGCTCGGTGCCCCTGATGATGGGCGGGCTGCTGATCACCGGGGTGGTGGCAACCCTCTTCGTTGACCTGCTCGCGCGCCTGTTGCCGGTAAAGGATGAGAGAATCCTGGGCTTTGCCCTGGGCCTGAACGGCCATGCTATCGGTACCGCCCGGGCATTTGAGATCAGTCATACCGCCGGGGCATTTGCGTCCCTGGGTATGGGTCTGACCGGGGTGTTTACCGCCATGATCCTGCCGCTGGTTTTTCGCCTCTGATCCCTGCCCCAGATCAGGTCATTCACCTGGCGAATAACCCCATGTCGCAATTTCGATTGCCGTAAGT
>JABURI010000044.1 GCA_014762755.1 Marinobacter sp.
CCAGTACTTCCGGCGGGCATCCACCGGTGACCGGTAACGAGCGTGAGGAATGGGAACAGGTTCTGGCGGTCAACCTCATCGGCACCATGCTGTTCATCAAGCATGTGGCGCCGCACATGCAGGCCCGCAAGCTTGGCGCCATCGTCAACACCGCCTCGGTAGCCGGGATCCGCTCCGGCGCGGGTGGCAATGCCTACAGCGCCTCCAAGGCCGGGGTGATCAATCTGACCATGACCGCCGCTTGCGATCTGGGTGGTGACAATGTCCGCGTCAACGCCGTCTGTCCCGGCCTGGTGGAAACCGGCATGACCCGCGCCGTGTTCGATTACGCCCGCGCTCATGAAAAAGCCCACAAGCTGGGCTCCCGGTGCGAACTGCGCCGCTACGGTGATCCCGAGGAGATTGCCGCCGCCATCCTGTTTCTTGCCAGCGATGATGCCAGCTACATCACCGGTCAGGCCCTGGCCGTGGATGGTGGTAATACGGCCTCCCTTAACCTGCCAGGAATGAAAGTCTGATGAGTGAGGAAAACCTGCACATTACCGGGGGCCAGGACCTGCCGGGATTCCATAACCTGCTGGGCTACCGTCAGGTGTCCTGGGAAGAGAATGAAGCAGTGATCGAACTGGAACTGGAGCCCCGCCACCTGAACCTCGGGGGTGTGATTCATGGCGGTGTGCTGACCTCCCTGCTGGATATCGTCCTGGCCCAGGCCGGTACTTACTGCCCCTATCCCGGCCGCATGCGCAAGGCGATCACGCTCTCGCTGACCACCACCTTCACCGGCCAGTGCTCCGAGGGTGTGATCCGGGTAACCGGCCGTAAAAGGGCCGGCGGCACCCGCATTTTCAACAGTACCGGCGAGGTGCATGACGATAAGGGCAACCTGCTCGCTATCGGCGAAGGCACCTTCCGGATCCGTTCCGGGAGTGACAAGCCCGAGGGCGTTCCGATCTGATCCAGCACCGTTCAAAAATGATGACTGCTGAATCCAAAGGTGGTCAGGACACAATCAACCAGAGGAAACGGACATGTTCGAGCTGTCTGACAAGGCTAAGAAACTCCAGGCCGAAGTAACCGAGTTCATGGATGCCTACATCTATCCGAACGAAGAGAAGCACCACTACCAGGTGGAAAACGCTGAGAATCGCTGGGCGCCGGTTCCCATCATCGAAGAGCTGAAACAGAAAGCGAAAGCCGCCGGCCTGTGGAACCTGTTCCTGCCAGACAGCGAGTTCGGCGCCGGTCTGACCAACTTCGAGTATGCCCACCTGTGCGAAATCATGGGCCGCTCGGAAATGGCCCCGGAGGTATTCAACTGCTCCGCGCCAGACACCGGCAACATGGAAACCATTGCCCGCTATGGCAACAAGGAGCAGCAGGATCAGTGGCTGAAACCGTTGCTGGCGGGCGAAATCCGATCCTGTTTTTCCATGACCGAGCCGGATGTCGCATCCTCCGATGCCACCAACATCGCCTGCGAGATCCGCCGCGAGGGCGACGAGTACGTGATCAACGGCCGCAAGTGGTGGTCCTCCGGTGCGATGACCACCACCTCGAAGATTGCCATTGTCATGGGCAAGACCGACCCGAACGCGGAAAAGCACAAGCAGCAGTCCATGATCCTGGTGCCGCTGGATGCCCCCGGCGTGAAGATGATCCGCCCGCTGCACGTGTTCGGTTACGACCACGCGCCCCACGGGCATGCCGAGATCCATTACGAGAATGTGCGGGTGCCGGCCAGCAACATGCTGCTGGGCGAGGGCCGCGGTTTCGAGATTGCCCAAGGCCGACTGGGGCCGGGCCGGATCCATCACTGCATGCGCACCATCGGCGTTGCCGAGCGGGCACTGGAAGCCATGTGTAAGCGCGCCAACGCCCGTGAAGCCTTTGGCCGCAAGCTGTCCGACTTTGATTCCATCCGCAAGGACATTGCCCGCAGCCGGCTGGAGATCGAGCAGGCGCGTCTGCTGACCCTGAAGGCGGCGCACATGATGGACACCGTCGGCAACAAAGTCGCCCGCCAGGAAATCGCCATGATCAAGGTGGTGGCTCCGAGTATGGCGCTGAAGGTCATCGACCGTGCCATCCAGGTCCACGGCGGCGCCGGCGTCAGCCAGGACACCTTCCTGGCCTCCGCCTGGGCCAAGGTCCGCACCCTGCGCCTGGCCGACGGGCCGGATGAGGTGCACCTGGATTCCGTTGCCAAGATGGAACTGCGTCAATACCGCTGAGGATCACGTTATGACCAATCCCCTTTTTGATATGACCGGCAAGGTTGCCGTCATCACCGGCTCCACCAAGGGCATCGGCCGCTCCATTGCCGAGGAAATGGCCAGATGTGGTGCCAAAGTCGTTATCTCCAGCCGCAAGGCTGACGCCTGTGAACAGGTTGCCGGTGAACTGAGGGAACAGGGCTTCGAGGCCATGGCCGTTCCCTGTCACGTCGGCAGGAAAGAAGACCTGCAGACCCTGGTGGACAAAACCAACGAAGCTTGGGGCAGCATCGACGTGCTGGTGTGCAACGCCGCCACCAACCCGGTCTATGGGCCTACGTCTGAGATGACCGACGACGCCTGGGACAAGATCATGGACACCAACGTCAAAGGCACCTTCTGGCTCACCAACATGGTGCTGCCGCAGATGGCGGAAAAAGGCGAGGGCGCCGTGGTGCTCCTTTCCAGCATTGCCGGCCTGCGTGGCAACACCGTGATCGGCACCTATGGCGTTTCCAAGGCCGCCGAAGCCGCCCTGGCCCGAAACCTGGCCGTGGAATGGGGCCCCAAGGGCATCCGCGTCAACGCCATCGCCCCGGGCCTGATCAAGACCGACTTCGCCAAGGCTCTGTGGGAAGACCCCGTCCGCGTCAAACGCGCCGAGGACAAAACCCCGCTCCGCCGCATCGGCGACCCGGTCGATATCGCGGGTTTGGCAGTCTTCCTGTCCACCAAGGCAAGTGCTTATATCACCGGCCAGGTCATCGTAGCGGACGGCGGCGAAACAGTTTGTTGAGAAAGCGAGCCTCAGTGTTTGCCGAGGCGTGGGGGTGGGTGTGATTTTCTGCAGGGAAAATTGTTTGAGCGAAGCGAGTTGTTTTTCCCGAAAGAAAATTACACCCACCCCTGCGCCGCTGCCCCCAATCAAAGACACAGAGTAATTATGAGTATGACCCCAGAGCTGGTAGACGTCCTCCCGGCCCACAAATTCGATGAAGCCAGCCTCCTGACCTGGCTCCAGCAGGCTCTGCCGGACTTCGGCACCCGCCTGGAGGTAAAACAGTTCCAGGGCGGCCAGTCCAACCCCACGTACCTGCTGGATACCGACAGCGGCCGCTACGTCCTGCGCAAGAAACCGCCCGGAAAGACCCTCCCGTCCGCCCACATGGTTGAGCGCGAGTACCGGGTCATGAAGGCGCTCTCCGAACACACCGACGTTCCGGTACCCAACGTACGGGTCCTGTGTGAAGACAGCGACGTCATCGGCACACCGTTCTACGTCATGGATTTCCTGGAAGGCCGGATCATCAGCCATTCCGCACTCCGCGCCCTGGACCGAAAGGACCGCTTGCCTGCGCACCATTCCGCCATCGATACCCTGGCAGCCCTGCACGCGGTGGATGTGAATGCCGTGGGCCTGGGTGATTACGGTCGCCCCGAGGGCTACGTGGCCCGCCAGGTGGCCCGCTGGAGCAAGCAGTATCTGGCGTCAAAGACCGACGACCTACCCGCCATGGACAAACTCATGGCCTGGCTGCCGGAGAACCTGCCGGCGAAAGACGAGACTGCCATTGCCCACGGTGACTACCGCTTTGGCAACCTGATGCTGGCGCCGGACAAGCCGGAAGTGATCGCCATCCTCGATTGGGAACTCTCCACCCTGGGCCACCCGTTGGCGGACCTGGCCTACTACTGCCTTCCTTATTACCTGCCTTCCGATATGGAAGGCATGCGCGGGTTGCAGGGTGAGGATCTGGAAGCGCTGGGCATCCCTGACGAGCAGGAAACTATCGCCCGCTACTGCGCCCGGACCGGCCGCGACGGTATCGATGACTGGCACGTGTTCCTGGCGTTCTCCCTGTTCCGCCTGGCCGCCATCCTGCAGGGCGTCTACAAGCGCGCCCTGGATGGCAACGCCGCCAACGCCAATGCCCTGCAGGTCGGCAAACGTGCCAGCCTGCTGGCGGACATCGGCTGGAAGATTGCCAGCGACGGCCCCCGCAATGGGCACAAGTGAGGAAACCCCATGAACGGTCCGATTTGTGAACGCATCCTGATCACCAACGACGACGGCATCAACGCGCCAGGGCTGGCGATCCTGGAAAGTATCGCCCGCAATCTGGCAGAGGAAGTCTGGGTGGTCGCACCGGAGCATGACCGCAGCGGTGCCGGCCAGAGCATCTCCATTCACAGCCCGCTTCGGGTCTATGAAACCGGATCCAAGCGCTACGCCGTTTCCGGCACGCCGGCAGACTGCGTGCTTTATTCCCTGGCCGAGTGGTTCGGGGAAACGCCGCCGGACCTGGTGCTCTCCGGTGTCAATTGTGGCGCCAACATCAGCGATTCGGTGCAGTACTCCGGTACCGTGGGGGCGGTCCTCAGTGCCCTGCACATGAATATTCCGGCCATCGCCCTGAGCCAGGCGTTTCTGACCCGCGATGGCATCCGGTGGTCGCCGGTGGAGACCTTCGGTGAGACCCTGATTCGAAAGCTGTACCGGCCGGGCAAGGCCCTTGGATGGAACGTCAATTTCCCGGCCTGTGAAGCCGATGAGATCGAACTGGCACGCTGGTGCCGGCAGTCCACCGGGTCGATCCAGCGGCCACGGCTGTTGGCCGGCCGCGATGCCCGCAGCCTGCCGTACTGGTGGCTCGGTTTCGAGCGCAGTTCCCGCCACATCGTGGCCCCCGATGCCGACGTGACGGTACTTCGGGACAAGGCCGTTGCCATTACCCCCTTACGCCATGAGGACCCCCTGCCAGGGGGAACCGATTATTTTGATCTGACCGCAGACGCGGCTGAATGAATGACCCTGGGAGAATAACAACCATGTTCACACGTCATTACAGTGTCTGGCCCAAGGAACTTCCGAAGACCATGACCCTGCCGGCAACCAGCGTTTACACCAACCTGGAGATTTCGGCCCGACGTTACCCCGACCACACCGCCATCATTTTCTACGATGCCGCCCTGAGCTTCCGGCGGCTCAAGGAAGAGGTGGACACCATGGCCGGATACCTCCAGGCCAGGGGCGTGAAGAAAGGGGATCGGGTCCTGCTTTACATGCAGAACTCGCCCCAGTACGTGATCAGCTACTACGCGATCCTCCGGGCCGATGCCGTGGTGATTCCGGTGAATCCCATGAACCGGGCGGCGGAGCTGGAGCACTTCGTCGCCGACACCAGCGCAACCGTCTGTCTGGCGGGCCAGGAACTGGCCGGTTTCATTGCCCCGCTGATCGGTGAAACCAATCTGGAGGAAGTGGTCGTTGCCTCCTACAACACCTACATCGATCCGGACACCGATCTGGATCTGCCCGCCGAGGTGGCGGCACCGGCCTGGAACCGCGAGGTGCCCGGTGTTGTTACCTGGGAAACTGCCATGGCCGCCGGCCACACCCCCAGCGAGCACACGGCGACTCCGGCCGACCTGGCGGTGATTCCCTACAGCTCCGGCACCACCGGCGCGCCGAAGGGCTGCATGCATACCCATCGCTCGGTGATGGCCACAGCGGTGCACCGGGTGTTCTGGAATCCCAGTACGCCGGACAGTGTCCAGCTGTCCACCCTGCCGTTTTTCCATGTCACCGGCATGACCGGCTCCATGAACGGTCCGATCTTCTGTGGCTCCACCTCGGTGATCATGACCCGGTGGGACAGAACCACGGCGGCGCGCTTGATCGAGCGCTACAAAGTCACCGGCTGGACCAACATCGTCACCATGGCGGTGGACTTCCTCTCCAATCCGGAACTGGGCAAGTACGACCTGAGCAGCCTCAACATGATTGGCGGTGGTGGCGCCGCCATGCCGGTGGCGGTGGCGGAAAAGCTCAAGAAAATGACCGGCCTTGATTACATCGAGGGCTACGGCCTCTCGGAAACCATGGCAGCCACCCACATCAACCCCTCGGCCAACCCCAAGCCCCAGTGCCTGGGTATCCCGGTATTCGACGTGGACAGCCGTATCATCGACGTGGACACCCTGGAGGAGAAGGGCCCGGGCGAAACCGGGGAGATCGTCTCCAATGGACCGCAGGTGACCATTGGTTACTGGAACCGGCCAGCGGAGACCGAAGCGGCGTTTGTGGAGATCGATGGCAAGCGGTTCTTCCGCACCGGTGACCTCGGTTACTACGACGAGAACGGCTATTTCTTCATGGTCGACCGGGTCAAGCGCATGATCAATGCTTCCGGTTTCAAAGTCTGGCCGTCGGAGGTAGAGGGATTGATGTACCGGCATCCGGCCATCCACGAGGTGTGCATCATCTCCGCGCCGGATCCCAAGCGGGGCGAGACCGTCAAGGCCTGCATCGTGCTGACCCCGGAAGCCGAGGGCAAGACAAGCGCCGAAGACATCACCGCGTGGTGTAAGGAGCAGATGGCGGCCTACAAGGTGCCGACCATTGTGGAGTTCGTCGACGAGTTGCCGAAGTCGCCGACCGGCAAGCTTATGTGGCGGGCACTTCAGGAGCAGGAGTGGAAGAAAGGTTCATAAATAAGCTCATCAAACACGATCACGAACCGCAGAGCGAAACTACATTTTAATTTATTGACATATGGGACGATCGGTGTAATTGTTCCATTCAAGACCGCAGGGGCTTCCGCCCCTGCGGTTCGAAGCCTCAAAAACGTCCGATAACAACAAACACCGGAGGGGCAGACTTGA
>JABURI010000041.1 GCA_014762755.1 Marinobacter sp.
TGCCAACATGATATGCTTTGCGCCCCGTCACTGTCATTGAAGCGGAGGATCAGCCGACCATGCTCAAGGGTAACTTTTTTCGCGGACTGGGTTACCTGGGGGAGGGTTTCCGCCTGATTCGACAGCCCGGCCTGCGCCTGTTTGTCATCATTCCCATTGTTATCAACATCTTCCTGTTCGGGATCCTGTTCTATTTCATGGCCGAAGGCTTTGCGGCGTTGATAGCCATGGCCATGGGGTTCCTGCCGGACTGGACCTGGCTGCAGGCGCTCGACTGGTTGTTCTGGATCCTCTACGGCGCGGTGATCCTGCTGATGCTGGCCTACGGGTTTGTCATCGTCGCCAACCTGATCGGTTCCCCTTTCTATGGTTACCTCGCGGAGCTTACCGAAAAGCACCTTACCGGCCAGGAAATCAATACCGAGGACAGCTGGGCGGTGATCATCAAGGACATTCCCCGTGCCCTGTGGCGCGAGGTTCAGAAAATCCTGTATTACCTGCCGCGCGCCATCGGCCTGTTCATCATCGGCCTCATACCCGTGGTCAACCTGGTGGCCGCCCTTCTCTGGTTCCTGTTCAACTGCTGGATGATGGCCTTGCAGTACGTGGATTTCCCGGCGGATAACCACAAGGTTAGTTTTCCCGCCCTGCGGCGGCTATTGGGCGACACCCGGCTGTCGGCACTCGGTTTCGGCTTGCCAGTGGCGTTGGCGGCGATGGTGCCGGTGCTGAACCTGGTGGTGGTTCCGGCCGCGGTCTGTGGCGCGACGGCCTATTGGGTGCGTGAAAACGGTGCAACCCTCAAATAAGTTTTGTCAGTAATATCGGTTTGGAGGCTTCTTGGAAACATCGGATTTTGTCATTGGTCAGCGCTGGGTCAGTCACAGCGACACCGGGCTGGGCCTGGGGATTGTCACGGATATTTCCGGGCGTCGGGTTACCCTGGGTTTTCCGGCCGCGGATGAGGAGCGCACCTATGCCATCGACAACGCGCCCCTGTCCCGTATCGTGTTCCAGATCGGGGAGGAGATAGAGACCTTTGACGGTGACCGCTATATCGTTCGGGCGGTGGAAGACATCGGTGGTGTGCTCATGTACCACGCCGATGACGGCGAGAATATCCACCAGATCTCCGAGGTGAAGCTGGCCGGTTCGGTCAATTTCTCAGCGCCACACCAGCGCCTGTTTGCCGGTCAGTTCGACCGCAACGGCGCCTTCCGGCTGCGTTACGCCACCGTCCAGCATCAGAACCGGCTTCGTGCTTCGCCAGCCCAGGGGCTGATCGGCGCCCGCACCCAGCACCTGCCGCACCAGATCTATATCGCCCAGGAAGTGGCCCGGCGCCACGCGCCCAGGGTCCTGCTGGCAGATGAGGTCGGTCTGGGCAAGACCATCGAGGCCGGCCTGATTCTGCATTATCAGCTTCACACCGGTCGGGCCCGGCGGGCCCTGATTGTGGTGCCGGATTCGCTCATCCACCAGTGGCTGGTGGAAATGCTGCGCCGGTTCAACCTGCGTTTTTCGATCATCGACCAGGCCCGTTACGACGCCCTGAAGGATGACGAGGATGATATCGACGCGCTGGTGAATCACATCTTCGGCGATGAGAATTCGGAAAACCCGTTCGAGACCGATCAGCTGGTGCTGTGCAGCCTCGATTTCCTGACCAACAACGCCGGTGCCCGCGAGGACGCCCTGGCCGCCGGCTGGGATCTGATGATCGTCGACGAGGCCCACCATCTGGCCTGGGCCCCGGAAGCCGCGAGCCCCGAATACGAGGTGGTGGAATCCCTGTCGGCCCGGACCCGTGGCTTGCTGCTGCTCACCGCCACACCGGAGCAGGTGGGCATTGCCAGTCACTTCGCCCGGTTGCGGCTGTTGGATCCGGCTCGTTTCCACGATCTCGAGACGTTCCGGGAGGAGGAGGCCCATTACGAGACCATCAACCGGGTGGTCCGTCGCCTGCAGCAGGACGAAGCGATCAATGATACCGACCGGGAGGCGCTACGCGGCTGGCTTGGCGATGAGCTGGACCGGCTGGAGCAGGAAAGCGATGCCCGGCAGGCCATCATTGACGCGCTGCTCGACCGTCACGGCACTGGTCGGATCCTGTTCCGTAATACCCGTGCGGCGATCCGGGGCTTCCCCGAACGCCAGCCGGAACCGGTGCCCCTGCCATGCCCGGAGCTCTATGACGGCCTTGACGTGGGCCTGGAAGGTCTGAGTCCCGAGCATGGCCGGGCGGAGGATCGCTGGCTGGCGGAAGACCCCCGCGTCGACTGGCTGGAGAAGACTCTGCTGGGTCTGCGTCCGTCAAAGGTGGTGGTGATCTGTGCCCACGCCGAAACAGCGATGGCGCTCGAGCATTATCTGCAGCTACGGGCCGGTATCCGCAGTGCCGCCTTCCACGAACACCTGAGCCTGGTGGAGCGGGACCGTGCCGCGGCCTATTTCGCCGACAGCGAGCAGGGTGCTCAGGCGCTGATCTGCTCCGAGATTGGCAGCGAAGGTCGAAATTTCCAGTTCGCCCATCACCTGGTGCTGTTCGACTTGCCCGCCAACCCGGACTTGCTGGAACAGCGCATCGGGCGCCTGGACCGCATCGGCCAGACCGACGCGATCCGGATTCACATCCCTTATTTGAAGGGCACCAGTCAGGAGGTGCAGTACCGCTGGTTCCACGAGGGTCTGAATGCCTTCGCCGAGAGCTGCTCCGTGGGTGTCGCCGTCCAGGAAGCCATGCAGGCCCGCTGGCAGCAGGCGATCGATGGCGATATCGGCGTGCTGGACGAGTTGATCGAGGCCTCGGCCGGGGAAACCGCCCGTCTCAAGACCATGCTGCAGAACGGACGGGATGCCCTCATTGAGCTCAATTCCTGTCGCCGGGATGTGGCCGAGGAGCTGATCGGGCGGATCGAGGAGGAAGAGAGTTCCGCCCAGGTTCGGGATTACATGATCGAAGCCTTCGATATTCTCGGCGTGGATTTGGAAGATCACGGCGAGCACTCGGATGTGCTCAAGCCGGGCGAGCATTATCACGCCGGGCATGTGACTGATCTGCCCGAGGATGGCCTGACTGTGACCTGGAGCCGGGAGCAGGCCCTGGAGCGCGAAGACCTGGCCTTCATGAGCTGGGAACATCCGATGGTGACCGGAGTGATGGATTCGGTCACCAGTTCCGGTCTGGGCAAGGCGGCCCTGGCCAGTCTGTCGGTCAAGGCGCTGCCGCCGGGAACCCTGCTGATGGAAGCCCTGTTCACCGTGCATTGCCCGGCGCCGGAGTCACTGCAGCTGACCCGTTACCTGCCGGTGTCGCCCCTGCGGCTGCTGGTGGACGTGAATGGCAAGGAGCTGTCTGCCGCCTTGCCCCACGACCGGTTGAATGAACTGTGCTCCAACATCCGCCGCCGCACCGCTCAGGCCATCGTGCCCCAGATCCGGCCCCAGGTAGAGACCATGGTGGATCACGCCGAGCGCCTGTCCGAACCGCACCTGGAGCCCATGAAGGAGACAGCGCTTGCCGGGGTGGAGGCTGCGTTCGGTCCGGAAATTCGCCGGCTCGAGGCCTTGCAGAAGGTCAACCCGGCTATCCGGGACGAGGAAATCGACTATTTCCGGAGCCAGCTGGCGGCGGCCCGGGAGGCGATCAGCCATGCCAGTCTGGCCCTGGAGGGGATTCGCGTGATTGTCACCGCCTGAAGGCGGTAACTTACTGACAGGGAAGCAATTGCTGGCCAGCCCTCATCTGATGAGGTACCGTGAACGTAACACAGTGTAGTCTTGGTGCTCCGGGACCGGCTGGCAGCCGTCAGCCGCCGGAGTTCTCGCAATCCATGGAGGACAGAGAAAACCTATGATGACTTTCATTCTGTTTGTGGTAGCGCTGGCGGGTTTGCTGATGGTCATGCGCCGTGAGGCGGGGGCCAAACCGGCCATCGGTGTGATGGTGGTGGTCGGATTCCTGTCCTGGATCTTCGCCTCCGGCTGGCTGGCCCTGGTGCTGTTTCTCGGTGCTGCCGTCACGGCCGCCGCCGGTCTGCCCGGCTTTCGCCAGGGTTGGCTGACGCCCCGGGTCTTCGCCATGTTCAAGAAAGTGGCACCGAAGGTCTCCGATACCGAAAAGGTTGCTCTGGAAGCCGGAACCGTCGGCTGGGATGGCGAGCTGTTCACCGGTCGCCCCGACTGGCATAGCCTGCTGATCAACCGCCACAACGGCCTGAGCGAGGAAGAGCAGGCGTTCGTGGATAACCAGTGCACCCACGCCATCTCCATGTGCAATTCCTGGGACATTGCAGTGGAGCGGGCCGACCTGCCGAAAGAGCTCTGGGACTTCCTGAAGAAAGAGAAGTTTTTCGGCATGATCATTCCGAAGGAATACGGGGGCCTGGAGTTCTCCGCCAAGGCGCAGACTGCAGTCCTGCAGAAACTGGCGGCGAACGAGATGCTCATGGTCACCGTGGGCGTGCCGAATTCCCTCGGTCCCGGCGAATTGCTGGTCAAGTACGGTACCGAAGAGCAGAAACAGTATTACCTGCCGCGCCTGGCTGATGGCCGGGAGATTCCCTGCTTCGGCCTGACCGGCCCGCGCGCAGGTTCGGATGCCACCTCACTGCCGGATACCGGCATCGTCTGCAAGCAGGAAGTGGACGGCAAGGAGGTGCTGGGTATCCGCCTCAACTTCGAGAAGCGCTGGATCACCCTGGCGCCGGTGGCAACCGTGGTCGGCCTGGCCTTCCGCATGTTTGACCCGGACGGTCTGCTCGGCGACACTGAGGATTATGGCATCACCTGCGCGTTGATTCCCCGTGACACCAAGGGCATGGAAATTGGCCGGCGGCACTGCCCGATCGGTACCCCGTTCCTCAATGGCCCGATCCGGGGCAAGGATGTCTTCATCCCGCTGGACTACATCATCGGCGGCCAGGAGATGGCCGGTGAGGGCTGGCGCATGCTGGTCGAGTGCCTGTCCGTGGGCCGCTGCATTACCCTGCCGTCAGGCGCCGCGGGCGCTGCCGCCTACTCGGTGGGCACCGCCGGAGGCTTCACCCGTATCCGCCGCCAGTTCAATACCCCGGTGGCGGAGATGGAGGGTGTGCAGGAGCCCCTGGCTCGCATTGCCGCCAAGACCTACATCGCCCAGTCGGCGGTGAACCACACCGCCAATATGATTGACAACGGCCAGAAACCGGCGGTGCCCTCGGCGATCCTCAAATACCACCTGACCGAGTTCCAGCGCGGGATTCTGACGGACGCCATGGATGTTCACGGTGGCAAGACAGTCACCCTGGGGCCGCGCAACTACCTGGGCATCGGTTACAGCGGCGCCGCGGTCTCGATCACCGTGGAAGGCGCCAACATCATGACCCGCAGCCTGATGATCTTCGGGCAGGGTGCGATCCGCTGCCATCCTTATGTGCTTGAAGAGTTGGCGGCCAAGGATAATGACGACATCCGGGCCTTCGACAAGGCGTTTTTCGGCCACGCCGGCCTGATCTTCGGCAATGCGGCCCGGGCCTTCACCCAGGCCCTGGGACTGGGCCGTGCCGATGTGCCCTTTGACAGCTCCAGCCGTCGCTACGCGCAGGCGGTGGCCCGGTTCAGCGCCGCGTTCGGTCTGTGCGCCGATGCCGCCATGACCACCCTGGGCAGTGAGCTGAAGATGCGGGAACTGATTTCCGCCCGCCTGGGCGACATGCTGTCCAACCTGTACCTGGCGTCCATGGTGCTGAAAAACTGGCATGAGACCCAGCCCGTCGAAGGCGAGCGGGAGGTAATGGAATACAGCCTGGAGCTGCTTCTCAGCCGCACCGAGAACGCCCTGGACGAATTCCTGCAGAACCTGCCGAACCGGCCGGTAGCAATGGCGCTGCGGGCGATCACCATGCCCGTTGGACGTCGCTGGCACGCGCCCCACGACGGTCTGGCCCGCAAGCTGGCCAGGGCCATCTCCACGGATACCCCGATCCGCCACAAGCTGTTGGCCAGCATCTGGAGTACCGACGGGGAGGGCACGGTCGAGAACCCGGTGGCTCGCTATAATGGCCTGCTGAAGGATTACGATAAGGCCGAGCAGTTGTACCGCAAGGCAACCAAGGCGTACGCTAAGGGTGAACTGCCGATGACCGCCCTGCATCCCGAGGAGCGCTTTGAGGCCGCTCTCAAGGCAGGCATCTATACCAAGGAGGAAGCGGACTTCATGCGTCAGTACGAGGAGGTTGTGCTGGAAATGCTGACCGTGGACGATTTCCCGTTCGATGCCTTTGCCCGCAACCAGGAAACCGTGATCGACCACAATCCGGCTTGATCGTCGCCGGATATTCCGTAGTGTAATGGAAGGCGCCCCGTCGGGCGCCTTCTGTCATTCAGGGTGGAGAAACCAGGCATGTGGCTATCGTTTCTGGCGGTAAGTATGGGCGCGGTGATCGGTGCCAATCTCCGGTGGGCCCTCGGGCTCTGGCTCAATACCACCTACCACGCCATCCCCTATGGCACCCTGGTCGCCAACCTCAGCGGTGGCTGGCTGATCGGCCTGCTCATGGGCTATTTCACCCACGGCACCTCGCTCTCGCCCGAATGGCGGCTGTTTGCCATCACCGGCCTGTGCGGGGCCCTGACCACCTTCTCCACCTTTTCACTGGAAATGTTTGCCGCGCTTCAGGAAGGGAAATGGGGTATGGCGATCGCCGGTATTCTCGCCCACGTGGTGGGTTCTATCCTGATGACCGCCATTGGTTTTTACACCTTTTCCCTGATCCGGGGCTGACGCCCCGGCGGTGGGTATCTTTACCTACATAAATCTTTGAAATTTCGCTTGGCATTGCCAGGATTCCCGCGTAGAGTTGGATCTCAAGGAAAGAGTCAGTAAAGCGTTTCATGAA
>JABURI010000091.1 GCA_014762755.1 Marinobacter sp.
CCCTGGACTACACCAAACAACGCCAGGCTTTCGGCCGCAGCATCGCCGGCTTCCAAGTCACCCGTCACAAGCTGGTAGACATGGCCACCCAGATCGACGTGGCCCGGGAGTACACCTACCGCTGCACAGCCCTGATGCAGGCGGGCAAGAACCCGATCAAGCAGGTGGCCATGGCCAAGAACTTCTCGGTGGAGGTCTGCGAGAAAGTCACCCGTGAGGCGGTGCAGCTGTTCGGTGGCATGGGTTATATGCGGGAGTCGGTGGTGGAGCGCCTGTACCGCGATGCCAAGATCCTGTCGATCGGCGGCGGCACCACGGAGATCATGAAGGAACTGATTGCCAAGCAAATCAAGTTGTAGCCTTCAAATTGTGTGCAAGGGGCATGTCGGGGGCCTTTCCCAAAACACGCTCCTTGCGGCACGTCCATGTGACGCTTGAGCTCCGCCATCCATGGCTCCGCACAGTTTTGGGAAAGGCCCCCGACATGCCCCACTGAGCAAGGTGAATACCTCGTCATTAAAATCGCCCCAATCAACTTAAGTCGATCTGTTTTCTCGAGATATATCTCAAAGTTTCGGGCGTCTATCTGGCAGGACCTTCCGAAAACGTGGAGCGCCAAGGATGGCGCGACCGAGCCCTACAGGGACGTATTCACGGGCGTTTTTCGGAAGGTCCTGCCAGATAGACGCCTCCACCCAAGCAAGAGAGAAACCAACGACCAAGGTTTAGTTTCGAACTGCAAGAGACTCCCGTATAATTGCGCCCACTTTTTAGCCGCAGTTAAACGTACCTCAACGTATCAGGAAGGATCGCACATGCAATTCGACAACATCCCCGCAGGCAAGAACCCGCCTGAAGACATCTACGTTGCCATCGAGATTCCGGCCAACAGCTCCCCGGTCAAGTACGAACTGGACAAAGACATGGGAGCCCTGCTGGTAGACCGCTTCATGGCCACCCCGATGTTCTACCCGGCCAACTACGGCTTCATTCCCCACACCCTGGCCGACGACGGCGACCCCCTGGACGTACTCGTGGTCACCCCGTACCCGGTACAGCCGGGCTCCGTCATCCGTGCACGTCCGGTCGGCGTTCTGAACATGGAAGACGAAGCCGGTGGTGATGCCAAGCTGGTAGCGGTTCCGCACGACAAGCTGACCACCACCTACCACGACGTCAAGGAAATCACTGACCTGCCGGAACTGCTCCGCGACCAGATCAAGCACTTCTTCGAGAACTACAAGACTCTCGAGCCGGGCAAGTGGGTCAAGGTACAGGGCTGGGACAACGCCGCAGCCGCCAGGAAAGCCATCGAAGACGCCATCAACGCCTACAAGGGCTGATCGGCAAAATGCTTCAGATGCAAAAAAACCGGGTCCTCGAACCCGGTTTTTTTTGTGCTCGAAAACGGGACTGCCTCAGCCCCGTGACAGCAGATCCCGCATATCACTGATCGCCGCATTGGCGCGGGACAGGTAGGCGGCCATGGTGAGGGAGTGGTTGGCCAGCAGGCCAAAGCCACTGCCATTGAGGATCACCGGGCTCCACATCTGGCCCTGGGTGCCCTCCAGCTCGATGATGATCTGCTTCACGCTGGCCATGGCGTTCTTGTCCTGCAACACCTTGCGAAAGTCCACCTCGATGGCGCGGAAGATATGCAGTAGTGCCCAGGCACTGCCGCGCGCCTCGTAAAACACGTCGTCGATTTTGGTCCAGGGTGTCTGCACTTCCGCACCACCGGTCTCTTCGGCCAGCGGATTATCCGCATCCACGTTGGCAACCGCGTCGGAAACCGAGGCCTTACCGACACTCTCCCCCAGGTTCCGGGACAGGCTACCCAGGCGGGTTTCCAGATCCGCCAGCCAGCTGTTCAGGTTATCGGCCCGGGCGAAGAACTGGGCGTCGGCCTGCTCCGGGGCGGACAGGCGGTTGAGGTAGCGCTTGAGCGCCGTGATACCGCGGCGATACTCGGATTCGGTGGACGGAATCGCCCAGCTCTGGCTGTCGAAATGGAACTGGGGCTCGGCAATCACCAGGTCCGGATCTTCGGCGGACTGGCTCTGGGAGCGGGCAATATCCCGGCGCATGGCCCGGGACAGGTCACGGAGCTGGACCAGCACGCCGTATTCCCAGTTGGCGATGTTGTCCAGCCAGAGGCCCGGCGGGAAAATGTCGTTGGAAATATAGCCACCCGGCTTGTCCAGCAGGGTTTCGGCAATGCGGATCATGGTGGTTGTGGTGGCGAAACCGGTAACCGGTTCCCTCTCCATGGTGTTGGCCACCGTCCGGGTGTTCTCCCGCACGGAGAAGGTGTCAGGCTCGCCGCTCCAGTAGATACCGACGACAACGGCCGCGAGCAGGTAAATCACCAGTACCGCGATGATGAACCGGCCAACGACGCCGCTGCCCCCGGCGTAATCCTGAACGTCCTCTTTCCGATCCCTGAAGAACTGTCTCAATCTGCCTGGCATAAGACTCCTAATCCCCTTGCGGTTGTTGGTCAGCAGCGAATGGACGACCCAAATGGTACCCCATGGCGCCATCGATACCCAGCTTGCACAGCACCGAATACTCCGCCGCTGTTTCCACCCCGGTAGCAAAGACCCGCACGCCACGCCGGTGCGCTATACCGATCACCGATTCCAGGTAGAAACGGTTTTCCTCGTGGCTGTCGATGTCGTGGATAAAGCTGTTATCGATACGCAGCGCCTGGAACCTCAGATTCCTGAGATAGCTGAAGGGTACGCCCCCCACCCCGAACCGGTCCACCAGCACCGGCACGTTGATCCGCCCCAGTGCCCGCACCAGCAGACCCACGGCAGTGCGATGGTGATGGATGGTCTGTTCGGAGATCCCGATCCAGAGCTGCCGGGCGCTGTCACCCGTCTGCTCGAGCCGGGCAAGCAGGTCCTCCCGGAACGCCTCGCTGGCCACCGATGCCCCTGCCAGGGATACCGCCAGTTGCTGACCGGGCTCGGCCGCAAGCCTTTCCAACACTCTTTGCATCAGCAGCCGGTCGATCTGTTCAACCAGTCCAAAGCGCTCCGCCATGGGTACAAAAACGCTGGCCTTGAGTTCACCCTCCGGCGTATCCAGCCTGGAAAACACCTGGTGATACAGTGGCGACTCGGTGTGCTCGCTGATCATCGGTTGCAGCCACAGCGAGAAGCGCTGCTTGCGGATGGCCTCGGTCAGGATGACCCGCCAGGTCTCCAGGTTGTGGTGATGCTCCTGCTCGCCATTAGCCAACTGGTATCCGCTGTCTCCCAGCGCCTGGGCCTTCCTGAGCGCTTCGTCCGCAGCGGACATCAACTCCCGGGCGCTTCTGTCCACCCGCGCCTTGGCAAGCCCGGCATGCACCGCGACTGCCATGGAGGACGCAAGGTCGGCATAGATGCTATCCAGTTCAGCAACAAGATCCCGGCACCAGACGCTGGCATCAGCGGGCATGGCACCAGGCAGGTAAAGGGCAAAATCAGCACCGGTCCGTCGACCGGCAAAGCTGCCCGCATGCCGGGCCATGAAACGGCCCAGCTCGCCAGCAATCCGTACCAGGAGACGATCCCCTTCGGCACGGCCAAACGTCTGGTTGAAACCGGCAAAATCCCACAACTGGATCAGGATCAGCACCCCCGGTGCCGACTTTTCCTCCGACTCCACCTCGACCTTGAGCCGCTGGTCGAAAGCATTGCGACTGGCCAGGCCGGTGACCGGATCCTCATTGCTCAGTCGACGGAGGTGCTGGATCAGCTTGGCTTGCCCCTCAAAAAGGTGTCCGAGGTCATCGGACATGCGGTTCATGGCCTCAGTCACCTGGTTCAGCTCCCGGGTCGAACGAATGGTGACATGGCGTCGGAAGTCCCGGTTACCGAGCGCCTTTGCCTGCTCCTCCAGGGCTGCCAGTGGCTGCAAGGTCCGTTTGAGCAGCATGAACAGGGCAAACAGACCCACGGCACCGATCAACAGGATGGCTACGACCAGGCCGCTGGTGATACGCCAGAGATCCCGGTACGCCCGCCCCGGATCGCTGACCACCTGAATCGTGCCGAGCCTGCGCCAGCCGCGCACCACTTCCGCTTCGGCGACCGGAAGCGGGAGATCCGCAACCGAACGGAACCAGGCCGGCACACCGACCTGGTCCAGGGATTTCCGGCGTCCGGCGATGATCTCGCCCTTATTGTTCAGATAGATGACCCGAAGGTAGCGGCCGCTGTCAAAGACGGCATCAATCAGGGAGGCCGAGGCGACCGGATCACTCCCGTCGATGGCATTGGACAGGGACAGACCGACGGCAGTGGCGCCATCCCGGGCGTGGCCGGTCAGCTGCTCGGAGACATAGCTGCGAAAATGGCTGAAGCTCGTCACGAAGCCGGCCACAAGCACAAACACCAGCAGGCCGCCGGTAAAAAGCAGCAGCAGGGTACGGAGAGTAATCACTCCCGCCTGGGTCCGCGCAGACGGCGGACTCTGCTTCCATGCCATAAGGAATTGCTCCGGAGGGGCTGCACCAGTCGACTCGGCAACTGTGACCTGCACCCCAGAGTTGACAAACATTTACATTGCGCCACCTACGCCGACCACTTTAAACACTATAGACTCTGTAACAGTACCGAGCTTAAAAAATTCGTCCCCACCGGGCGGGGCGGACATCATGTGTAGGGACGGGCCGAAGCAACATGAACGACGAGAGCCAGAAAGAAAAACTCAGACAACACTTTGCCCGACGCGTAACCACCCAGGCACGGGTTGTCCTGGACACCTGGCAGAAGATCCATTCCGACCACAGCCTGGCCGCCACCCACCGCGCCGAACTGGTCAGCGCCACCGACAAGCTGGTTCGTTACGCCCAACGCTTCGAGATGGACAGCCACGCGCAGGCCGGTCAGAAGGCGCTTGACCTGATGACCCGCTGGCCCGCTGACAGCGCTCCGGATGAGGAGCTGTGGCCACAGCTTCAGGACGCCATGGAGCACCTGTGCCGGAGCACCCTGCGCCGCACCGACAAGGACAAGACCGAAACACCCCTGCAATACCGGCGAACCCCGATCTACATTGCGCTGGAAAATGAGGAAATGGCCGCCCGCCTGATCCGACAGCTGGAATTCTTCGGCTTCCGGGCCTCGGCCTTTGCCAGTGCCGACGCGCTGATGGAAGCCTGCGCCCTGAGCAAACCGGAAACCATCCTCATGGATGTCAGCTTCGGGGGCGAGGCAAACGCCGGCATCGGCATCATCGAACAGCTGCAGGAGCGTCACGAGACGCCCATCCCGGTTATTTTCGTCAGCGATGAGGACGGCTCCATTGAAACCCGCCTCAGAGCTTCACGTTGCGGCGGTGAGGAATTTTTCTATCCGGCCGTCGATCCCGGACAGCTGATCGAAAAGATCGAGACCTACACCCACGGCAATACCGTCGAGCCCTACCGGGTTCTGGTGCTGGACGACTCCCGGGCCCAGGCCAAGTACATGGAAACGGTGCTGAAGAGAGCCGGCATGACAGCCCACATCATCACCGATCCCATGCAGATCATTCATGCCCTGGATGAATTCTCTCCGGAAATCATCATTCTCGACATGTACATGCCTGGCTGCACCGGCATGGAGATCGCCCGGGTGATCCGTCAGCAGGACCGATTTCACAGCGTGCCCATCATCTACCTCTCGGCGGAGGAAGATGTCAGCAAGCAGCTCCATGCCATGAGCCTGGGCGGCGACGACTTCCTGACCAAGCCCATCGATCCCAAGCACCTGATCGCCACGATCCACAACCGTGGGCGGCGGGCCCGCTCCCTGCTCGCGCTGATGATCCGTGACAGCCTGACCGGGCTGTACAACCACACCCACACCCTGCACCTCCTGGACCAGGAAATCGCCAAGGCGCGTCAGAAGGACCAGACCCTGTCCTTCGCAATGATCGACATCGACTATTTCAAGAAGGTGAACGACACCTTCGGGCACCCGATCGGAGACCGGGTACTGCGCAGCCTGTCCATGTTCCTGAAACAGCGGCTACGCAAGACTGACCATGTCGGGCGTTATGGCGGCGAGGAATTTGCCATCATCCTCCCGGATACCCGTCCCAGCGATGCCCGCAATGTGCTGAACGAGATCCGGGACCGGTTCTCGGAACTTCGACAGCGCGCCGGCGAGCGGGAATTCAATGTGACGTTCAGCTGCGGCGTCGCCACCCTCGAGCCCGGACAAACCGCCCAGGAACTCTGCGACCGGGCCGACCGGGCACTGTATGCTTCCAAGAAGGCCGGCCGTAACTGCGTGAGCTCAGACGCCCCCTGAGGCCGTTTGCTGGCGGGTCGGTTCCGGCCCGCCGACCCTACCTTCTGCTATGAAACCAACGTCGTATGGAAGTCGGCCCTGACCTTGCCGACAATGATTGTCATCAGCGGAAAGATCCCGTTTCGATTGCCAGTGCTGTCTTTTTACGACCAATGGCCAACACGGAAGATTGTCAAAAAGTGTTGATCTGAGGAAAACAAGCACGCACCATTGTGGGAAAATGCCGTGATTTTCGGCGATCCTGTTAAAAAAGACAGTAAGGCAGGCGTATTCATGTCCACCATTCTCGTGCTCCATGGCCCCAACCTCAACATGCTCGGCACCCGTGAGCCCGAGGTGTACGGCTACGAGACCCTGAAAGACATCGATGACCGACTGAAGGCGAAAGCGGCCGAAAAGGGCCACCACCTGCTCCACCTTCAGTCCAATGCCGAGTACGAACTGATCGAGCGGGTCCATGAAGCACGGGCCGAAGGCGTGGATTTCCTCATTATCAATCCGGCCGCCTTCACCCACACCAGCATCGCCCTCCGGGACGCCGT
>JABURI010000040.1 GCA_014762755.1 Marinobacter sp.
TCCAGTTGGACAGCGGGAACACGCGGATGCTTTCGCCCTTGTTGATCTTGCCGTTATAAATATTCCAAAGCTCAGGACGCTGGTTCTTCGGATCCCAGCGGTGATGCTCGTCACGGAAGGAGTACACCCGCTCCTTGGCGCGGGATTTCTCCTCGTCCCGGCGGGCTCCGCCGAACGCGGCATCAAACTTGTACTTGTCCAGGGCCTGTTTGAGGGACTGGGTCTTCATCACGTCGGTATGCTTGGCGCTGCCGTGGGTGAACGGCCCGATGCCCTGTTTCACGCCTTCCTCATTGATGTGCACGATCAGATCCAGGCCATACTCTTTCACCTTCCGGTCCCGGAATTCGATCATGTCCCGGAATTTCCAGGTGGTGTCCACGTGCAGCAGGGGGAAAGGAGGTTTGCCCGGATAGAACGCCTTGCGGGCCAGGTGCAGCATCACGGCGGAATCCTTGCCGATGGAGTAGAGCATTACCGGGTTATCAAACTCGGCGGCCACTTCCCGGATAATGTGGATGCTTTCCGCTTCCAGCTGTTTCAGGTGCGTGAGGTTATATGAGGTCATGATCATCCATTGCCGGCTAGGGGCATAGGTGGCTGTACAGTTCAATTTCAGAACTATAACAGAGCCGACAATGGCATAAGAAGGAGTCTGGCTAGAATTTCAAGCTATAAAAATATAGCGTCCACCTGTGACGGTGTGGCTGTTCAGTCAGCGCCTCAGGCCCCGGTGGGCTTGCGGCTGTCGGCCAGAAGCTTTGACACATAACGGTCGAGGTAGTCGTAGCCGTTACCTTCAAACTCGGCGAACTGGATGCCCAGGTGAAACTCGTCGCGCGCCACCCGGCGCATGTTCACGATGCTGCCGTCGGCGATGACCGATACCGGTTGGGTAGGCAGTACGGGAACCGAAAACCGGGCCTTGACCGGAATCCAGTGGCCGGGCGCCGGCGCTTTCCGGTCGGGAATCAGCTGTTTCACGGCTTTTTCACTGCAGGAAATCATGACCCCGCTCCGGGAGAGGTTGGCAACAGAGCAGGTCAGGCATTCGCCGTCAGGTTTTTCGATCGTAATGTCCGCAGAGACATCGACGCGCTGTTGGTTGCGCAGGTTGGGTGTTGCCATGGTTGTTTTCATTCTTACTCTTCTGGCGTGACTGGTCTGAAAAGATGCTGCCTTTCCCATAAAAATCCTTCCAGAAAAAATACTTAAGCGTTCAAGATTCTATGTGTTTAAAATGTGAACAGCAAGATACCTGGCGCCTGATGTGGCAGATTTGTGACGTCTTTCCGGGCAGGACGTCAAAGTTTTGGCTCCTGGTCCGTATTTTCCACCGACCTTGCCAGGCTGCAGTCCGGCACCATGCTGGGGTAAACTACGCGCTTTCATTCACATCAGGAGCGATACGCCGCTCCGGGAATTCCTGTAGACGCTATGACCGACAAAACTGAAACAACCGCTGCCTCCGGAGGCAAAGTAGGCTTCATCAGCCTGGGTTGCCCGAAAGCCCTGGTGGACTCCGAGCGCATCCTGACCCAGCTTCGCCAGGATGGCTACGACGTTGTACCCACCTATGACGACGCCGATATCGTGGTGGTGAACACCTGCGGATTCATCGACGCGGCCAAGCAGGAATCCCTGGACGCCATCGGCGAAGCCATGAATGAAAACGGAAAGGTCATCGTCACCGGCTGCATGGGCGTTGAAGCAGACAAGATCCGCGAAACCCACCCCGGCGTACTCGCCGTTTCTGGCCCCCATGCCTACGAAGAAGTCGTCGGCGCCGTCCATCAATACGTGCCCCCGAAAAAAGAACACGACCCCTTCGTGGATCTGGTTCCGCCCCAGGGCATCAAGCTGACCCCGCGGCATTATGCCTACCTGAAGATTTCCGAAGGCTGTAACCACCGCTGCACCTTCTGCATCATCCCGTCCATGCGCGGCGACCTGGTCAGCCGCCCGATCGGCGATGTGATGGACGAGGCCAAGCGCCTTGTGGACGCCGGCGTGAAAGAATTGCTGGTCATTTCCCAGGACACCTCCGCGTATGGCGTGGATATCAAATACCGCACCGGCTTCTGGCAGGGCCGCCCGCTAAAGACCAAGATGCAGGCCCTGTGCGAAGCCCTGGGTGAGCTGGGCGTCTGGGTACGCCTGCACTACGTTTACCCCTACCCGCACGTGGATGACATCATCCCGCTGATGGCCGAAGGCAAGATCCTGCCGTACCTGGACATCCCGTTCCAGCACGCCAGCCCGAAAGTTCTCAAGGCCATGAAGCGCCCGGCCCACGACAGCAAGACCCTGGAGCGCATCAAAAAGTGGCGGGAAATCTGCCCGGAACTGACCATCCGCTCCACCTTTATCGTCGGCTTCCCGGGCGAAACCGAGGAAGACTTCCAGTACCTGCTGGATTGGCTCGATGAGGCCCAGCTCGACCGTGTGGGTGCCTTTACCTACAGCCCGGTGGAAGGCGCCAAGGCCAACGAGTTGGAGGGTGCGGTCCCCGAGGATGTAAAAGAAGAGCGTCTGGCCCGTTTCATGGCCAAGCAGGCCGAGATTTCAGCCGCCCGGCTGCAGGCCAAGATCGGCAAGACCATCGACGTTCTAGTCGATGAAGTAGACGAGGAGGGCGCCATCGGTCGTTCCAAGGCGGATGCCCCGGAGATCGACGGCATGGTTTACCTCAACGGCGAAACTGACCTCGCTCCGGGTCAAATTGTTCAGGCGGTTGTGGAGCATGCTGATGAGCACGATCTATGGGGTCGGCTTGTGTGATTGGGTTTGACTTGGGCTCCTAGCCCTCTGGTTTTGCGGGAGGGCCTTGGCGGGCGGCGCCTCCCAAAAACCGCTACGAGCACGTCCATGTGCGCTTGTTTCAGGCCATCCTTGGCCTTCAACATTTTTGGGAGGCGCCGCCCACCAAGGCCTCGCTCTTCTCAGTGATAGTCAGGTGTCAGCTCAAAGATTGTAAGCGCTGAGTTTTTGTTGCGTCTGCTTGGGTTTCGGGGACTATCACTCTGAATTTGGCAAGCGCGGGTGGGTCAGGCCTTCCAAAACTGTGCGGAGCCATGGATGGCGGAGCTCAAGCGTCACATGGACGTGCCGAAGGAGCGGGTTTTGGAAGGCCTGACCCACCCGTGCGATACCCCCAAAACCAAAAAGGCTGGGGCCGCAACCAAAAACCACGACCACCAGCCAGAGCCAATCCCATTACCCCCCAAGCTTCTTAACAAGGATCTCGTTAAAGAGCTTCGGATTCCCCTGACCTTTGGAGGCCTTCATCAGAGGCCCCATAAAGCCGCCAAGCATTTTCTTGCGCTTCTTGGGATCTTCCTCGTTCTGGTACTGGGCCACCTGATCCGGCATGCCCGCGAGGACCTCGTCCACCATCGCTTCCAGAGCCCCGGTGTCAGACACCTGCTTCAGACCCTTGGCATCAATGATGGCATCCACGTTGTCATTTTCGCCGGTCCACAGCGCCTCGAATACCTTCTTGGCGCCGGCAGAGGAAACCGTATTGTCGGCAATGCGGACCACCAGGTCACCCAGCTGAGCCCCGGTAATCGGTGACTCGGCCACGGACTTTTCTTCCGCGTTCAGGCGGGCAGAAAACTCGCCCTGGATCCAGTTGGCGGCCAGTTTTGCATCCTTGCCGTGTTCAGCGGCTTCTTCGAAAAACGCCGCCAGCTTCGCGTCACCGGACAGCAGGCCGGCGTCGTAGTCGTTCAGGCCATACTGCTCCTTGAAGCGCGCCTTGCGCGCGTCCGGCAATTCCGGCAGACGGCTGCGGGCGTCTTCGATGAAGTCGTCATCAATCACCACCGGCAACAGGTCTGGGCAGGGGAAGTAGCGGTAATCGTTGGCTTCCTCCTTGGTCCGCATGGAGCGGGACTCGTCCCGGTCGCCGTTGTAAAGGCGGGTTTCCTGGATGATGCGGCCGCCGTCTTCCAGGATGTCCATCTGCCGTTCCACCTCGTGGGCGATGGCCTGCTCCATGAACCGGAACGAGTTCAGGTTCTTGGTCTCGGTGCGGGTGCCGAGCTGGTCGGAACCCTTCGGTTTCAGGGAGATGTTGACGTCAAAGCGCATGGAGCCCTGGGACATGTCGCCATCGCAGATGCCCAGCGAGGTCACGATGCTGTGAAGTTTGCGGGCGAAGGCCACGGCTTCTTCGGCGCTGTTCATGTCCGGTTCGGTGACCACCTCGATCAGCGGCGTGCCGGCCCGGTTCAGGTCAATGCCGGACATGCCGTGGTAGTCCTCGTGCAGGGACTTGCCGGCGTCCTCTTCCAGGTGCGCGTGGTGGATGCGCACGCGCTTGGTCTCGCCGTTGGGCAGGTCGACGTCCACATAGCCGGGGCCGACGATCGGCTGTTCCAGTTGCGTGGTCTGGTAGCCCTTCGGCAGGTCCGGGTAGAAGTAGTTCTTCCGCTCGAACACCGAGCGGCGGCCGATTTCGGCATTGACGGCCAGGCCGAACATCACCGCATAGCGGAAGGCGTTCTCGTTCGGTACCGGCAGGGTGCCCGGCATGGCCAGGTCAACGGCGTTGGCCTGGGTGTTGGGCTCGGCACCGAAGGCGATGCTGGAGCCGGAGAAAATCTTGGTCTGGGTGGCGAGCTGAACGTGAATTTCCAGCCCGATCACGATATCCCACTGCATGTGTTCGTCTCCTTGTGCGGGCTTATTGGGGTTCACGCTGGTGCCAGTCGGTCACCTGCTGGAACTGATGGGCGGCGTTCAGCAGTCGGGCCTCGGCGAAATAGTCGCCGATGATCTGCAGGCCAACGGGCAACCCGTCGACAAAACCGGCCGGCACCGACATGGCCGGCAGGCCCGCGAGGTTGATGGCGATGGTGAAAATGTCCTCCAGGTACATAGTCACCGGATCGTTGGTCTTCTCACCCTGGATGAAGGCCGGAGACGGGGAGGTGGGGCTCATCAGCACATCCACTTCCTTGAAGGCATTGGCAAAATCCTGCTGGATCAGCCGGCGAACCTTCTGGGCCTTCAGATAGTAGGCGTCGTAGTAACCGTGGGAGAGGGCATAAGTGCCCACCAGAATCCGGCGTTTCACCTCGGCCCCGAAGCCTTCGGCGCGGGTCCGGGTGTACATGTCCATCAGATCCTTCGGATCCTCGCAGCGGTAGCCGTAACGCACGCCGTCAAAGCGGGACAGGTTGGCGGAGGCTTCCGCCGGTGCGATGACATAGTAAGCAGCAATCGCCAGCTTCGCATTGGGCAGGGACACTTCCTTAACTGTCGCGCCCAGCTTCTCGTATTCCTTCACCGCATTGCGAACCTGCTCCTCCATCGCGGGAGACAGCTGGTCGGTGAAGTACTCCTTGGGCAGGCCGATCTTCAGGCCCTTCAAAGGCTCGTTCAGGGTCGCGGTGTAATCCGGAACCTCCCGATCGATGGAGGTGGAATCCTTCGGATCAAACCCGGCCATCACGTTCAGCATCAACGCGTTGTCCTCGGCGGTCCGCGCCATGGTACCGCCCTGATCCAGGGAGGAGGCAAAGGCGATCATGCCGTAACGGGATACCCGGCCATAAGTCGGCTTCAGCCCGGTCACACCACACAGCGCCGCCGGCTGGCGGATAGATCCACCGGTATCGGTTGCGGTCGCGGCCGGCACCAGACGTGCTGCCACGGCTGCGGCAGAACCACCGGAAGAACCACCCGGCACCCGCTTCTCACCGGAAGACAGCCCCCAGGGGTTGGTTACGGCACCGAAATAGCTGGACTCGTTGGAAGACCCCATGGCGAACTCATCCATGTTGGTCTTGCCCAGACACACCGCGCCGGCTTGCCGGAACTTCTCCGTCACCGTTGCATCGTAGGGCGGTACGAAATTCTCCAGCATCCTGGAGCCACAGGTGGTGCGAACGCCGTTGGTGCAGAAAATGTCCTTGTGGGCAAAAGGCACCCCGGTCCAGGCCGTCGCCTTGCCAGCCGCCCGCATCTCATCGGCGGCCTTGGCGTCTGTCAGTGCCTGCTCTTCGGTGATGGTGATAAAGGTGTTGTACTTGCCGTCTTCCTGCTTCAGACGGTCCAGGAACTGCTGGGTCAGCTCCACACTGGAAATCTTGCCGCTCTCCAGCTCGCGGGAAAGCTCTGCTACAGACTTGTTATGCATGATGAATCCTGAAATCGCTGGTATTCAGATCGTCCGATGGTTGATTCCCACCCGGGATCACTCAATGACCTTCGGCACCAGATACAGACCGTCCTCGGTCGCCGGCGCGATGGCCTGGAACGCCTCCCGCTGATTGGTCTCGGTCACTTCATCGGGACGCAAACGCTGAACGGCATCCAGCGGGTGTGCCATCGGTTCCACGGAATCGGTGTCCGCGGCACTCAGCTGATCCACCAGATCCAGGATATTGCCCAGATCCTTTTCCAGTGCCGAAACCTGCTCGTCGTCCACCTTGATGCGGGCGAGCACGGCAACTTTTTCAATGTCCTCGCGGGAAATGCTCACGTGGCCTCCAGTCTGTGAAGATAATTTAATGAAAAATCGATTCGGTGCCTGTGCTTCCTGTAGAAGGTAACTCACAAGCCCGGGAATGCTTGGGGGACTGCTTTCCAAAACTGTGCGGAGCCATGGATGGCGGAGCCCAAGCGTCACAGGGACGTGCCGCAAGGAGCGTGTTTTGGAAAGCAGTCCCCCAAGCATTCTTGCACCAGGCCCGAGAAGCCGATCTCAGAACCCCAAGCACTCAGGTAAAAGATAAGCCCGATATGGTAACAGATTCGAACAATCGCGGGAGGCCCTGAATAATGTGGAAAATGTGA
>JABURI010000204.1 GCA_014762755.1 Marinobacter sp.
AAACTAGCGACAAGCCGAGACAATGGTGGTTGAAGAATAATCACCCCGTTATAATACGCAGTTCCTTTTTGCTAGCGCCCCGAACAAACCACCAGTCCCGGCGCGACATCCACCAGATCACGTGAGAACCATGGCCAAAAAGCTGTACATCAAAACCCACGGCTGTCAGATGAACGAGTACGACTCTGCCCGCATGGCAGACCTGCTCAAAACCGGCGAAGCGGTCGAAGTGACCGACAGCCCTGATGATGCCGACATCCTGCTGCTGAACACCTGCTCCATCCGGGAAAAAGCCCAGGAAAAGGTATTCCACCAGCTTGGCCGCTGGAAAAGCCTCAAGAGCAAAAAGCCCGAACTGATCATCGGCGTCGGCGGCTGCGTCGCCAGCCAGGAAGGCCAGGCCATCATCGACCGCGCACCCTACGTGGACATGGTCTTCGGCCCCCAGACCCTGCACCGGTTACCGGACATGATCAGCGAAGTGCGCATGAAGGGTAACGGCGTCGGCGTGGTGGACGTCAGCTTCCCGGAAATCGAGAAGTTCGACAACCTGCCCGAACCGGGCGCCGACGGCCCCTCTGCGTTCGTGTCCATCATGGAAGGCTGCAGCAAATACTGCACCTTCTGCGTGGTGCCCTACACCCGCGGCGAAGAAGTCAGCCGCCCGGTGGATGACGTGATCGCCGAAGTCGCCCACCTCGCCAGCCAGGGCGTTCGGGAAGTGAACCTCCTCGGCCAGAACGTCAACGCCTACCGCGGCGAGACCCACGACGGCGACGTCATGGACCTGGCCGAGCTCATCGAACTGATCGCCACCATCGACGGCATTGACCGCATCCGCTACACCACCTCCCATCCGGTGGAATTCTCGGATGCCCTGATCGACGTCTACGAGAAAGTGCCGGAGCTGGTCAGCCACCTGCACCTGCCGGTCCAGAGCGGTTCCGACCGCATCCTGGCGGCCATGAAGCGCGGCCACACGGCCCTGGAGTACAAATCCAAGCTGCGCCGCTTGCGCAAGATCCGCCCGGACATCAGCTTCTCCTCCGACTTTATCGTGGGCTTCCCGGGTGAGACCGACAAGGATTTCGAGGACACCATGAAGCTGATCAACGACATCGGCTTCGACGTGTCCTTCAGCTTCGTCTACAGCGCCCGCCCGGGCACCCCGGCTTCCGACCTGCCGGATGACACCCCGATGGAGGTGAAAAAAGAGCGCCTGGCGATCCTGCAGCAGCGGATCAACCAGCAGGCGATGGACATCAGCCGCAAGATGGTGGGTACCACCCAGCGGATCCTGGTGACCGGCCTGTCCAAGAAGGATCCCGGAGAGTATGCGGGGCGGACCGAGAACAACCGGATTGTGAACTTCCGGCATGAGAATCCGGACGTGGTTGGGAACTTTATCGACGTGGAGATTGTGGAGGCTTATCCCAATTCGCTGCGGGGTGTGCCGGTGAACTCGGAGTTGCATTAGAGCTGGGATCGTATTCGTTTCGGGATTGGAGATTGGCGAGTGGTGAGTACCCCCTCCCAAAAACCGCTACGAGCACGTCCATGTGCGCTTGTTTCAGGCCATCCTTGGCCTTCAACATTTTTGGGAGGGGGTACTCACCACTCTCCGCAGGCCACACAGCCGCATGCGAATCATAATCGGAGCTGAGTTCTTCAGGAGTCCGATATTGCACAGGGGTCAGATGAAAGCTTTCATCTGACCCCAACTTCAAACCGGCTCCCGAAGCCTGCCACTTGTTTTTCACCCAACGGGCCTGCAAATAGTCAGAAAGGTCTGGTGCTGGCGGGGCTTCCCAAAAACGTGGAGCGCCAGGGATGGCGCGACCGAGCCCTACAGGGACGTACTTGCGGGCGCTTTTTGGGAAGCCCCGCCAGCACCGGGCCAAATACCGGACTCTGAAACACGTGCTCCCTGAAACCAGGGGAGTAAACCAATACGGAGCAAGATTGAACACACACGACATCAGACAATTCGACCTGCACCCGGTAGACCAGCGCCGTCTGGCCACCCTTTGCGGCCAGTTCGACGAAAACCTCAAGATGATCGAAAAGCGCCTTCAGGTGAAAGTCGGCCGTCGGGGCCACCATTTCCGCGTCGAGGGCGAGACCGAACACGTGGCGGCTGCCGTTGAAGTCATCCGCCACCTGTACCGGGAAACCGAGGCCACCGACGATATCCCACCGGATACCGTGCACCTGTTCATCCGCGAGACCGGAATTGAGCGCCTCCCCGATGACGTGCCCTATGACGAAGGCCAGGTGACAGTCATCAAGACCCCCAAGCTGACCGCCAAGCCCCGGGGACGGAACCAGCAGAAGTACGTGCACAACATCCGCACCCACGACATCAACTTTGGCATTGGCCCGGCCGGTACCGGCAAGACCTGGCTGGCGGTGGCCTGTGCGGTGGAGGCGCTGAAAGACGAGCAGGTGAAGCGCATCTTGCTGGTGCGCCCAGCGGTTGAAGCCGGCGAGAAGCTGGGCTTCCTGCCCGGCGACTTGGCCCAGAAGGTGGATCCGTACCTGCGGCCGCTGTACGACGCCCTCTACGAAATGCTCGGCTTTGACCAGGTCACCCGGCTGATCGAGAAGAGCGTGATCGAGATTGCGCCGCTGGCGTTCATGCGCGGTCGGACCCTGAACAATTCGTTCATCATCCTCGACGAGAGCCAGAACACCACCCGGGAGCAGATGAAGATGTTCCTGACCCGGATCGGCTTTGGTTCCACCGCCGTGATTACCGGCGATACCACCCAGGTGGACCTGCCCCGCGGGCAGAATTCCGGCCTGATTCATGCGGCCAATGTGCTGAGCAAGGTGTCCGGTATCGGCTTTACCCGCTTTGACGCCAAAGACGTGGTGCGCCACCCGCTGGTGCAGCGGATTGTCGAGGCCTATGATTCCTTTGATGACGGGAGTGCCACGGGCCAGTGAGCGAGCTGACAGTCGATTTCCAGAATGTGTATGACGGCGAGGGTGTGCCCGACGAGTCCCTGTTCAGCAAGTGGGCGCAAGCGGCCTGGCTGGGCGAGAATCCGTCCGAGGTGACAATCCGTATTGTCGGAGCGCTTGAGAGTCAGGAGCTCAATCACGAGTACCGGGGCAAGGACAGGCCAACCAATGTATTGTCCTTCCCATTTGAGGCGCCAGCGGGTATAACGGTGCCATTGGCGGGAGATCTCGTCATTTGTGCGCCGGTTGTTGAAAAAGAGGCCAGCGAACAGCACAAAACGGTCGAAGCGCACTGGGCTCACATGGTGGTCCACGGCATGCTGCACCTGCAGGGCTACGATCATATTGAAGATGAAGACGCCGAGGTCATGGAAGCCCTCGAGATCCGGCTGCTGGCGCAGCTCGGATACGATAATCCCTACGAAGCAGAGGAAACGGAACAAGACTCATGAGCGACGATCAGTCGAGTCGCAGTCAGGGCAACAAGTCCTGGCTGGAGCGTATATCACAGGCCTTCTCCAGCGGGCCTGAGTCCGTCGAGGACGTGCTGGAAATCCTGCGGGACGCGGAGTCCCAGAACATCATCGATGTCGATGCCATGAGCATCATCGAGGGTGCCATGCAGGTGATCGACATGCGGGTCGATGAAATCATGATCCCCCGCTCCCAGATGGTCACCGTCAAAGCTTCCCAGGAGCCAAAGGAATTCCTCGGGGAGATCATTTCTTCTGCCCACAGCCGTTTCCCGGTCATCGGCGACAGCCAGGATGACGTTATTGGCGTTTTACTGGCCAAGGACCTGTTGCCCCTGGCCATGAACAACGAACTGAACTGGAACCGCATCCGCGAGATCCTGCGCCCGCCCAACTTTGTGCCCGAGAGCAAGCGCCTGAACCAGCTGCTCAAGGAGTTCAAGGAAAACCGCAACCACATGGCCATTGTGGTGGACGAATATGGCGGCACCGCCGGCCTGATCACCATCGAGGATGTGCTGGAGCAGATTGTTGGTGAAATCGAGGACGAGCACGATTTCGATGAAGAGACCAACATCAAGGCCCGGGGCGATGGTTCCTTTGCCGTGAAGGCGGTCACGCCCGTGGACGATTTCAACGAGTTCTTCCAGACTGAACTGGACGAGGAAGAATTCGACACCATTGGCGGGCTGGTTCTGAAAGAATTCGGTCACCTGCCCAGACGGGGTGAAACGGTTGAATTCGGTGGCTTGCAGTTTACTATTGCCAACGCCGATAACCGTGTCATTCGTCTGTTGCAGGTAACCCGAAGTGATCAGTAACGCCACCCGCACCTCTCTGAGTACCCCGCTGAACGGAATTCCCTGGCTGGGCGCCCTGACCCTTGTGGCTGCAGGCGCGCTCCAGACCCTGACTTTCGCCCCCTTCAACCTGTGGTGGCTGGGTCCGGTGTCGGTATTCCTGATTCTTCTGGTAACCATTCCTGCCGCCCCGGGCCAGCTGTTCCGGGCCGGCTGGTTTACCGGGCTCGGCTTGTTCGCCACCGGCGCCAGCTGGGTCTACATCAGCATCAGCGAGCACGGCAACACGTCCATCCCCATTGCCATCCTGCTTACGATGCTGTTTGTCATGGGGCTCGCGCTGTTCCATGCCCTCGCCTTCTGGTTCTGGGGCAAGCTGGCAAAACAGAGCGCGGTACGCCGCCTGATTCTGTTCCCGGCGATCTGGATTCTCGGCGACTGGCTTCGGGGCTGGTTGCTGACCGGCTTCCCCTGGCTGTACCTGGGCACCGCCCACACGGATGGCCCCCTCGCCGGGCTGGCGCCTTTGACCGGTGTGCATGGGCTCACATTCTGGGTGACCGTCACCGGCGTTGCCGCCTATGGCGCCGGCTGGCTGTTCCTCCGCGAGCGTCGGACCATGGCTGCTGCGGCCCTGGTGCTGGCGCTGATTCCCTGGGTTGCTGCTCCGGCCATGAACAGGGTGGACTGGACCCAGGTGAGCGACCAGCCCACTACCTTTGCCGCTATGCAGGGCAACATTCCCCAACAAGTTAAATGGGATCCGGACTTCCTCAGGGACCAGATCGTAACTTACCTGACCCTGACTGAGGACCACTGGGATACGGACCTGATCCTCTGGCCGGAGACCGCAATCCCGATCACCCAGGACCAGGCCGGCAAGATCATCGAGCACATCGACGGGGAACTGGGCGAAAACAGTACCCTGATTACCGGCATTCCCTGGTACGGTTTCAGCGACCGGATCGAGGACTTCACCTACCACAACAGCATCATGGCCGTCGGTAACGGTGGTGGCATGTACCACAAGCAGAAGCTGGTGCCCTTTGGCGAGTATGTACCGCTGCAAGGCTTGCTACGGGGCCTGATCGGTTTTTTCGACCTGCCCATGAGCAGTTTCAGCAAGGGCCCGGAATGGCAGGAGCCGCTGACGGCCAATGGCATCAATGTGATGCCGTTCATCTGTTACGAAGTGGCCTACCCGGATTTTGTCGCCTTCAACAGCCGCGGCGCCGGCCTGCTGCTGACCATCAGCAACGACGGTTGGTTTGGCGACTCCATTGGTCCGCTGCAGCATCTGCAAATAGCCCGCATGCGCGCCCTGGAGACCGGACGCTACATGCTGCGCGGTACCAACAACGGGGTGACGGCGATCATCGACGAGAAGGGCCAGATTACCGAACGGATACCGCAGTTCGAGCGGGCGACGCTGACCGGGGAAGTGTTTACCGCGACGGGGAGTACGCCGTATATGCAGACGGGATCGTGGCCGGTGTTGACGTTGGCGGCGATTCTGATTGTGTTTGTGCGGGAGCGGGTGATTCCCAAGGCGCAGGGGTGAGGATGGGGCTGTGGCACAGGGGTCTGAAGAACTTGTTCTTCTGACCCCAAGCTGGAAATCAAGATGGGGTCAGATGAAGGTTTTCATCAGACCCCTGAGTTACTTCTGACCCCGCCCTCTGGAGTCCCTACTCCGCCTTTTGCGGCCACCGGCTGGTCACCCGCTCGTAATAATGCGACCCACACGCCTCACACGGTTCCAGGTGGCTGGTGGCGGTCAGGCAGCGCATGTGGCTGCAGTTCAGGCAACGGAACATGCCGGCGGTGGCGACTTCGCCGGAGATGTAGTGGCCGGCGTCGTCATTTTCCAGCTTCTGCTTCAACTCCAGGGTGTCTACCAGAGTCTGGTCTGCCACGGACAACAGGCTGTCCGCCAGCTGGTGTTCCAACAGAGAGATATCCAGCTGCAACCACTCTTTCAGCCCTTCGCCGGTCTCGTCGACGAAGTGCATCAGGTGCTTGAGGTCCCGCTCCAAGTAGGCCCCCAGCAGGTCGGCCTCTTCCCGGGTCATTTCTTCCAGCTCGTACTCGAACTCGACGGCTTTCTGGATTTCCTCTTCCAGGGTGTCCAGGGACGTTTCCTGGAGTTCCTTCATGCGGGTCTGCACCCGCTCGAGCATCCGGTCATAGGCCTCGAGGGCCTTGCCTGAAAGGTGGTTGCGTTCCGGTTCTGTCATGTCGGCTCCTTTTGCCAGCGCGCTGTCCCATACCCACAAGTCTGGCACAGGAAAGAAAAATTGGCAGACTACCTGTTAAGCCCTGTGTGCGTTAGAATATTCGGCCCCTTCGAACCTCTATCTGAACACAGGGTAATTTTGGTAATGGCAGGAATGGACGAGCAATATAACCCACGTGAAGTAGAACAGACCGCCCGCGAATTCTGGGACAAGAACGAAACCTTCAAGGTGAAGGAAGAGCCGGGCAAGCCCAAGTACTACTGCCTGTCCATGTTCCCCTACCCCAGCGGCAAGCTGCACATGGGCCACGTCCGCAACTACAC
>JABURI010000039.1 GCA_014762755.1 Marinobacter sp.
CGGTGTAGGTGGCCACGCCCTTGCTGTCGTCCAGCCGGGCGCTGTCGGCGCTGACGGTTATCGGCTGGTCGGAGTCCAGGTCGAAGGCCAGGGCCGGGCCACTGAGTACCAGGGTCAGCAGCGCGGCCAGCGCGGTGGGCAGGTGTCTATTGAACGGTCTCATAACGTCCTTCCACGTCGGAGTTGAGCTCCAGAACCCGGTCGTTGATCCAGGCTTTCATGCCGGTGGCACGGGTCACGCCGATGCGATCGGTGATTTCCACCGGAGCGTCGGTATAGATGATGTTCTGATCGTTGTCCAGCGTCAGCTTTGACGTGGTCAGGGTCGCCTCACGGTCGCCAATCGGGCGAATGATACGCACGTTCTCAGTCAGGTACAGCAGATTCTCGTTCTGCAGCAGGCTGCCGTTGTCCGCCGAGATTGTCCAGGGCTCGGTGCCGGGGTCGCCCTGGATACGGGCGGTGGGCGACACCATGGTGGCCATGTTGCCCTCTTCGAACTGTTCGATCCGGGGGCTGGAGAAGCGCACTTCCAGGTTGCCGTTCTCGTCATAGGCGGTGTAGGTGCCGTCCACCACAAAGCCATCGGGCTCTGCCGGGCCGCGCAGGGCCGCGGCTTCCGGGTCCGGTGCCGGCGGCTCGTCGCTGCGCCAGAGCAGGAACAGCGCCACAGCGACCAGGGCAATCACCGCGAGCGTCCGCACCAGTGGGCGTTCGGTGATCTGCTGCAGGGACTCCACGGCACTGCTGCTCATCCGGCCGGCTCCAGGTAGTGCGCGAGCGCAGCTTCCAGTTTGTGCTGGGCGGTCAGGATCAGGTCACAGGCTTCCCGCACGGCACCGCTGCCACCGGCCACGCTGGTGCAGTAATCCGCATGCTGTTGCACCAGCCAGTAGCCGTTGGGCACGGTGATGCCCAGGCCGGCAAAGCGCAGCGCCGGCAGGTCGGGGAGGTCGTCGCCCATGTAGGCAATTTCTTCCGGGGCGATGTCCATGGTGCGGACCAGCTCCTGCAAAGCCACTTTCTTGTCTTCGCGGCCCTGCATCAGGTGCGGGATGCCCAGGTCGTTCATGCGCTTTTCGGTCAAAGGCGAGCGCCGCCCGGTGATCACGGCTACGGTGATGCCGGCGGCCATCAGCTGCTTCAGGCCCAGGCCGTCGAGGATGTTGAAGCCCTTGAGTTCATCGCCATTGGCGCTGAAGTAGAGCTTGCCGTCGCTCATGATGCCGTCCACATCCAGCGCGATCAGCCGGATGCGGGCCGCTTTCGCCAGCAGATCCTCGGACCATTGGGATGCCAGTGGGCTGGTCAGCTCGGCCATCAGATCACTCCCGCTCGCAACAGGTCGTGCATGTTGATGGCGCCGACCAGCGAGCCTTGCTCGTCGGTCACCGGCAGGGCGTTGATCTTCATTTCCTCCATGATGTTCAGGGCCTCGGCCGCCAGGTGGTCGGCGGCGATGGTCTTGCCGTGGCGGGTCATCACTTCTTCAATGGCGGTGTTGTGGATGTCCACGGAGCGGTCCAGGGTGCGGCGCAGGTCGCCGTCGGTAAAAATACCGGTGAGGTTGCCCTTTGGGTCCACCACCGTGGTCATGCCCAGGCCCTTGCGGGAAATTTCCAGCAATGCACCACTGAGAGTAGTGCCTTCGGTGACTACCGGAATCTGTTCGCCGGTGTGCATGATATCGGAAACCTTCAGCAGCAGGCGCCGGCCGAGGCTGCCACCGGGGTGGGAAAAGGCGAAGTCTTCCGCGCTGAAGCCGCGCGCTTCGAGCAGCGCCACTGCCAGGGCATCTCCCATGACCAGCGTCGCCGTCGTACTGGACGTGGGGGCCAGTCCCAGTGGGCAGGCTTCGGCATCCACTCGTACATCCAGATTGGCCACCGCTTCCCGTGCCAGTACCGAATCCGGATTACCGGTCATGCTGATCAGTGGTGCGCCCATGCGTTTGATCAGCGGCAGAATGGTGACCACTTCGCTGGTGTTGCCGCTGTTGGAAATGGCAATGACGACATCCTGGCTGGTAATCATGCCCAGGTCGCCATGGCTCGCTTCGCCAGGGTGCACAAAGAAAGAAGGTGTGCCGGTGCTGGCCAGGGTCGCTGCGATCTTGTTGCCGATATGGCCGGATTTGCCCATGCCGGTCACCACGACCCGGCCCCTGCAGGCCATGATGGTCTCGCAGGCGCGGAGGAAGTGGTCGTCAATGCGGCCTTCGAGGGCCTCGATGGCATCGCGCTCGATGCGAATGGCGCGTAGGGCGGACGTCCGGAAATCGTGGCTGGTCTGTTCAGTCATCGGGCTCTGGCCTGGCTTGTATCGGGGGAATTCGGCAAAAAGCGTTGAAAGTGGCGGAAGTATATCATTTTCAGTAAATCCGGTGATGACCATCAGGACATTTTACCGGCGAGACATTGAGGTTAGGCGCCGCATCGCATAATGTAGCCCCTCCTCGAAAGGGACAGATTATGGGTTCGACTGCATACATATCTCTGAAGGACGTTGTCTTCTCCCGTTCCGGCCGGCGGATCTTCGATGGCATTACCCTGGATATCCCCAGGGGCAAGATTACCGCCATCATGGGCCCCAGCGGCACCGGCAAGACCACGCTGCTGCGCCTCATCGGGGGCCAGTTGCGCCCGGATACGGGCAGCGTCCAGGTGGATGGCCATGAGGTGCCGCGTCTCAAGCGCAAGGCACTGTACGCGCTGCGTGAAAAGATGGGCATGCTGTTCCAGAGTGGCGCCCTGTTCACGGATCTGAGCGTCTTTGAAAATGTGGCCTTTCCGCTGCGGGTGCACACGAAGCTGCCCGAAGACATGATCCACGACATCGTGCTGATGAAGCTGGAGGCCGTCGGCCTGCGGGGTGCCCGTCATCTGATGCCGTCCGAGCTTTCCGGCGGTATGACCCGCCGGGTCGCCCTGGCCCGCAGTATTGCCCTGGATCCGGAGCTGATCATGTATGACGAGCCTTTTGCCGGTCAGGATCCTATCGCCATGGGTGTGCTGGTCAAACTGATCCGCGATCTCAACAGTTCCATGGGACTTACCAGCGTGCTGGTGTCCCACGATGTGCCCGAATCCCTCAGCATCTGCCATTACGCCTGCATCATTGCCGACGGCAAGGTTATCGGCGAAGGCACCCCCGAGGAGCTGAAGGCCCATCCGTCGGACCAGGTCCAGCAGTTCCTGCAGGGCCAGCCGGACGGGCCGGTGCCTTTCCATTACCCGGCAGATGATGCCAGCCGGGACTTTGGCCTGGGAGGCGCCTGATGCTGGATCGTATTGCTTCCCTTGGCCGGCTGGGTCTGGACATTGTCGCCTCCCTGGGCCGCTCGGGCCGCTTCCTGGGCGGTGTGCTGGCTGGCGTACCGCGCCCGGTGAGCGGTTTCCCGCTTCTGGTAAAGCAGATTTACGCAGTCGGTGTGCTGTCCCTGGCTATCGTGGTGGTCTCCGGCCTGTTTATCGGGATGGTGCTGGGGCTGCAGGGCTATACCATCCTGTCCGATTACGGCTCGGAATCCGCCATTGGCCAGATGATTGCGCTGACCCTGGTGCGGGAGCTCGGGCCAGTGGTGACGGCGCTGCTGTTCGCCGGTCGGGCCGGTTCGGCGCTGACTGCGGAGATCGGCCTGATGAAGGCCACCGAGCAGCTGTCGAGTATGGAAATGATGGGAGTGGACCCTCTGCGCCGGGTGATCGCGCCCCGGCTCTGGGCCGGCTTTATTGCCATGCCGATACTGGCGGTTATCTTTTCCGTGGTCGGTATCTGGGGCGGTATGCTGGTCGGCGTAGAATGGCTGGGCGTGTTCGAAGGCTCGTTCTGGGGCAACATGCAGTCCTCCGTGGACTTCCTCGATGACGTGATGAACGGTGTGATCAAGAGCGTCGTGTTTGGATTTGTCTGCGCCTGGATTGCGGTGTTCCAGGGCTATGACTGCGTGCCCACGTCGGCCGGAATCAGTTCCGCCACCACCAAGACCGTGGTTTACTCATCCCTGGCCGTGCTGGGGCTGGATTTTGTGCTAACCGCCGTAATGTTCGGCGATTTCTGAGATTGATCAACGGGAGCCGGTAATGGCACAGAGAACCATTGAAATCGTTGTGGGTCTGTTCATGGTCGCGGGGCTGGCGGCATTGCTGGTTCTGGCGCTTCAGGTCAGCGGGCTGTCGCCGAAAGCCGCAGAGAGCACCTACACCTTGTACGCCAATTTCAACGACACCGGTGGCCTGACGCCGCGGGGCAAGATATCCATGGCCGGGGTGACGGTCGGCACCATCGAATCCATCTCCCTCGACAAGGAAACCTTCCAGGCGCGGGTGAAGATGTCGATTCAAAGCGAGGTGGACAACATCCCGGCGGACAGTTCCGCAGTAATACGTACATCCGGGCTGCTCGGCGAACAGTACATTGATATATCCATAGGTGGCGATATGGAATCGCTGCAAGAGGGCGATACTTTCTATTCCACCCAGTCCGCCATGAACCTTGAGCGGCTGATCAGTAACTTTGCGTCCGGCAAATAATCGCCGGAGCGCCGACCAAACAGAGATAGCGGGAGATCCTGATGGTTGTCTTGACTCAACGACTTTTCCTGGTGCTGGCCCTGCTGGTAACGGCTGTTGCCCAGGCGCAGGCTGGGCAGGCCGAAGAGCTGCGTGAATACGTGGACGTAAACACCCAGAAACTGGTGCAGAAGCTCAACGAGGAACGCGGTCTTTACGACACCGACCCCGAGGCCTTCTACCAGAGCATGGACGAGGCCCTGACCGATTTCGTGGATTTCCGCCGTATTGCCGCCCGGGTGATGGGCCGCTATGCCCGCCAGACCACCCCTGAACAACGCGACGAGTTTGTCGCGAAGTTCAAGCGCAGCCTGTTTGATAGCTACGCCAAGGCCCTGGTTGATGCCGAGGACTTCGAGATCAAGGTGAAGGAAGCCACTATCCTGCCGCGGGACGAGGATCGTGCCTCGGTGGACCTGGAAGTGATCAGTTCCTCCGGTAACCGCTATCCCGTGGTGTATTCCATGTACCGCAACGGCGAGGGCCAGTGGTTGATGGAGAACGTGATTGTCGAGGGTGTGAACATCGGTCTGGCCTTCCGTGACCGTTTCAGCCAGGAAATGGAACAGAACCGTGGCCAGATCCAGGCGGTGATTGATGGCTGGACCGACACCGCCAAGACCGTTGATCTGGGCGGGGATGAAGATAACTCATGAGCCCCTCCGCACCGCGTGCCGAGCTCCGGGATGGTCAGATGATCGTGACCGGCGAGGTGGACGCCTCGTCGGTCATTGCGCTTCGCCAGCAGGGGGAGCAGCTGATTCGTGGCATCAACGATGGCCTCGTGGTCGACGTTTCCGGTCTGGAAACCGCCCACAGTGTGGTTCTGTCGATGATGTTGTGTTGGGAACGGCTTGCCAGGAAGCAGGGCATCGACCTGAGTTTCCGCGGAATCAACGGGCGTCTCGCCTCGCTGGCATCGTTGAGTAATCTCAGTGCCCAGCTGACCCGCGCCGACTAATTGGTTACAATCTCGCCCCTGATTTTTTCAAAACACCCGAGGATAGTTTATGGACGCCGCCGAAGTCACCAAACTGGTCGAAGAAGCCCTGCCTGGTTGCAAGGTTGAAGTCCAGGTTGATGGTACCCATTATCTGGTCGTCGTGGTGGGTGAGGTATTCGAGGGCCTGCCGACCATCAAGCGGCAGCAAATGATTAACAAGGCGCTGTTCCAGCACGTTATGGACGGCACCATTCACGCTCTGCATCCGCGTGCCTTCACCCCCGCAGAATGGGCCGAGCGCCAGGGCTGATACGCCCGCCAGACACAGGAATTCTATTGTGGACAAACTTCTGATTCGCGGGCGCAAACCCCTCGATGGCGAAATCCGTATTTCCGGTGCCAAGAACGCGGCACTACCGATCCTTGCGGCGACGTTGCTGGCCGACGAGCCGGTTACCGTAGGCAACCTGCCGCACCTGCACGACATCACCACCATGATCGAGCTGCTCGGCCGGATGGGTGTTGAAGTGGTCATCGATGAGAAGATGAGCGTGGAGATCCACGCCAACACCATCAAGCACTTCCACGCGCCTTACGAGCTGGTCAAGACCATGCGTGCATCGATTCTGGTGCTCGGGCCCCTGGTGGCGCACTTTGGTGAGGCCGAGGTGTCCCTGCCGGGTGGTTGCGCCATCGGCAGCCGGCCGGTGAACCTGCACATCCACGGTTTGGAGCAGATGGGTGCCGATATCAAGGTCGAAAACGGCTACATCAAGGCCAAAACCAACGGCCGCTTGAAGGGCGCCCACATTTTCCTGGATACCGTCACGGTGACCGGCACCGAGAACCTGATGATGGCTGCCGCACTGGCGGACGGGAAAACCATCCTGGAAAACGCCGCCCGGGAGCCGGAAGTGGTGGATCTGGCCGAGTGCCTGATTGCCATGGGTGCGGACATCAAGGGCCACGGCACCGCGACCATTGAAATCAACGGTGTCGAGCGCCTGCACGGCTGCCATTACGATGTGCTGCCGGACCGGATTGAAACCGGCACCTTCCTGGTTGCGGCCGCCGCGACCGGTGGCCGGGTGAAACTGAAGGACACCCGGGAGGACCTGCTGGAAGCGGTCCTGCTGAAGCTGGAAGAGGCCGGCGCTCACATCGAGACC
>JABURI010000250.1 GCA_014762755.1 Marinobacter sp.
CCTTCCAGGATGGTCGCACCGACGGCCTGGGCGATACCCAACGTGATATTGGGCAGGATGATCTGAACCTTGTCTTTCAGCCCCATCTCATAGGCGACCTGTAGAGCCCGGACCAGATCATCACCGTAGAGCACCAAAACCAACACGTCGGCATCGCTCGCTGCAGCGGTCTCCAGAGCCTCTCTGAAATCCCGGATCAGCGCCCTCGGGAAGGGTGTCAGCGCGTGGGGGTGCTTTTCGGTATCGGTGGTATTGGTAAATTCGCGAAGCGATGCCTCTGAGGAGTGCCCCCAGGTGTAATCGGCGGTCACGTAGAAATAATTGGCATCGCCAAAGTTTTCAGTCAGATAGTGGCCGAGCGCGTTCGCCGTCATCCAGGCGTTGGGGTACTCACGGAACATATGGTCATGCCCCTCGCTGCCGGTGGTGGCGTTGGCGGAGGTGGTGGTTCCGAAATACAGACGGCCCAGCTTTTTCGCCACCTTGCCTGAGGCAATGGTCACGGCACTGGAAGCGCCGCCGAAGATCATGGCCACGTTTTCCTTGCGGATCAGCTCTTCCGTGTTGGCGGCGCCACGTTCCGGCTCTCCGGCGGTATTGCGTATGACCAGTTCAACCTCCCGACCGAGGATACCGCCCGCCTCGTTGATTTCATTTACTGCCAGAAAGGCGGCGAGTCTTTGCTGCAAGCCAAGGTTCTTATAACGCCCGGATTCCGGATAATTGAAACCCAGCCGTATCGTTTCCGCCATCAGCGGGAAGCTGGCAATACACAGGATCAAGCCCGCGAGCAGGGTTGCTCTCCTTTTCATTGATACATTCCTCTGATTTGTCTTGTATTTTTTGGTGTCGGAACTATACCTGCATTTGAAAAACTGAACGGGCGTTCAACGTAAAAAGAAGAGTAGTTTTCGTTACGGACTGTATCCCCCGAGCCTTGACTTCGCTCAAGTGTGGCGATTCGACTCCTCAATCCCTCCACACTCGTGTACCATCCACTACTGTACAAACATACAGACCCCAAAAAGACTGCGAGGAAACCTCATGGCAGTACAAGCACTCTACTACTCGGATAAGGATGGCCTGGAAATGGCGCTGAAGAATCCCGACACGATGCTTTTTCAATCCAAGGCCGAGGCGGATGCCCGCGACAAGATCCTGGAACTGGCCGAGAACATCCAGATGTTCCTGGAGCGCAAAGTTGAAGGGCTGGGCGAGGACCTGGCCGAACAGTGCGCCATGGCCATTGCCGAAGAAAAGGACCTGTTCCAGAAGGCCCTGAAGAAGCCGCAGCTGCTGAATGCCGAGGCAAACGGCGAATAACTCCTTCCGCCACATCAAGCGGCGTTACCGGGTCGCCATTTACACGACCGTAACGCCGTTATCCTCCCTCCCCACCCCGTATTCTCGCTACACTATCGGAAACTCGTACGGGATCTCTTTTCATCGATGAACAGTCGCCTTCTACTTCCGGTACTGTGCGCCCTGGCCTTATGGACCAGCGGGGCTGCCGCCCAACAGGTTACCGCTGCCCTGGACGACCTGCTTCCCCCGGTACAGACCCAGACCGAGCAGCAGCCCCCCGTGCAAGACCAGGACAGCGAGAACGGCGAGGAAAAGGCAAAGGATGAAGAGACAACCGGGGAAGAGGAGCAGGAGCCCGAGCCCTCTCCCACTCCGGTAAAGCCGGAAATCGAGGCACTGGAAGAGCCGCTGGAGAGCCAGCTGCCGGCGCCCGAGACCGAGGACATCCGCCAGCAGATCCAGAAGCTGGAAGAAGCCCTGAACACCCGCCAGCAGGCATTGGGCACCAGCCAGGAACGACTGGAATTTGCCGAGTCGTTGCTCAAGCGCCTGGACAACGAGTACGAAAGTTTCCAGCTGCGGTTGGAACGCGCCGGACTGAACCTGACCAACCAGTACGCCAACCTACTTCGCCAGCGCCTCGAACGCCTGCGCAGCCAAACCATCGCAGCGGGGCTCACCCAGGGCATCAGCGCCCAACTCTCCGCAGCGCGGGAGGAACAGCTGCGCCTTGAGGAGTTCGAAGCGGTGATCAACCCCACCGACGACATCCGGGGCCAGCTGGAGGTACGCCGGGCCCGCCTCCTGCGTCAGTTGCACGGTGCGGTCACTGAACACATCGAAGTCCTGAACGACTATTACAGCACCGTCACGCAGATCCAGGATCGCCTCGAGGCGTACAAGGAACTGTTACAGCAGCGCCTGTTCTGGCTGCCCAGCACCAACACCATCAACACGGAAACGTTTGGAAAGCTGTTCCAGAGTGTCAGCTGGCTGGTATCAAACCCTGGCTGGTCGGGGCTGCGCGAGGGAGTAAAAGCCTCCTTCGATGAGGACTGGCTGGCAATCACGGCACTTGTGATCGTACTGATCATCCTCTCGGCGCGTCGTAATGCCTTCCGCACGGCGCTGGTCAAATCCGGGGAAGATGTGGGCAATGTCGGGAAGGATCACTGGAACCTGACGCTTTACGCGAGCCTGCTGAGTCTGCTTCAGGCGCTGCCAGCCGTGGGGATACTGGGGCTCGTCTCATTGCTGCTCGACGAGGGTAACGAGTTCCTGCACGCCTTGTCCCGGGGTTTCTCCAATGCCGCCTTCACCATGCTGCTATTGCGGAGCGTGTATACCGTTGCCTACCCCGATGGTCTGGGTGAACGGCACTTTCATTGGAACTCCAACACCCTCCGGGCCCTTCGCAGGCAGATTCCGCTTCTGCTGTGGATACTGACACCGATCGTGATCATCATGCCGACCATGGCCATTCCCGAAGGGTCAGCCTATAGCGATAGCCTGGGCCGCGCGCTCTTCGCCATCGCCTCGCTGGCACTGGCCTGGTTTGGTCATCAGTTCATGTCGGCGGTGCGGCGGGATCAGCCAGGTCGCCGGGCGCTGCAGGTGCTACATGCCCTGGCCGTTGCGATACCGCCCCTGCTGGCCGTGTTGTCTGGCTGGGGTTACCACTACAGCGCCGTGCGTCTTGAAGGCCTTATGTTCATGAGCATCTGCTGGCTCGCCTTTGTCATTCTGCTGCATTATCTCGGGTTGCGCGGCCTGACCGTCCGGGAACGGCGCATAGCCCTGGTAAGGCGCCTCGAAGAGCGCGAGGCGGACCGCAAGCTCGCTGAAGCCCGGGAAGCGGCAGAATCCACGGGCGAAGCCATGCCGGCAAGCTTCGAATCGCCCCGTCAGGACATGAACGACATCAGTCAGCAGAGTGAGACCCTCCTGCGCACCCTGTCCCTGGTGGTCGCAGGCATCGGCCTCTGGATGCTGTGGGACGACGTGTTCCCGGCCCTCGGTATCTTTGATGCGATTACCTTGTGGAGCATCGATGCCGGGGTCGAAGGTGAAGATCCCGTCCCCATCAACCTCGGTGACCTGATGCTCGCGCTCGCGGTCGGCGCAGGTACCGTACTGGCCGCACGCAACCTTCCGGGCACCCTGGAGGTGATGTTCCTGAGCCGGTTGCGTCTGGAGCCGGGGGTCGGTTACGCCATCACCACCATGGCCACCTATATCATTGTCTTTATCGGCATCATCGCCGCGCTCGGGGTACTGGGACTGCAGTGGTCGAAACTGCAATGGCTGGTGGCAGCCCTCGGCGTGGGCCTGGGCTTCGGCCTTCAGGAGATCGTGGCCAACTTTGTCTCGGGCCTGATCCTGCTGTTCGAACGGCCGATCCGGGTCGGCGATACCGTCTCCATTGGCGGCATTACCGGCACCGTGTCCCGCATCCGTATCCGGGCCACCACCCTGGTGGACTGGGATCGCAAGGAACAGATCATCCCCAACAAGACTTTTGTCACCCAGGACCTGACCAACTGGACCCTGACCGACGCCATTACCCGGGTCATCGTCCGGGTCGGCGTGGCCTATGGTTCCGATGTGGACAAGGTTCAGGAGTTGCTGTTCCGGGTTGCCACCGACAACGAACGGGTGGTGAACGATCCGGCGCCGGCAGTGTTCTGCGTGGGCCTCGGCGACAGCAGTGTGAACTTCGAGATCCGGGTGTTCGTGCGGGACATCAATGACATCATGCCCCTGTCGCACGAGCTGCACGCCACGATTACCCGGTCACTGCGGGAGGCGGGGATAGAGATTCCTTTCCCGCAACGGGACATTCACATCCGCACCGCTACGGGGTCATTCCCGGGCAGTGCATCGGATTCGCACAAGGAGCAGGCGAATGATCCGGATTGAGACCCAAGGGAACGACATTTACCGGATCTTTACACCGGTTGACGGCATCCCGTTACCCGCTCTGGGAAGATAGCGGGTAACAACAATACCGCCGGAGGTCGGGATGAACAGAACCGTAGCAGTACTCACAGGCCTTGCCGTTGTCTTGCTCTCCGGCTGCAAGGTGACGGTGTCCGATGGTTACGATGACGACTGGGACCGGGATTCCTATACCTCCGGTTTCTTCCTGTATGTGGGTGACACCGGCGATGACTTCCCGGACGATTCCTGGGGCCTGGACGCGGCAGCGGACGTCTGTGTCGACGATAACCTGTATTTTGAAACCGAAAGCGGCCGGGTCAGGGTCTACGGTTCATCCGCCTACAGCGAGACTGACTTCCGCGCGGCGGCCACCGAACTGGAGCGACGCATTGATGGGGTACTGAGCCGGTTCCAGCTGCGCTGGCCGGAGTTTGTTGATGATCGGAGCACGGCGGTCCGATATCCGGACCATCTGATCGGTTGCCTCAGCCCCACCGTGCCGCGAACCGAGTTTGCGTCCGCATCGGTTGCGGCCGTCAGCATCATGCCCTATGCCAGCCAGTGGCCCTATGACACCGACCGGATCATTACCCATGAACTGGCCCACTACGTCCAGGAAAACCTGAGCCGTTATCAGGCGAGGGATTCTCTGCTGCCCCTGTGGTTTGCCGAGGGGCAGGCGTCGGTGGCGGCCGGTGAGCCCATCGCACCGGTGTATCAGCACTATGATTACGACCCACTGCTGGACGTCACGGTTTATGATGCCACCACGGCCGACTACCGGTTCGAACATTACGCCCTGGCCTACCACTACCTGGAAGAGGCCAACGGCCAGCTTGCCCTGACGGTACTGCTGGATCTTGTCCAGTTCGCGGATTGGGAGGGCCTGAACGGCACGGTCTATTCCGGAGAATCCGAAGCCTTCGTCGAGGCCTTCAACGCCGCCGGGCTGGTTGACCACCGCAACCGCTACCTCAGCCTGGAGCGATTCAAGACCGAATACCACCAGCTGCTCAATGACAGCTATTGACCGGACTCTCAGGCATACAGTGACTCGATAACGTCGATGTACTTTTCATAGATGTTGCTGCGGCGCACCTTCATGGTCGCCGTCACTTCATCGTCGTCGTGGTCCAGTTCCTTGGTGAGCAGATGGAAGCGCTTGATCTGCGCCACCTGGGGCAGCTGGTTATTACCCTTCTCGATTTCAGCGCGGATCAGGTCGTTGACCTCTTCGTTCTCGGCCAGGCTGCGGAAGGTGGTGTAGGGAATCCGTTCCTGTTCAGCCCACTTGGCCACGGTCTCGAAATCGATCTGGATCAGGGCCGAGACATACTTGCGGGCCTCTCCGATCACGATGCACTCCTTGATGTAGGGGCTGGCCTTGATGGTGTTCTCGATCTCGGTGGGCGAGAGGTTTTTGCCCCCGGCGGTGATCATGATGTCCTTGAGTCGATCAACAATCCTCAGCTGGCCGTCACACCACTCGCCTACATCCCCGGTATGCAGCCAGCCATCCCTCAAGGTCGATACGGTGGCCTCGTCGTTCTTGTAGTAGCCCTTGAACATGCTGCCGCCGCGCATGAGGATCTCATCCTGTTCCCCCAGCTTGACCTCCACGCCTTTGATGGCAACGCCAACGGTGCCGAGCTGGATGTCGTCCAGTGGCTGGGCGGTGGCAACGCCGGTGCTTTCGGTCTGACCATAGACTTCCACCAGGGGAATGCCGATGGTCCGGAAGAACGACAGGATACCGGTGGAGATCGGCGCCGCGCCGGTCAGGGCAATGTGGCAGCGGCGCAGGCCGATGTAGTTCTGCAGGGCCCGGAAGACCAGCCAGTAGCTCATCCCGTAGACCAGTTTCTCCTTCAGGGTCCACTGTGCGCGGGCTTTGGTGGCCATGGGTTCGCAGGCCCGCATCGCCCGGTTGAACAGGCTCTGGCGCAGGCGCCCGGTCTCCTGGATCTTGATGTAGATGGCGGAGTGAAGCTTTTCCCAGATCCTGGGCACCCCCAGGAAGAAAGTCGGCGCGATCTCCCGGAGATCTTCCTGCACCGTGCGCAGACTTTCCCCGAAACTCACGGTGCTGCCCACATACACCGGCGCGATGTTAGTCAGCGCCTGCTCGGCCACATGGCACAGTGGCAGATACGACAGGCTGGACGCGTGCCGGTCGACAGCCAGCAGTTCGATCAGGCCCGGCGCGGCCGCATGCAGGTTACCCCAGCTGATCATGGCGCCCTTGGGTCGCCCGGTGGAGCCGGAGGTGTAGATCA
>JABURI010000272.1 GCA_014762755.1 Marinobacter sp.
TTCCCATGGGTGTGTCTCCCTGTGTTCCTGATTTTCGAGCATTATCCCTGACCGTGCATCCGGGAGTAACGCTCAATTGGTCGTAGTGGTGGGTTCATTGTTGGTCTGGTAGAACAACGCCGCGTTTAGCAGTTCCTGTGTGTACCGCTGCTTTGGTGACCGGAATATGTCAGCCGCATCACCGTACTCGACAATCTCGCCATGCTGGAGTACCAACAGCTTGTGACTCAGGGCGCGGACAACGGCCAGATCGTGACTGATGAAAATATAGCTTAGACCATAACGGGACTGGATATCCCGCAATAGCTGGATAACCTGTTTCTGCACTGTGCGGTCCAGCGCTGAGGTGGGTTCGTCGAGAATGATCAGGTCTGGTTGCAACACCAGGGCCCGGGCGATGGCAATGCGTTGGCGCTGCCCGCCGGAGAATTCGTGGGGATAGCGGTGCCTGGCTTCCGGATCCAGACCCACGTCGGTGAGGGCCCGTATCACCTGCTGCTCGTGATCGTCCTTGCCTTCGGGATCGTGGATTTCCAGGCCTTCGCCCACGATTTCGGCGATGGACATGCGCGGGCTGAGGCTCCCGAAGGGATCCTGGAAGACAATCTGGATACGTTTCCGATAGGGTCGGAACTCCTTCTGATTCAGGCCGGACAGCTCGTCGCCGCCAAGCCTGAACCGGCCCGTACTGGCCGTGAGTTTGAGCAGGGCATGGCCGATAGTGGTCTTGCCGCTGCCACTTTCGCCCACAATGCCCAGGGTCTGGCCCCTGGACAGTTCGAAACTGGCTTGCTGCACGGCGGGGAAGTATTCCCGAACCTTGCCGAACAGGGATTTCTTGATTGGAAAGCGAACATCCAGGTCGCTGACACTGAGCAATATCTCGCTCGCCCCCTCTGCTGGCAGGGGAGCTTCCGGGGGTTCGGCGTCCAGCAGCTTGCGGGTATAGCTGTGCTCCGGCTGGTCAAACAACCGGGCGGTTTCGGCATGCTCCACCAGGCGCCCCTGTTCCATAACCACCACCCGGTCGGCGTAGCGCCGGACAATACTGAGGTCGTGGGTGATCAGCAGGATAGCCATGCCCAGCTTTTTCTGGAGGCTTTTGAGCAGTTCCAGAACCTGCTTCTGGACCGTGACATCGAGAGCGGTAGTGGGCTCATCGGCAATCAACAGGTCCGGCTCGTTGGCCAGGGCCATGGCGATCATTACCCGCTGCTTCTGGCCGCCAGAGAGCTGGTGGGGATAGCTCTTGAGCCGGGATTCGGGGTTCTTGATGCCAACCAGGTGAAGCAATTCGATCGTCCGTTCCCGGGCCTGCTTCTCCCGCATACCCTTGTGCAGCGCGAGGGTCTCGCCAATCTGCTTCTCCACCGTGTGCAGGGGGTTGAGCGAAGTCATGGGCTCCTGGAAGATCATGCTTATCTCGCGACCCCGGATCTGACGCAAACGTTTGTCACTTGCGTTCAGCAGGTTCTCACCCCGGAAATGGATCTCGCCTGAGGGATAGCTGGCGTGCCGGGCATCGAGCAAACGCAGGACCGAGAGCGCCGAAATGGACTTGCCGGAGCCGCTTTCGCCGACCAGAGCAATGGTTTCTCCCTGGCGCACGGAAAAGGACAGCGACTCCACCACCGGCGGTGCCTGGTCAAACGAAATGGAAAGGTTGGAAATCTGCAGCAGCTCGCTCATATCAACTCTTTCTGGGATCGAAGGCATCGCGGACAGCTTCACCCACAAACACCAGCAGGGTCAGCATTACCGAGAGGGACACGAAGGCGGAAATACCAAGCCATGGCGCATGCAGGTTGGCCTTGCCCTGCGCAATCAGTTCCCCCAGAGACGGGGATCCTGAGGGCAGCCCGAAACCGAGGAAGTCCAGGGAGGTCAGGCCGGTGATCGCCCCGGTCAGGATGAAAGGCAGGAAGGTGAGTGTCGCAACCATGGCATTGGGCAGGATATGCCGGAACATGATCTTGCGGTTTTCCAGGCCAAGCGCCCGGGCGGCCCGGACGTACTCGAAGTTACGGGCCCGCAGGAATTCCGCACGCACCACATCCACCAGCCCCATCCAGCTGAACAGCAGCATGATACCGAGCAACCACCAGAAGTTGGGCTGAACGATACTGGAGAGGATGATCAGCAGGTACAGAACCGGCAGCCCGGACCAGACTTCGATAAAGCGCTGGCCCAACAGATCCACCTTGCCACCATAGTAGCCCTGGATGGCACCCACCACGACGCCAACGACACAGCTGGCCAGGGTCAGGGTCAGGCCGAACAGCACCGAAATCCGGAAGCCGTAGATGACCCGCGCCGCCACGTCCCGGCCCTGATCATCGGTGCCGAGCCAGTTTTCGGGGCTTGGTGGCGCCGGAGAGGGGATTTCAAGATCGTAGTTGATGGTGTCATAGCTGAAGCGGATCGGCGGCCAGACGAGCCAGCCGTTGGCGCGGATCTCGTCGGCAATAAAGGGATCCCGGTAATCCGCCTCGGTGGGCAGGAAGCCACCAAAGGTTTCCTCGGGTACCGACTCAACCACCGGAAAATAGAGCTCGCTGTTATAGGAAACAACGAGGGGCTTGTCATTGGCGATGACTTCGGCAAGCAGCGACAGGCCGAAAAGCACCAGGAACATCCACAGGGACCAGTAACCGCGGCGGTTCTTGCGGAAATTGCGCAGTCGCCTTTGCTGGATCGGGGTCAGGGTCTTCATGCTCAGGCGCCCTCCCGGCTCTCGAAGTCGATGCGGGGATCTACCAGAACATAGGTGATGTCGCTGATCAGTTTCAGTATCAATCCCATCAAGGTAAAGATATAGAGGGTCCCGAAGATCACCGGATAATCCCGGTTCAGGGCGGCTTCGAAGCCCAGAAGCCCCAGGCCGTCCAGGGAGAAAATGACCTCGATCAGCAGCGAGCCGGTAAAGAACAGGGCGACCAGCACGCCGGGCAGGCTGGCGATGACAATCAGCATCGCGTTACGGAACACATGGCCGTACAGCACCTGTTTCTCATCCAGACCCTTTGCCCGGGCCGTCACCACGTACTGTTTGCTGATTTCATCCAGGAATGAGTTCTTGGTAAGCAGGGTCAGGGTGGCAAAACCGCCAATAACGTTGGCCGTTACTGGCAGCGCCAGGTGCCAGAAGTAGTCGCCAATCTTCTGGTACCACGTCAGTTCATCGAAGTTGGAAGAGGTCAGCCCCCGCAGCGGGAACCAGTCGAAATAACTGCCGCCGGCGAACAGGACGATCAGCAGAATCGCAAACAGGAAGCCCGGGATGGCATACCCGATCACAATGGCCGAGCTGCTCCAGACATCAAAGCGGGAGCCGTCGGTCACTGCCTTGCGGATACCCAGGGGAATGGATATGAAGTAGATGATCAGGGTGGACCAGAGCCCGAGCGAAATGGAAACCGGCATCTTGTCCAGAATCAGCTCGATCACGCTGCGTTCCCGGAAGAAAGAGTCCCCGAAATCGAAGGTGGCGTAGTCGCCGAGCATCTTGAAGAAACGTTCGTGGGCCGGTTTGTCGAAGCCGTACATGACCTCGATTTCCTTCAGAAGCTCGTCGGGTATGCCCCGGGAACTGCGGCTGTCACCGGAACCGGTGGCGACTTCGCCTCCGGTATCGCCACCGGCGGCGCGGGCCAGGGCGCTGCCGCCGTGGCCCTCCATTTCAGCAATGAGCTGTTCAACGGGGCCGCCCGGTGCGGCCTGCACAATCACAAAGTTGAGCAGCATGATCCCGATCAGCGTCGGAATGATCAGCGCCAGGCGTCTGAGGATGTAAATGCCCATCTAGCGGAGGATTCCTTCCGTTACTACTTGGGTCATGGAAGCTGGATCAGGGTTTGGCCCACCAGTTGTTCAGGTCGATGCCATTCTTCGGTGTGACCTCCGGGCGCTCCAGATGGTTCCAGTAGGCCACCCGGTCCTTGCGCAGGTGCCAGTGCGGGATCACGTAATGGCCATGGAGCAGGACCCGGTCCAGGGCGCGTACCCTCTGGACCAGCTCTTCCCGGCTGGGTGCCTGGATCACCATATTCACCAATTCGTCGACCACCGGATTCTGAACGCCCATGTAGTTGCGGGAGCCGGTGACGTTGGCGGTCGAGGAGTGCCAGTACTCCCGCTGTTCGTTACCCGGCGAATCGGACTGGGGCATGACCTGGGTGATCATGTCGTAATCGAACTCGCGCACCCGCTGGATGTACTGGTTGCTGTCGACCAGGCGAACAGTCACGTCGATGCCCAGCTTGGCGAGGTTGTTCTTGAAGGGCAATACAATGCGCTCGAAGCTCTTCTGGAACAGGAGAATCTCGAAGGCGAGGGGTTCTCCCGTTTCCGTGTGCACCATCTTGCCATCCTTGATGGCGTAACCCGCCGAACGAAGCAGCTGCAAGGCCGTGTGGAGGTTTTCTCGAAGGCCCTGCTGGCCCTCTGTAGTGGGGGGCGCGTATTCCTCGGTGAACACATCGTCGCTCAACCGGTCCCGGTACTGGTCAAGTATTTCCAGTTCGCGGCCCTGGGGCAGGCCGTCGGAAGCCAACTCGCTGTTCTCGAAATAGCTGGACGTTCGGGTGTACTGGCCAAAGAACAGGTTCTTGTTCGCCCACTCGAAGTCAAAGCCATAGGCAAGGGCTTCCCGCACCCTGGGATCGCTGAAGATCGATTTACGGGTGTTGAAAACGAAGCCCTGCATGCCGGACGGGCGATGGTGTTCGATGGCTTCCTTGATCACCGAGCCGTCCTGGAACATGGGGCCGGTGTAGGCAGTCGCCCAGTTCTTGGCCGAGGATTCCAGACGGAAATCGAAGCTGCCCGCCTTGAACGCTTCCAGGGCGACGGTGTCGTCGGTGTAGTAATCGTAGCGGATTTGCTCAAAGTTGAAGCGGCCTTTGCGTACCCCGAGGTCTTTGGCCCAGTAATCGTCAAGAAGTTCGTACGTGATTGAGCGGCCGGCCTCAAAACCGCCGATACGGTAGGGGCCACTGCCAACGGGCGGGGTGAGGCCATTCTTGCCAAATTCCCGGTCCGCCCAGTAATGAGCCGGGAGAATGGGCATCTGACCGATGATCAGGGGCAGCTCGTGGTTGGTGGTATCACCGAAGTTGAAACGGACCCGGCTCGGGCTCTCGATGACCACCTCTTTCACATCAGCGTAGTAGTTCCGATAGAACGGATGCCCCTTGGTGGTCAGGATCTCGAAGGAGAACTTCACATCCTCGGCGGTAATGGGCTCGCCATCGCTGAAGCGAGCCTCCTCGCGCAGGTTGTAGACCACATAGCTCCGGTCTTCGGGTGTCTCCAGGGATTCTGCGATGAGCCCGTAGGCAGAGAAGGGCTCATCGTCGGAGGATTCCAGAAGGGTATCGTACAGATAAGTGCTGATACCGGCTGCCGCAACACCGCGGATGTCGAATGGGTTGAACGAGTCAAAGCCGTTGGCCACCACCGCCATCTTCAGGGTGCCGCCCTTGGGCGCGTCCGGATTGACGTAGTCAAAGCTGGAAAACCCCTCCGGGTATTTCGGCTCACCATGCATGGCAATGCCGTGTTGTGGCTGGAGGTTTTCCCCTTCCTCGGCGGCCTGGGTTACCGGGGCCGCCAGGAGGGACAAGGATGCAACGATGGAGGTGAGGTACGAGGCTTTCCGTGTTCTTGTCATAGTTCGTTTACGGACTGTTACGAATGTCCACGTAGAGTACCAGACTTTGCCCGGGTTGGAGATAACGTGATTTATTCAGGTCGTTCCAGCTTGCGATGTCATTCACGTTCACCGAGAAACGGTTGGCGATGGCGTAGAGCGAATCGCCTTTGCGAACCCGGTAACCTACCTTGCGGACCATGGCTTTGCCCCGGGCACTGTTGGACGCCAGGACTGTCGGCTGACTGGTTTTGGACCAGATCACGAGTTGCTTGCCGGGAATCAGCGGATCGCCCGGTGCCATGCCGTTCCATGCAGCTACCTCACGGACGGAGACCCGGTGTTCCCGGGCAATATCCCAGAAGGTGTCGCCGCGGCGTACCGTGTATTGGACCCGATTACCGTCACGCTTTCGTTCCTGTTTGCGCTCGAGTCGCTGGGAAGCACTGAGCGCGTAGGCATCCGAACCACGGGAAGCGGACGGGATCAGGAGGTTCTGGCCGATGCGGATCAGGTCGGAGTTGAGCTTGTTGACCTGCTGGATCACGGAGGTTGTGGTGTTGAACTTGCGGGCAATGGTGATCAGGCTGTCACCGGACCGCACACTGTAATTCTGCCAGGAAACCCGTTGGTCGACCGGGAAGTTTGCCAGTGCCGTGCGGAAGGTCTCGGCGTTGTCGACCGGGACCAGCAAGCGGTGTGGCCCGTCAGGATTGGTGGCCCAGCGGTTGTAGGACGGGTTCAGCAGGTAGATCTCATCAATATCGACGCCTGCCAGTTCAGCGGCCTGGGCCAGATCCAGCTGTGAACCTGTCTCGACCACCTCGAAATACGGGGTGTCCTCCAGCGGCGGCAGGGTGACGCCGTAGTCCTCCGGCTTATCGAAGATCTTGGCGAGGGCGATCAGCTTGGGAACGTAGTGCCGGGTTTCACGGGGCAGGTTCAGGGACCAGAAATCGGTTGGCCGGTTGGCCTTTCGGTTGCGCCGCATGGCACTGGATACGGTACCGCCGCCACTGTTGTAGGCGGCCAGCGCCAGGGTGTAATCCCCGTCGAACCGCTCGGTCAGACGTTCGAGGTAGCGCAACGCTGCGTCAGTTGCGGCGACGATGTCGCGGCGGTCGTCATGCCACCAGCTCTGGGTCAGGCCGAAATACTTGCCGGTCGAAGGAATGAACTGCCAGATGCCCGCCGCCCGGCCGTGGGAGTAGGCAAAGGGATCAAACGCACTTTCCACCACCGGCAGCAACGCAAACTCGGTGGGGAGACCGCGCTTCTCGGTCTCGTTGAGTATGTAATGCAGGTACCGGCTGCCCCGGTCAACGACCCGATCAATGTATTTCGGATGGCTGGCGTACCAGTTCAGCTGATCCCGGACCCGCTCATTGTCCACCTCGTGATCCAGGGCAAAACCCTGGCGGAGGCGGTTCCAGAGATCCCGTTCCTTTTCGCCTTCGTCGGACTGCTGTTCGGGGTTGTTCAGCTTCTCCCGGGCTTCCCGGGCTGTGGCCTGAAGGTCGGGCGCAATCGCATCATCCAGAGGCTCGTCGGAGGTGGCGTCAGCGCTCTTGCCGGCCTCTACGGCGCTTTTCAGGTCTTCATCGCCGGTTGCCACGGTGACCTGTTGGGATTCCAGCGGGTCGGTGGATGAGGGGGAAAATGTGGAGCAACCAGTGCTCAGGGCACCGGCAAGAAGCAGAAGCGAGAATCGGTTGACCGACATAAGCATTTCCGGATCAGGGCATTGACCAGATCATACCTTGGAAAATCTGGCCTGATGAATGGGTTGGGTCACAAAAGTGAAACCGATTCTATGAGAGCGGTTTTCCGGGGGTCAAGAAACAGCTCGTTACGATGAGGATAGGGAATGTGAACGTGGGGTGAAAATGGGGTCAGAAGAAAGTGTTCTTCAGACCCCTGGGGGGGAGGTTAGCGTGGGGTCTGATGAACTCGTTCATCTGACCCCGTCTTGGACGACTTCACCCAATTTAAAAATTATCCTTGCCATGCCGAATGGCCGCAAAAATGGCATTCTCCGAATCCGCAGGCAGTCCATTCTGCGCACAATAATTCCGGGCAGCGTCCACAACCACCGGATCGTCCCACCGGAGGAAAGGGTTCAGGCGCTTCTCATCGCCCAGCATCGACGGCACTGTGGGTTCACCCGCGTCACGGGCTTTTTGGCACTGCTCCTCAAAGGCTTTGAGGCCCTCATCCCTGGGCAGCCAGCTGCGGGCGAACCGGAGATTGGCCAGGGTATACTCGTGGGCGCAGTAGACCGCGGTTTTTTCCGGCAGGTTACGCAGGGTCTGCAACGATTGCCGCATCTGTTCGGGGGTGCCCTCGAACAGCCGTCCGCAGCCGCAGACAAACAGGGTGTCACCGCAGAAGAGCACCGGGCGCCCGTTGACCTCGACGTCCGTAAAGTAGGCGATATGGTCCAGGGTGTGGCCCGGCACCCCCAGAACCTGGAAGGTGATCGACTCCCAGACCACCTCATCACCCGGGTGGACGACGTTGGTGGCGCCCTTGAAGGGGGATTCCGCGGGGCCGGTTACCCGGCAATCCGGGTGCGTCTTGACCAGATCCTTGATACCGCCAACATGGTCCGGGTGGTGATGGGTGACCAGAATCGTGTCCAGGGTAAGGCCCTGTGCGGAGAGGTGCTCCTCCACAGGCACTGCCTGGCCGGGGTCAACAATCAACGCTTTGCCGGTGTCGGAGTCAGCCAGGCACCAGATGTAGTTGTCATTGAACGCAGGAATTGCGGAAATGGTCAGCATAGGGCCCCACATGTGTTCGTAGAATGTGACTGTTATGATAGAGCAATACATCTGTGGCCCCAACCTGGTGGCTGAAACGGGACGGCGGGAGGCAGAGCAGTGGTCAGATCCGGCAGCATTGACTATCCGGCAAGGCATGAGAATTTCGAGCGCTGGTTCCAGTCCCCGCTTGGTCGTGCGTTACTGGCGGACCAGCGCCGGTTCTGCGATTACGAACTGGGCAACCTGATCGGTGCCCGGCAGCTGCAGATAGGTGTCAGTCACCGGCTGCCGCTGGCCACGGGAACCGATTTCGCGCAGAAAATCATGACCACGCCGCGTTGGTTTCCCCACATGCCCGAGGGTGTCGCAGTATGCGACGCCGATGAGTTGCCTTTCCCGTCGGATTCCATGGATCTGGTTATCCTGCACCATACTCCTGACTTCTCCCCGTACCCGCATCAAGTGCTCAGGGAATCCGCCCGGGTCTTGCGGGGAGAGGGGACCATCGTTCTGCTCGGTTTCAATCCGATCAGCCTTTGGGGTCTTCGCAGACTCATGTCCCGGCAACAGGAAGGCCCCTGGGGCGGCCGGTTCCTGCTGCGGCGGCGGATGGAGGACTGGCTCCGGCTGCTTGGATTCAGCGTCGAAACCTCGGTGACCCGGTTTCTGCGGTTTCCCATGCAGCGCTCGGGCAGGCATAGCTATCGCTGGATTGATACCCGGCTGGCGGGCAATCGTTTCCTGCCTCTTGGCGCCTATTACTGTATCCTTGCCAAAAAACGGGTTTATGGCCGGATTCCGAGGCAGCCGGCCTGGCGCAAGAGCAAGGTCATTGCCATGCCGGGAACAGGCACGGTTGGCGCCTCCCGGGTCTGCTACCGCAGCCCTGGCGGCGGAAACCCCGAGGGTCAGGATTAACGACGATTCAGGAGCATCAATGTCGGATAAGGTTATTCTCTACACCGATGGAGCCTGCAAGGGTAACCCCGGCCGTGGAGGTTGGGGTGTGGTGCTTCGTTACGGCGACGCCAAAAAGACCATACACGGCGGGGAGCTGCACACCACCAACAACCGCATGGAACTGATGGCGGCCATACGGGGGCTGAAGGCGCTCAAACGCCCCTGCGATGTGGAGCTCTATACCGACTCCCAGTATGTCCGCAAGGGCATCACCGAATGGATGGCCGGTTGGAAACGCAATGGCTGGAAAACCGCAGCGAAAAAACCGGTCAAGAATGACGACCTGTGGCGTGAACTGGATGCGGAAACCGCCAGGCACCGAGTCAACTGGCATTGGGTGAAGGGCCATGCCGGCGTACCCGATAACGAACTGGCAGACGAACTGGCAAACCGCGGCGTAGCGGAATTGAGTGAAGCATGAGACAAATCGTACTGGATACCGAAACCACCGGCATCGATCCCAACGAAGGGCACCGGATCATTGAAATCGGCTGCGTTGAAGTGGTCGAGCGAGAGCTGACCGGCCGGAACTACCACGTCTATATCAACCCCGAGCGGGAGGTGGAGGCCGAGGCCATCACGGTTCACGGCATCACCAACGAATTCCTGGCCGACAAGCCGAAATTCGCCGAAATTGCCGAGGAATTCTTCGAGTTCATCAAGGGCGCCGAACTGGTTATCCATAACGCCGCGTTCGACGTGGGCTTCATGGATTCCGAATTTGCTCGCCTGAAACCGGTCCGCAAGACCGCAGACCACTGCGGCATCGTTGATTCGCTGGCGATTGCCCGTGCCAAACACCCGGGCCAGAAAAACAGCCTCGACGCCTTGTGCAAGCGCTACGGGGTGGATAACAGCAACCGGGAACTCCACGGCGCACTGCTGGATGCCGAGATCCTGGCCGATGTCTACCTGATGATGACCGGTGGCCAGACCGCGCTGTCCCTGGATGCAGGCTCGGAGGACGGCGGGGCAACCGGTGGTATCCGTCGACTCAAGGGCGACCGCCCCAGACTGGCCGTGGTGAAGGCTTCCGGTGAAGAGGCGAGTGCCCATGACGAGTTCATCGATATGCTGGACAAACAGTCCGGGCAGAGTCTGTGGAGCAAGCTCGAACAGGCGGAATGAGAACTGGGTCAGCGTGTACCAATTGTTACACTCCGCCTTTGTTGAGCAACATGAGTTTTGTGTTATAAGTAATGATAAGTTCGCCAGTTTTTTGCGAACAGAGAACTGGTCGGTCAGGGTGTAACCGATCTATAACAACAAAGTCCGGTACCTGGTTGCCGGGCTGAATGTCAGGCACGGGACGCGGTAGTCTCCGCAAATCAGACAGGAAGCGTTTATGGTTCAATCGTCTCTGGCGACGAAATCGCAGTCGTTTGATCTGGTCAAGAGTGAGATAGAGCAGACCATCAAACAGGTAGAATCCAGCCTTGAGCGTTTCCAGGAAAATCGCGAGAGCGGTGAAGACCTCCAGAACTGCGTCGACTACCTGAACCAGTTACGGGGTATCTTCATCCTTGTTGAGCTTCGTGGCGGCACACTTCTGTGCCAGGAAGCGGTTGCCATGGCCAATGACGTTCCCGTCGGTGCCAATGACGACAAGAACATTCTCCTGACTACCCTCAATAGTGCCCTCTTTATCCTGCGTCGATACGTGGAGTACTACCACCAGCAGCGCGAGGATCATCCGGAGTTGTTGCTGCCGGTCATCAACGATCTGCGCGAAGCCCGGCGTGAAAAGCCCTACCCGGAATCCTGTTTCTTTGATGTGGACGTCAAGGAACGTCCGGATTTCTGCTCGGATCTCAACCCGGGTACCTTCGAGGGTAATGAAGCGGATTACGAGGTGATGGCCCGGCGGATGCGGCTGACCTTCCAGGTGGCTTTGCTGGGCGTGTTGCGGGATCGCAATGATGTCGTCAGCAAGAAGCTGTTCGGCCGTGCAGCCCGCGGATTCGCGCGGCTATGCCAGGGGGCGCCCATGGGGCAGATGTGGTGTTTGCTGGGAATCGTGGCAGACACCATGCTGGATCGGGCCATGATCTTCACCAAGGCCCGCAAACGCATGTTCATGCGCGTAGAGCGGTACGCCCGTGAAGTGGTGTATGTGGGCAAGGTGGCAACGACCAAGGATGCGCCGGATTCACTGATCCGGGATCTGATCTACATGCTTTACCGCAGCGGGTCCGCCAATCCGGAAGTCACACGCATTCTTTCGGCTTATCGCCTGGCGCCGGCGGAATTCCCCGACTCCATGCTGGAGGCCCATGCCCGACGCCTGTATGGGCCGGGCAGTGATGTGCTCAAGTCCCTGTCGGACGCGTTACAGGACGAGCTCAACCAGCTCAAGGACAAGCTCGACATCATCGAGCGTGGAATCGAGCCGGATCTGGCGGAGCTGTCGTCGATTGCCGATGCCCTCGAGCGCCTTGCCAACACACTGCTGATGCTGGATCTCAACAAGCTTGCCGGCATTTCCCGTGATGAAGCGGCCAAGCTCCGCAAGTGGGAAGAAGACAACCGCCTGCCGGGCGACGACGAACTTTACCGCCTGGCCGACTCCGTTCTGGGCGTTGAGGACGCGGTGATGCAGATTGTCACTCGCGGCATTACCTCGGAGACCGATGCCCTGGCCGGAAGCCGGCGCAACCGGGATGAGTCGGTCTACCTTCAGGAAGCAATGTTCGTGGTGGCAGATGAGGCCAGGAGTGCATTGACCCTGGCCAAACGTGCCATCACGGCATTCATTGAATCGGATTACGACAAGCTGCACCTGGCCAACCTGCCGGCGACCCTGCACAGCATCTGGGGCGGCCTGCAAATGGTGAACGATCCGGGTGCTGCCGGCGTCCTCAAGCGTGTGGCTGCTTCAATCCAGGACCGACTCCTGGATGCCCGCGAGGCGCCGGCTCATCAGGTGCTTGAAGCGCTTGCGGATGCTTTAACGTCGCTTGAGTATTACATCGAGAGCATCGGGAAGCGGGAAGACCGCAATCCCGATCTGCTCAAGCTGGCAGAATCCTCCCTCGAAGATGTTGGTTTGTAATCACCATGTCCCATGAGCTCGCAACCATCGTACTGGCGGTCGTCGGCGCAGTGCTGGTGATTGCGAGCCTCCTGTTTTTCCTCCGCCCGCGCTGGTTACTCGGCTGGCTCAAGGGCATGGCCGTGCTCTCGGTACTGGTGATCGGTATCTATACCCTGGTCATCGCCGTCAACCTGTTGGGCTACCAATCCCTGGAAGGGATGAAATCCGTTGCTACTGTCTCCACCCAGCGGCAGGGGGAGCAGCTATGGGTCGTGACGTTGCAGACCGGAGAAGGGGCACCGGTCATCCAGTCGGTGAGAGGCGATCAGTGGCAACTGGACGCCCGGATCATCCGCTTTGCAGGCCCGATTCGCTGGCTGGGAGTTGCGCCGGGCTACCGGTTGGAGCGACTGAGTGGCCGTTATACCTCGCTTGAGAACGAACAGAGCATGCCCAGAACGGTGATCGGGCTGAGCGAACAGAAGTGGCCCGATCTCTGGGAGCTGGACCGGCAGTTCAATCTGCCGTTTGTGGAAGGGGTCTATGGTAATGCGACCTTCATGCCCATGCGTGACGGCGCCTTGTTCGATGTCCGGCTGTCAGCGTCAGGGCTGGTGGCGACGCCCCAGAACGAAGCGGCACGGCAAGCGGTGCAACTCTGGGATGAGTAAGCTGAACATCCGGGCATAAAAAAACCTGCGCTGAGCGCAGGTTTTTTTGTGAGCGGGGCGGTTCAGCCCATGTTGAACAGCTCGCCCAGCTTGGTTGCCAGCATCATGTCGCCTTCGGCGCGCAGCTGACCAGCCATGAACGCCTGCATGCCGTCGGTTTCGCCGGAAACGATGCCCTGTAGGGTGTCGGAGTTCATGATCAGGGTCACGGAAGGGTCTTCGTGAGAGCCTTCGTGCAGCTTGCAGAAGCCGTCGTTGATGGCCAGGTGGTAGTTCTTGTCGTCCTCAATGTCGAACTGGAACACCAGGTCGAGGCCTTGAGCTGCGTCTGCGTTGAAATTCTGTTCGAGTTTTTCAAATACCTGAGCTACAGACATTATCTTGCCCTTCTGAATAGTTGTCTTGTCTTGGCGAAGCCGATCTCGCAATTCGACTTTATGGTCAGCAGAGGGTTGTGTCAAGCTCGATCGAACGCTTGTTTTAATTTTTTTGCTCCGCTTATCAGTGTTAATTCGGTAAGTTACACTCTCGTCTTTGCATAACCATTTGGAGAAGCCATTTTGGAGTTCCTGACAGAATACGGCCTGTTCCTGGCGAAGGTCGTGACCTTCGTGGTTGCCGCACTCGTGATTATTTCCGTCATTATCTCTGCCGCCCAGAAGGAGCGAGAAGATCATGAAGGTGAGGGCGAGTTGAGAATCCGGAAACTCAACGAAAAATACCAGAAGTTGCGGGAAACCATTCAGGCGCGGCTGATGGATGACGGCGAGCGAAAGGCCTTTCTGAAGGCGCGCAAAAAGGAAGACAAGGCCGAGAAAAAGGCCGCAAAAGGCAGGGCGAAGAGTGGGCCCGAAGAGCCGGAACCCCGCTCGAGAGTGTATGTGCTCGATTTTGACGGTGATATCAAGGCCAGCGATACCGATCAGCTGCGCCGTTCGATCTCAGCGGTACTGAGTGTTGCCAAGCCGGAGCAGGACGAGGTGGTCATTCGGCTGGAAAGTGGTGGCGGACTGGTGCATTCCTATGGTCTTGCAGCGGCCCAGCTGGACCGGATTCGCAGCAAGGGCATTCCGTTGACGGCCTGTGTCGACAAGGTGGCTGCCAGCGGCGGCTATATGATGGCCTGCGTTGCTGACCGGATCGTCGCCTCGCCCTTTGCGATTCTCGGCTCCATCGGTGTGGTGGCCCAGTTGCCCAACTTCCATCGTTTCCTCAAGAAAAATGACGTGGATTTTGAAGTGCTGACTGCCGGTGAGCACAAGCGGACCATGACCATCTTTGGCGAGAACACCGAGAAAGGCCGTCAGAAATTCCTGGAGGACCTCGAGGATACCCATGGGCTGTTCAAGGAGTACGTCACCGAGCGCCGGCCCAGAGTCGATATTGCCAAGGTGGCCAACGGTGATATCTGGTTTGGCAAACGGGCCCTGGACGTCAATCTGATCGACGAAATCAAGACCTCCGACGAATATCTCATTGAGGCATGCGATCGTGCCGACGTAGTGTCAGTAACATACCAGCGCAAGCGAACACTTCCGGAGAAATTGGGCCTGGCCACCAGTGCCGCCCTGGAGCACACGGTTTGGCGGGTGCTCAGTGCCTTCCGGAACCAGAAAATGCAGTAGCTGACAACAAACGGGGTAACACCATGACAACGAACAGCGAATTCAAAGCCTGGCGAGTGGAAGAGAAGGATGGCGAGTACCAGGGTAGCGAACAGACACTCAGCACCGCCGACCTGCCCGATGGTGAGGTGCTGATCCGCGTCAGTCACTCCTCACTGAACTACAAGGACGCGTTGTCTGCCTCCGGCAACAAGGGTGTTACCCGCTCGTTTCCCCACACGCCGGGCATTGATGCTGCGGGTGAGGTGGTGGAATCGGCAACCGGCGAGCCGGCGGTAGGCAGCCAGGTGATTGTGACCGGGTATGATCTTGGTATGAATACCGATGGCGGCTTCGGTGAGTACATCCGTGTGCCGGCCGCATGGTGCGTGCCGATGCCCTCAGGTTGGGATGCCCGTACTGCCATGATCTATGGCACCGCCGGCCTGACTGCAGGCCTGTGCGTCCAGAAACTGCTCCGTATGGGTGCCAGCCCCGAGCAGGGCAAAGTAGCTGTCAGTGGGGCCTCTGGCGCCGTCGGTAGCGTGGCTGTGGAGCTGCTGGCCAACCTGGGCTTTGACGTTGTGGCGATCAGCGGCAAGGCCGATCATGCCGATGGCCTGAAAGCGTTGGGCGCCAGTGAAGTGGTAGGCCGTGAAGCCCTGGCGGAAGAAAAGAAACCGCTGCTCAAGCCGGTCTTTGCCAATGCGGTGGATACCGTGGGTGGCACACCTCTCGCGGAATTGCTCAAGCAGATCCAGCCGGGTGGCTCAGTGTCTTGCTGCGGCCTGGTGGCCGGCCCTCAGCTGCCGACGACTGTGTTGCCGTTCATTCTTCGTGGTGTGAATTTGCTGGGTGTGGATTCGGTGGAGATTCCCCTGGTGGACAAGCAGTCAGTGTGGGAGAAGTTTGCCGGCGAGTGGAAATGTCCGAAGACAGAAGCCTCAGCCCGTGATATTGGCCGTGCGGAGCTGGATGAGGCGCTGAAGGCGTTTCTGAAGGGGGCGTCTGCCGGCAAGATTGTGTTGGATCATAGTCGGTGAGGTAAGCGCCAAGCAGGGGTCAGAAGAAGGCTTTCTTCAGACCCCGGAGCGTGAAAATGGGGTCTGATGAACTTGTTCATCTGACCCCATCTTCAACCAAACTCCCCAATCACCCAGCCCCACTCAGGGGTCTGATGAACTCCGTTCATCTGACCCCATCTTCCGCCAAACTCCAAATCACCCAGCCCGCCGCCGAAACAGCGGCAAATCCGTATCCGTCGCCGCCTGATAGCCCTGGCTGAAGAAGTTCAGGCAAGTGGCCGCATGGTTGATGTCCTTGTCCGGACGCAGGGCATAGGAATCAAACCCGCACCGCTTCATGAACTGCAGCTGGTCAAGCAGCACATCCCCGATGGCCCGCAGCTCGTTCCGGTAACCAAACCGCTCCCGCAACAACCTGGCAATGCTATAGCCACGGCCATCCACGAAGCGCGGGAAATTCACCCCAATCAACGGCAATTCATTGACCCTGTCGGCAATGATTTCCGGCTCGTCATGGCTATCAAACCAGACGCCGATCTGATCATTACCCGCAAAATGCTCATATCCCGCCAGCCACAGGTCGGCCGGAATCAGCGCCGGCTGGTCTGACGGTATGGCCAGGGACTCGCCTTCCTCCGGGCGCGGAACCACCACCCAGTTGTCCTGACGGATAGTGCCGTCTGCGTTGATTACATCAGGCATAGACCCGCTCCTTGAATGGTTTGATACCAATGCGACGATAGGTGTCGAGGAACTCTTCCTCTTCGGTACGCTGGTCGACATAGACATCAATGATTTTCGCGATAACCTCCGGCATGTCCTCCCGGGCAAACGAAGGCCCGAGAATCTTGCCGATATCGGCGTCATGGTGGGAAGAGCCGCCCAGGCTGACCTGGTAGAACTCCTCGCCTTTCTTGTCGACACCCAGAACACCAATGTTGCCGACGTGGTGGTGACCGCAGGCATTCATGCAGCCAGAGATGTTCAGATCGATGTTGCCCAGATCGTAGAGATAATCCAGATCATCGAACCGCCGCTGGATAGCCTCGGCCACCGGGATGGATTTGGCATTCGCCAGGGCGCAGTAGTCACCACCCGGGCAGCAGATGATGTCGGTCAGGGTATTCAGGTTGGCGGTCCCAAAGCCCATGGGGGTAATCGTCTCCCAGAGTTCCAGCAGCCGGTCCTGGCGAACATCGGCCAGCACCACGTTCTGATGGTGGGTGACCCTGACCTCTCCGAAGCTGTACTCGTCCGCCAGATCGGCAATTTGCTCCAGCTGCTGATCGGTGACATCCCCCGGCGGTGTGCCGGTCTTTTTCAGGGTCAGGGTGACAATGGCATAACCCGGCTTCTTGTGGACATCCACGTTGTGGCTGAGCCACTGGTCGAAGCCGCGGTTCTCGAAGCGCTGTCGCGCCAGCAGATCCATGGCGTTTTCCAGGGCCTCGTAAGGCGGTTCGGTAAAGAACCCCTTCATCCGTTCAATGGCGTCCGGCGTCAGGCGGGTGGGGGAGTCCTTGATGTGGGCCCATTCCGCTTCCACTTTCTCGGCGAAGCCTTCCGGCGTGAGCGCCTTGACCAGTATCTTGATCCGGGCCTTGAACTTGTTGTCCCGCCGGCCATAGCGGTTGTAGACCCGCAGCACCGCCTCAAGGTAGGTGAGCAGATCCAGTTCCGGCAGGAAGTCACGGATCACCGGACCCACCATGGGTGTCCGGCCGAGACCGCCGCCCACGTGGACGCGGAAACCGAGTTCGCCGGCGTCGTTGCGCACCATCTGCAGGCCGATATCGTGGATGCGGATCGCCGCGCGGTCGGTTTTTTCCGAGGCGTTTACCGCTACCTTGAATTTTCGGGGCAGAAACGCGAATTCCGGATGGAACGTCGACCACTGGCGGATGATTTCGCAATAGGGCCGGGGATCTGCAATCTCGTCAGCCTGCACGCCGGAAAACTGGTCGGTGGTGGTGTTCCGGATGCAGTTGCCACTGGTCTGGTTGGCGTGCATTTCCACTTCCGCCAGGTCGGCCAGGATGTCAGGAACATCTTCCAGGGCCGGCCAGTTGAGCTGGACGTTCTGGCGGGTGGTGAAATGGGCGTAGCCCTTGTCGTAATCCCGGGTGATACGGGCGAGACGACGCAACTGATCCGAGCGCAGCATGCCATAGGGCACGCAGATCCTCAGCATCGGGGCGTGCCGCTGGACATAGAGTCCGTTCTGCAAGCGCAACGGAAGGAATTCTTCCTCGCTGAGTTCGCCCGCCAGGGCCCGTCGGGTCTGATCCCTGAACTGGGCCACCCGTTCCGCTGCCATTTGCCGGTCGTGTTCGTCGTATACGTACATAGGGGTAATGTCCTGCCTCTTATATCTGGATGGCAGGATATCACCAGGTTTTTATTTCCAAAATGATTATTTCAAAATATGTTTATCGATTCAGGCGATAAGTGCGCGGCACGCAGGCTGGACGAATATCAATTTCCTGCTTAACTGAAGAGATATAAACAACAACCATTAAAAAGTAGGGAAGGGGGTGCTTCCATGAAGAAAAGCATGCGTTCAGACAGTCAGGCGGATGCCATCGCTGCGGTTCTGGTCGTGGTACTGGTGGTCGCGTTCGCCGTTGTCTGGGTCTCGGGCCAATAGACTACTGGTTGGCAAGCACGGCCTGCACCACCAGAATCAGCCCACCCACGAAGGCCGCGGTAAACAGTAGTCCTGCAATGATGTAGGGCCACGGACCGTGGCTGGAGAAATCCTCCTGCCGGCGCTTGTCGGACTGAACTCCGAAAGCGCCGGCCAGGATGCTTTGCATTATTTTCAAAACGCCCGGTGAGCCCGATTTCCGATCTTTCTTTTTGCTTTGATTGTCGGTGGTGTCGGTCATTGCGTCCCTTGTCTCCGTCTATTCTGCCGGATCGTAAGCCAGGCTTGGCATCAGCCAGCGTTCCGCCTCCGCCTTGGAAATACCTTTACGTTCAGCATAGTCCTCAACCTGATCCACGCCAATCTTGCCAACAGCAAAGTACTTGGATTCGGGATGGGCGAAGTACCAGCCGGAAACCGCCGCGGTGGGGAACATGGCAAAGTGCTCGGTCAGCTCGAGACCGATCTTGCCGGTGGCCTCAAGGAGACGGAACAGGGTCGCCTTCTCGGTGTGATCCGGGCAGGCCGGGTATCCCGGAGCCGGTCGGATACCACGGTAGCGTTCCTTGATCAGGTCTTCGTTGCCAAGCTTTTCATCGCTGGCGTAGCCCCAGAACTCCTTGCGTACGCGCTCATGCATCCGCTCGGCGAAAGCCTCGGCCAGGCGGTCGGCCAGGGCCTTGACCATGATGGCGTTGTAGTCGTCGTGCTTGTCCTTGAATTCCAGTGAGAACTCCTCGGCACCGATGCCGGTGGTCACGGCAAAGCCGCCGACGTAATCGACCTTTTGAGAATCTTCCGGCGCCACGAAATCCGACAGCGCCATCATCGGCTTGCCCGGTGCCTTTTCATCCTGCTGGCGCAGGTGATGCAGGGTGGTCAGCTCCTCGCTGCGGGAATCGTCGGTGTAGACAACGATATCGTCGCCACGGCGGTTGGCCGGCCAGAAGCCGATCACGCCCCGGGCAGTCACCCGCTTCTCGTCAATCATCTGCTTCAGGATCTTCTGGGCGTCATCGAACAGGCTGCGAGCGGCCTCGCCCCGCTTGGGGTCATCAAAGATGGCCGGGTACTTGCCGCTGATGTCCCAGGAAATGAAGAACGGGGTCCAGTCGATGTAGTCGACCAACTCGTTCAGATCATAGTCCTCAAACACACGGATGCCGGTGAACGACGGTTTGGGTGGTTCGTAGTCCTCGAAACTGATTTCCGGGGCCCGTGCACGGGCCTCCTTCAGGGTGACCAGCTTGGTCCGCTCGCCCCGGTTCTTGCGCCGCTCGCGGATTTCGTCGTACTCGGCACGGGCCGCCTCAACGAAGGCTGGCTTGGCGGTCTTGCTCAGCAGCTGGGAGGCTACGTTCACGCAGCGGGAGGCGTCGGAGACATACAGGGCGATATCATTCTTGTACTGGGGCTCGATCTTGACCGCCGTATGGGCCTTGGAGGTGGTGGCGCCACCGATCATCAGCGGAATATTGAAATCGAGCCGCTGCATCTCCCGGGCCACGTGGACCATCTCGTCCAGGGACGGGGTGATCAGACCACTCAGGCCGATGATGTCCACTTTCTCCTTCTTTGCGGTTTCCAGGATCTTGTCACAGGGCACCATCACGCCCATGTCGATCACTTCGTAGTTGTTGCACTGCAGCACCACGCCCACGATGTTCTTACCGATGTCGTGCACGTCGCCCTTGACCGTGGCCATGAGAATCTTGCCCTTGGCTTGCTGGTCCTCGGTCTTTTCCGCCTCGATGTAGGGGATCAGGTAGGCCACTGCCTGCTTCATCACCCGCGCGCTCTTGACCACCTGGGGCAGGAACATCTTGCCGTCGCCGAACAGGTCGCCGACCACGTTCATGCCGTCCATCAATGGGCCTTCAATGACCTCGATCGGGTGGCTGGCGTTCTGGCGACAGGCCTCGGTATCTTCGGTGATATAGCTGGTGATGCCCTTGACCAAGGCATGCTCGAGGCGTTTCTCCACCGGCCATTCGCGCCAGGCCAGATCCTCTTCCTGGGTCTTGCCGCCCTTGCCCTTGAACTTCTCGGCGGCTTCCAACAGGCGATCGGTGGCGTCGTCCCGGCGGTTGAGGACCACGTCCTCCACCAGTTCCTTCAGATCCGGCTCGATCTCGTCGTAGATCACCAGTTGCCCGGGATTGACGATACCCATGTTCATGCCGGCCTTGATGGCGTGGTACAGGAACACCGAGTGGATCGCCTCGCGCACGGCATCGTTGCCCCGGAACGAGAAGGATACGTTGCTCACACCGCCGGAAATGGAGGCGTACGGCAGGTTTTCCTTGATCCAGCGGGTGGCGTTGATGAAATCCACCGCGTAGTTGTTGTGTTCCTCGATACCGGTGGCGATGGCGAAGATGTTCGGGTCGAAGATGATGTCGGCCGGGTTGAAGCCGATGCCGGTCAGCACATCGTAGGAGCGCTTGCAGATCTCGGTCTTGCGTTCGTAGGTGTCGGCCTGGCCGTCCTCGTCAAAGGCCATGACCACCACGGCCGCGCCGTAGCGCATGCAATCTTTCGCCCGCTTGATGAATTCCTCTTCGCCTTCTTTCAGGCTGATGGAGTTGACCACGGCCTTACCCTGGATGCAGCGCAGACCAGCCTCGATCACCTCCCACTTGGAAGAGTCGATCATGATCGGCACCCGGGAAATATCTGGCTCGGAGGCCACCAGATTCAGGAACGTGACCATAACGTCCTTTGAATCCAGCATGCCTTCATCCATGTTGATATCGATGATCTGGGCGCCGTTTTCCACCTGGTCCCGAGCCACGCTGAGGGCTTCCTCGTACTGCTCTTCCTTGATCAAGCGCAGGAAGCGTTTGGAGCCGGTGACGTTGGTGCGCTCACCGACGTTGATAAACAGGGTGTTCTCGTCACCGGTAAACGGCTCGAGACCGGACAGGCGCAATGCCTTGGGGCGCTCGGGAATCTGCCGGGGCGGGTACTTGGCGACGGCTTTGGCAACGGCCTCGATATGATCCGGGCGGGAACCGCAGCAGCCGCCGATGATGTTCAGGAAGCCGTCTTTGGCAAAGCCTTCAATGATCTCCGCCATTTCCTCGGGCGTCTGATCGTACTCACCGAACTCGTTGGGCAGGCCTGCGTTGGGGTGGGCAGACACATAGGTCTCGGCCTTGGTGGACAGCTCTTCAATGTAGGGGCGCAGGGCATCGGCACCCAGGGCACAGTTCAGGCCCACGGAAACGGGTTTGGCGTGGGCAACGGAGTTGTAGAAGGCTTCGGTGGTCTGACCGGACAGGGTGCGCCCGGAAGCATCGGTGATGGTGCCGGAAATCATGATCGGCAATTCGATGCCGGTGTCCTCGAACACCTGCTGGGTGGCGTAGATCGCTGCCTTGGCATTCAGGGTGTCGAAGATGGTCTCGATCAGGATCAGATCGGAGCCGCCCTCGATCAGGCCTGACACCGCCTCGTAATAATTATCCACCAGAGTCTGGAAATCGACGTTGCGGTAGCCGGGGTTGTTCACATCCGGGGAAATGGACGCTGTGCGCGAGGTGGGGCCAACCGCGCCGGCCACGAAGCGGGGCTTGCTCGGGTCTTTGGCCGTGAACTCGTCGGCGATTTCCCGCGCCAGCCTTGCCGAAGCCACGTTCAGCTCCCTAGCCAGGTCTTCCATGCCGTAGTCGGCCTGGGACAGGCGGGTGGAGTTGAAGGTGTTGGTCTCGATAATGTCCGCGCCCGCATCCAGGTAGTCCGCATGGATGTTGCGGAGCAGGGCGGGCTGGGTCAGGTTGAGCAGGTCGTTGTTGCCCTGGACTTCCCGTTCATAGTCCTTGAACCGATCGCCCCGGAATGCGGCTTCATCCAGTTTCTGGTTCTGGATCATGGTTCCCATGCCGCCATCAAGGATGACAATGCGTTCCTTGAGGGCCTGATGAAACTGTTCCAGACGGGTCGTGCGATCGGTCATAGGGAAATCTTCCGGGTGTCGTGGCTAACGTCGTATTTCAGTCAATGGCGCGGGATCATAGCAAAAATGCGGGATTCCGTCTTAGTCCGAATGATCAATATCAAGAGCCGCATGACCTGCGCTCGAAGCAGGAATTCATACGGGAAATTCATTACCTGATTAAATCCCGACTATTTTACTTGGTCTTTCATGTTCCCGCGAACTCTCTTAAAATAGGAATCAAACTTCCAAACGGGTAGGAAACATGGCATTGGTTACTGTCACAGATTCCGCGAGAGACTACCTCGCGCAACTCATTGAAAAGCAGGACGTAGAAGGCATGGGCGTACGGATCTTCGTCACCCAGCCCGGCACCAAAAATGCCGAGACCTGCCTGGCTTACTGCCCGCCCAATGAAGTGGTTCCAACGGACGAGCAACTGGATCTGGGCAAGTTCACCCTGTATCTGGATCATAACTCAGTTCCGTTCCTGGAAGAGGCCTACGTCGATTACTCCAAGGACCAGATGGGCGGCCAGCTGACCATCAAGGCTCCGAACGCCAAGGTGCCCAAGATCGACGATGACGCGCCTCTGCCAGATCGCGTGAACTACGTGCTGGCCTCCGAGATCAATCCGAACCTCGCGGCCCACGGCGGTGATGTCTCGCTAGTCGAGATCGTCGACGAATCCGTTGCCGTCCTGCGTTTCGGTGGCGGCTGCCAGGGCTGCTCAGCGGTCAGCCTGACCCTCAAGCAGGGTGTTGAGACTACCCTTAAAGAGCGAGTGCCGGAGATTACGGCCGTGCGTGACGTAACAGATCACTCCTACACCGAAAACGCTTACTACCAGTAAGTCGTCTCTGTGAACCCCGGTCGCCCGGCCGGGGTTATTTGCTGCCGCAATTCCCCGCATTTCATGGCTTCACGGCCAATGTTGTGACATTTCAGTTACTTCATCATCAGTCACACAAACTGATACGCCGGGCTACTACACTGTCGTCTGGCGCCTGAAAACCGAATTCTCATCGGCCTTTGGCCGCAGATTCAACCGGGGTAACTCTTGATCGACCTAGCACTCCTGTCTGTGCCTGTCATGGCTGCTGTCACCGGCTGGGTGACCAACTGGCTGGCCATCCAGATGTCCTTCTATCCGGTCCGGTTTATCGGCTTCGGTGTGATTGGCTGGCAGGGTGTGATCCCCCGGAAAGCGGAAAAGATGGCCCACATCTGCATTGATCAGACCCTGCAGAAATTTGGCGATCTGAATTCGGTCTACGAAAAACTGGAGCCCCAGCGCATTGTCGAGCAGGTAATCTCACAGGTGACCCCGAGGGTGGATGAGTACATCGATGACATCATGTACGAGAACCACCCGGTGCTGTGGGACAACGTGCCCCTGTTCGTGCGCAACCGGATCTACAAGTGGGCAAGGGAAGCGTTGCCGGAACGGGTCGAGGAGCTGGTCGAGGACTTTGGCGACGACCTGGACGAACTGGTGGATCTGAAGGCTCTGCTGAGCCGGGAGCTCCAGCGCCATCCGGATCTGATGAACCGGATTTTCAAGCAGGCGGGGTCAGTAGAGCTTCAATCGGTAATCAATCTGGGCGCGATCATCGGTGGCCTGCTTGGCGCCATGCTGGTGCCACTCTGGGTCCGGTACCCCGAGCCCTGGCTGCTCCCGCTGGGCGGCTTTGCCGTTGGATTCCTGACGAACTGGCTGGCCATCAATCTGATTTTTGCTCCGGTTGAACCTCGTCGCTTCATTTTCTGGAAGGTCCAGGGGCTGTTCCTGCGTCGGCAGCCGGAGATCAGTGATGTCTGGGCGCGACTGGTGGCAGAAGAGCTGATTACCGTCGAGCGGGTGGCCGATGCCATGATCAACGGCGCCCATGGCGACCGTACCCGGGCGATCATCCAGAAACACCTGCGGCCACTGCTGGACAGCTCGCCGGTCATGAAGCTGACGGCTCAGGTCTCGGTCGGCGTCACCGGCTACACCGAGCTCAAGAAAGCGCTGTACCAGAAAGCCGTGGTGGCCACCGGGGATGTCTTCTCGGACCCGGCGTTCAATCGCGAGCGGGCGCCGGTAGTGGCACAAGTCCTGGCCGGACAGATGAAATCCCTCGGCCCCAGAGAGTTTCAGGGCATCCTGCGCCCGGCATTTCACGAGGAAGAGCTGCAGCTGATGGTCGTGGGTGGCGTATTCGGTGCTCTGGCCGGACTCATTCAGTTCCTGAGCCTGACTTACCTGGTGTTCTGAGGCCCTTTGTTACAGGCAGTTGGTCGGGCGGGGCAGTCCGGCGATGCGGCAAGCGGTCTTGGCGGGTGTGCCCGGGAACAACTGCATCAGATAAATGCTGTTGCCTTTTTCCTCCCCGAAAGCTTCTTTCACCGCCTTGACGAAGAGTCGGTTCGAGGGCGGCGAGACTTCATGCTCTTTATAAAAGTCTCTCAGGAACTCTATAATTTCCCAGTGATTGTCCGATAACTCAATGGCGTCCTCGGCAGCAATTGTCTCTGCCACCTGCGGCGTCCAGGCCGAGGCATCCTCCAGGAAACCCTCGTTATTTCTTCGCGGGATTTGATGCTCACTCATGGTTTACCAACTGATTACCTGTTGTGCGCGGGTGGTCAGCTCGACCATGGCGTCATAGTCGACGGTTTCAACTGTTCCGGACTGATTGCCCACTCCCCGTGCAGCCAGATCCGCGTCCAGGGCGAGGAGCTTCCCGGAAGCACTGGCGGAGGCGGCAACAAGCCCCAGGACGCCGTTTTCGATCAGCAGCACAGTATCTTCCGGACCGGCCACCGTCAGGCAGCGGGTAAATCTCGGATGCTCCGGGGATTTGTTGAGTATGTGCAGGGTCTTTATCTCGGTCATGTTCTTATCCGGCAAAGGCGGTGTGGCTGTAGCCTGCAAAAAGCTGGGGATCTGTTCGGACCAGGGTGACACTATCCAGCAAATGCCCGGGCTCGAGCCCGTAGCGATTGCAGTCGTCACTGTCGGCAAGCAGGGCTTCCACGCCAAAGATGGGAGCGGCAGCGAGATTCTTCTCCACTGATTTCTGGCGGACTGTTCCGGGCTCCTGTCCCTTTCGAAGCCAGTTCACGCCGGCGCCGCAGAACAGCAGCGATACCGGTTGGTCGAACGCGGCAAGAGAAAACGCCATATCCAGGGCTTCCCGGCCGGCCCAGCCACCGTAGGGAGGTTGGTCGATGACAATCAGCGTGCTCATGGTCAGTCGCTCCCGTGAAAATAGACGGTTCGTGAGGATGCCATCCGGCCCTCAACCCATTCACCCAGTCCTGCGATGATAAAGGGCGTCAGGAGATTGCTGGCGGAGAGCTCGTAACGTTTCTGCTCGCCTTCGTCCACCAGCCCGCGCCTCAGCGCCGAGGCAATGCAGGCCACGCCCGCAATGCAGTGTTTTTCAAGGAACGCGCTCCATTCCCGGGGCCAGTGAGGCTCATCGGAAGGTGGCGAGGCCAGGGCGGAGGCAAGGTGCACGCCGTCGCCGTACAGGAATACCCGGTCCACGCGGTGGCCCGCTTTGATGGCGGCCTCGGCGAAGTTCAGGGCGCTCTGGGGCGCCTGGGAGCTGTATGGGGCTCCGGTGATTACGATCGTAAAGGAGAACGGGCTGGAATCCTGCATGACTGGTACCGTATTAATCGCGGTTTCAGTTTACTCAAAGTAAAAGCCCCGGCAAGGCCGGGGCTTCGACAAACCTGATTTCAGATGCGATCAGTCTTCGCCGCTGAACGCAGCCAGAAGGTGCAGCAGGCTGACAAACAGGTTGTAGATGGAGACGTACAGACCCACGGTAGCGATGATGTAGTTCCGCTCGCCGCCCTTGATGATCTGACTGGTCTCGAACAGGATCATGATCGAGGCGAAAATGGTGAAGCCTGCAGACACCGCCAGGTGCAGGGCAGAGCTTTCCATGATGAACGCCAGAACCATGGCACCGATCAGCACGAATGCACCAGCGGTCAGGAAGCTGGACATGAAGCTGAAGTCCTTCTTGGTGATGATCGCGGTTGCGGACAGACCAACGAAGGCGACAGCAGTCAGTGTCAGCGCCTGGGCGACGATCTGGGACGCACCTGCGGCCACGAAAGCACCGATGATCGGGCCAAGGGTGTAACCCATGAAGCCGGTCAGGGCGAAGGTGGTCACAATGCCCCAGGGGCTGTTCTTCAGTTTATAGGTGGCAAACAGAAGACCGATGTAGCCCACAATAGTGATCAGGAAGCCCGGATGGGTTCCGTTCATGTTCAGGAATGCGGTCAGGGCCGAGAAGGCCAGGGTCATGCCCAGGAGCATGTAGGTGTTGCGCAGCACATTCATTGCATCCGCGCTGATGCCAGTAGTCGCTCGCTCAGCCTGAGGCGCGGAATAGGCACCCTGCTGGTTCTGAGCGCCGAATCTTCTGTTTTCCATTGTCATCTCCGTTTGTGTAACGACTGGATACTGTCCCCAATCATAATGTCGAATACGCAACTTTCAATCATTTACGACAATAAAGTGCTCCGCGGATTCCATTAAACCCCGTTAATGTTGAAAAGTGCGGCGGGATTTATGCAGGGCGTTGACAGCACAGGCAATTCCGGTATCATGCACCTCGCTGTCGCAACGGCAGCAATGGTTTTGAAAGGTGGGCTGGCAGAGTGGCTGAATGCAGCGGTCTTGAAAACCGCCGACGGTTAGTAGCCGTCCCGGGGTTCGAATCCCTGGCCCACCGCCATTTTTCTCCGGTTTTCACCGAAATTCCCCGTATATTCTGTCTTTTCCAGCATCCCTGCTGATTTTCGCTCGTTATTGGTTCTGTCTGTCAGGCCGGTAACCAAGCTGGCGTGAAATATCCTCTCCCGCGCGTTTCAGTTCTGCGATCCATTCATCTTTGCGACGCTCGATAGGCGCCGAAACCGATAGCCCGGCACTCACGTTTCCGGAGCGGTCATAGATGAGCACGCCGATACAGCCCACGCCGATCTCGGCTTCCTCATTGTCGAGAGCGTAACCCTGGCGCATGCTCTTCAGGCACTCTTCCTCCAGTTCCGGCAGCGACGACAGTGTGTTCCGGGTATAGGCCGGCAAGTTGGTCCGGTTTGCATAGGCCTGAATGGCTTCCTCTCCTGCCAGCCCCAGCATCAGTTTGCCTACCGCTGTCACGTGTAATGGGGCGCGGCTTCCCACTATCTGGTTTACATGCATCATCCGGTTCGGGGTGACCTTCTCGAAGTAGATCACGACATCGCCCTCGCGGATGGTGAGGTTGATGGTTTCTCCCAATTGCTTACAAAGGGCTTCCATATAGGGCAGTGACACAGCTCGCAGATCAATGTCTGTGTGGAGGCGGTTGCCCAGCTGCAGTAGCCGCTGACCTAACCGGTAATCGCCGTTGGAATCCCGCTCGACAAAGCGATTGCTGATTAACGAATGCAGGATTCGATAGGCGGTGGAGGGCGCAAGCCCGGTGTCGGCGCTCAGGGTTTTCAGTTTTACCGGCTTTGAGTACCTGGAGATGGCTTCCATGAGCATGGCTGCCCGGTCGATTACCTGGATTCTCGATTCCGTTTTCGTGTCCATCATGAAATGGTTTTGTCCCTTTGGGCAACGACGGTTTGCTGGAAATTTATGCCGCTTATTTTGTCATATGGAGGCAGTTTCCACAATACGGAATGAGTCGTTAGCTATTTATGTTGGATTTAAATTACTGAAAATCTGGTAGAAAAAAACAAAGCAAATGTTATTCGCTGAATATTCCATAATGTGGAATCTTTGCGGATTGCGCAAATTTTGGTCCGCTCCTACGGTGGATTCGTGGGCGGCAAGCAGCAATGCAGACCCCACCACCGGACATAAATACAAGAACGGAGTGGAATCAATGTCGGATCAGAATCCCGTTTTCATACCCGGCCCCACCAACATCCCTGACCGGTTGCGTTCTGCAATGCAGCTTCAGACGCGCGACCACCGCGCCCCGGATTTCGTGGAAACCCTTGGCCCGGTGTTGCACCAGTGCAAATCGGTCTTCGGCACCGCTGATGGAGAGGTGTTTATTTTCCCCGCAAGCGGTACCGGCGGCTGGGAGGCTGCAATCTGCAACACGCTGTCGCCGGGTGACAGGGTTTTGGTTGCCAGGTATGGAATGTTTTCCCAGCGCTGGATTGATTTGTGCCGCCGGCACGGGCTGGAGGTTGAAGTTATTGAATGCACCTGGGGCAGCGGTGCGCCGGCGGACTGGTTTGAGGAATTGCTCCGGGCTGATACGGGGCACGAGATCAAGGCCCTGCTGGTCACTCATAACGAAACCGCCACGGGTGTGAAGAGCGATATCGCTGCTGTGCGAAACGCTCTGGACAGCGCCTCCCATCCGGCCATGTTGTTTGTCGACTGCGTCAGTTCGCTGGCGTCTATGCCGTTTGCCATGGACGACTGGGGTGTGGATGTAGCGGTCGCCGGTTCGCAGAAGGGCTTCATGCTCACCACCGGTCTGGCCATCCTCGGTGTCAGCCAAAAGGCGCTGACTGCCATGGAGAGCGCAACTCTGCCACGGGCCTTCTTCGATTTTCAGGCAATGCGCGCGGCGAATGAGCAGGGCGGTTATCCCTACACGCCACCGTTGCAGCTGATTCATGGTCTCCGGGAAAGCCTGCGCATGCTGTTCGAGGAAGGCCTGGACAATGTTTATGCCCGGCATTACCGGCTTGCGGAGGGCGTTCGCTGTGCCGTGCGGGCCTGGGGGCTGGAGCTTTGTGCACGGTCTCCGGACCTCTATTCCGACACCGTCAGCGCAATCCGGGTGCCTAAAGGCTTTGACAGTAATGCGCTTACCGATCACGCCTTTGCCAAATACGGGGTCTCTTTCGGTGTCGGGCTGGGGGAAATGAACGGCGACGCCTTCCGGATTGGTCATCTGGGATCTCTTACCGATGTCATGGTGCTCTCCGGCCTGGCAACGATCGAGATGGCAATGGCGGATCTGGACTATCCGATCGATCTGGGGGCCGGTGTGCGCGCTGCCCAGGATTATTTCCGCAAGACAGCAAGCTGACGAGTCGGCGAGGTATACCATGAACGATCAAATCCAACAGATACCCACTTTTGAGGACGCGCTGGCCGCCAGGGAGCGCATAGAGCCGTACATCCATCGTACGCCGGTTCTGACCTCCCGGTTCCTCAACGAGCTGACCGGGGCCGAGCTGTTCTTCAAATGTGAGAACTTTCAGAAGGCCGGCGCATTCAAGGTGCGGGGTGCCTGCAACGCGGTTTTCGGGCTGAGCGAGGCCCAGGCGCGGGTTGGTGTGGCCACCCATTCGTCCGGTAACCACGCGTTGTCCCTGTCCTATGCGGCTGGCCAGCGGGGTATCCCGGTGACCGTCGTCATGCCGCATACGGCACCGCGAGCGAAGAAAGAGGCGGTGCTGGGCTACGGCGGCACCATTGTTGAGTGTGAGCCCTCAACCAGTTCGCGTGAGGCGGTTTTTGCCGAGGTGGTGGCGCAATCCGGTGCGGACTTTGTTCACCCCTACAACGATCCGCGGGTAATAGCCGGCCAGGCCACTTGCTCCATGGAGCTGAATGAGCAGGTGCCGGGCCTGGAGGCGGTTATAGCGCCAATCGGCGGCGGAGGCATGATATCGGGCACTTGCCTGACGCTGTCCAATGTGGCGCCGGATGTGGCGATTTATGCCGCCGAGCCGCTCAATGCGGACGATGCAGCCCGATCCTTCAGGGCAGGTCACATCATTGCGGACGATGCGCCGGACACCGTCGCTGACGGCCTGAAAGTCCCTTTGAAAGAACTTACCTGGCACTTCGTGCGCAATCACGTATCGGACATCCTGACCGCCAGTGAGGAAGAGATTGTCGATGCCATGAAACTGATCTGGAAGCGAATGAAGATTGTCATGGAACCGAGTTCTGCCGTGCCCCTGGCAACCATTCTGAAGAACCCCGAGCTGTTCCGTGGCAAGCGGGTCGGCGTGATCATAACCGGCGGCAATGTGGACCTGGACGCGCTTCCCTGGACCTGAATAACAATCAACGAGGATATCGGTAATGACCAACATGAACCTGAAAACCACTGACGGCCTGGAAGTGGGCTACGACATTCCGGCAGCGATTGGCATGGATGAAAGCGAAATACAAACCCCCTGCCTGGTGCTGGATCTGGACGCATTGGAATACAACATCAAGAAAATGGGCGAGTACGCCAAGGCCCACGGCATGCGCCACAGAATTCACGGCAAGATGCACAAGTCAGTGGATATCGCCCGACTGCAGGAACAACTCGGTGGCGCCGTCGGAGTGTGTTGTCAGAAGGTTTCTGAGGCGGAGGTCTTTGCCCGGGGCGGCATCAAGGACATCCTGGTATCCAACCAGGTCCGGGACCCCGGCAAAATCGACCGGCTCGCCCGGATCCCGAAGCTGGGCTCAAGGACCATTGTCTGTGTAGACGACTCTGACAACGTCCCGGAGCTGTCGGCGGCCGCTCAGCGTCATAACACTCAACTGGACTGCTTTGTGGAAATTGATTGCGGGGCCGGGCGCTGCGGTGTCACCACGACGGAGGAGTTAGTCGGTATTGCCAAGGCAATCGACGAAGCAGCGAACCTCCGGTTCGCCGGAATCCAGGCATACCAGGGGGCGATGCAGCACATGACCTCCTATGAGGAACGCAAGGCCAAACTGGATGCCGCGATAGCAATGGTCCGTGAGGCGGTCGCCGCGCTGAAGGAGGTCGGTCTTGAGCCGGAACTGGTGTCCGGCGGGGGAACCGGCTCCTACTATTTCGAGAGCAATTCGGGCGTTTATAACGAGCTCCAGTGTGGTTCCTACGCCTTTATGGACGCGGACTACGGTCGAATCCAGGACAAGGAGGGCAACCGAATTGACCAGGGTGAATGGCGAAACGCATTGTTCATCCTGACCAGCGTCATGAGCCACGCCAAGTCCGACAAGGCAATTTGCGACGCCGGCCTCAAGGCCCAGTCGGTGGACAGCGGTCTGCCGTTCATCTTCGGACGGGACGATGTGGAATACATCAAGTGCTCGGACGAACACGGGGTCATTGCCGATCCCCAGGGCGTTCTGGCCATCAACGAAAAGCTGAAACTCGTGCCGGGTCACTGTGATCCCACCTGTAACGTTCACGACTGGTACGTGGGGGTGCGCAACGGCAAAGTCGAAACCCTGTGGCCCGTCAGCGCCCGCGGCAAGGCTTTCTGAGGAGGTTACGATGGAGACACCAGTAAACGTGAGTCAAACCGGCCATCAGGTAACTGTGGTTCCGGAAGAGGCGTGCCAGGCGGTAATCGGGCGAAAACAGGCCTTCGAGGCAGTCGAGGCGGTGTTCGCGTCCATGGCAAGCGGGTCCGCCCGCAATTTCCCGGTGGTCAGGGAGGCGATTGGTCATGCCGATGCCCTCTATGGATTCAAGTCCGGATTTGATCGGGCGGGTATGGTCCTTGGCGTGAAGTCCGGGGGTTACTGGCCGGGCAATGTCCAGAGAGGGCTGACCAATCACCAGTCAACGGTCGTGCTGTTTGACCCCGATACCGGCCGATTGGCAGCGCTGGTCGGCGGCAACTACCTGACTGCGGTCCGGACAGCGGCGGCGTCGGCGGTATCGATTGCTCATCTGGCGCGAAAGGATGCGAGGGTCCTGGGCATGGTGGGCGCTGGCCACCAGTCCACGTTTCAGCTCAGAGCAGCGCTTGAACAGCGTAACTTTGATCAGGTGGTCGGCTGGAATCGTAATCCGGAAAGCCTTGCGCGACTGGCGGCAGTGTGTGAGGAGCAGGGTGTGCCTTTCGAGGCCGTTTCATTGCCGGACCTTGGCGCCCGGTCCGATGTGATCATCACGATCACCTCGGCGTTTGAACCGCTGTTGATGTCTGAATGGGTCAAGCCGGGTACCCACATTGCGTGCATGGGCACAGACACGAAGGGTAAGCAGGAGGTTGATCCTATGCTGTATTCCCGGGCAGCGATCTTCACCGACGAAGTCGCCCAGGCCACCAGTATTGGTGAATCCCAGCATGCGGCGGCAACCGGAATTCTGGCTCCAGAACGGATCGTCGCCATTGGGGATGTGATCAACGGAAAACACCCGGGGCGCAGCGCAGAGCAGGACATTACCCTTTTTGACGGTACCGGGGTCGGTCTGCAGGATCTGGCAGTTGCATCGATGGCGGCGAAGCTGGCGGGCGCAGAGGGATTGGTGGAGCGGTTTGTTCTGTAGGCGACCCCGGGTATCTGCTTACTGGGGTTGCACTCAAGCGGCCCCCATAATGGGATCAGTAGCAAACCAGGAGGAATTATGCCTGATACCAGATCCAACAATGTTTCCGGACGCAAAGATCGAAAGTTCGCCGTCTCGGCAAACCGTGGCCAGGCCAGCCACCGGATCCGTTATGTGGAGACCGGGGGCGCACTGGTCGATACAGAGGAGTGCACTTTCTGTCAGTCGGTCCCGGATCTGCAGGACAGCGAGAAGGAAAAGACGGCCAGAGCCGAACCGGACTCCGACCGCCAGAAGTCATCTGACTGATCGTTGATACGGCGGATTCCTCAGAGGGATCTGCCGGGGTAGGCCATTTCTTTCTGCTGGTCCGCCCGTTTCTGCCTGAGAGCCAGACTCTCCGGCTCGTTGGTCGGAATCTGCCAGCCTGCAAGATTGTCCTCGATCAGCTTGACCAGCGCCTCGATGTGGCCCGGTGTCGCATTGAGAGCCGGAATGTAACTGAAGCCCTCACCACCGGCCTCCATGAAATACTCGCGGTTTTCCTCGTTGATTTCCTCGATCGTCTCCAGGCAATCAGAAGAGAATCCGGGGCAGAACACATCGATCGATTTGACGCCCTTGCCAGGAAGCGATTTCAGGGTCTCATCCGTGTAAGGCTTGAGCCATTCCTCGCGCCCGAACCGGGACTGGAAGGTGGTCATGTAGTCTTCGGATGACAGCCCGAGGCGCTCCGCGAGCAGGCGTGAGGTCTTGTGGCACTCGCAGTGGTACGGGTCGCCTTTAAGAAGATATTTCAGCGGCACCCCGTGGTAGGACAGGATCAACTTGTCCTTGCGGCCATGGTTGGCCCAGTGCGCCTCGATATGCCGGGCCATCGCCTCGATATAGGGCGGGTAGTCCGGATAATGTGAGACAAAGCGCAGATCCGGCAGCCACCGGCGTTTGGTGAAGTCCTTGGCCACCGCATCGAATGTCGAGGCGGAAGTGGAGGCCGAGTACTGGGGGTAGAGCGGCAGGACCAGGAGCTTGCGCACGCCCTGTTCCTGCATTTCATCCAGCACCTTGCTGATGGACGGGTTGCCATAGCGCATGGCGAATCCGACCACAACATTCGGCCCGTACTTCTGCTTCAGCGCCTCGCGGATCCCTTCCGCCTGTTTGGCGGTGTGCAGAAGCAGGGGAGAGCCCTCTGCTTCCCACACACTGGCGTAGGCTTCGGCGCTGCGCTTCGGACGGATACGCAGGATGATGCCGTTCAGAATCAGCCACCACAGGGGGCGGGGAACCTCCACCACCCTGGGATCCCAGAGGAACTCCGCCAGATAGCGTCGAAGGGCTGAGGTGGTGGGGGCGTCCGGGGTGCCAAGGTTGGTCACCAGTACGCCCAGCCGTTCGGGCTGGTTGTGGCTGAAATTCTCTGAGCTTTTGTATTTCATTCAAATCGGTCCCTGGTCTGGTTTATGGACGGGTGGCTACCCCTTGTTCTGTGCCTGCTGCGCCATCCTCGGGGCGAGGCCACTGATGTCATAGCCAGCGTTACGGGCCTTGGTGAAAATCTCCTGGGCCGGGTTGGAGCGGGCAGCGCTCAGTGCCCAGAGGATCGTGCAGCGGGTGCCGGAGCGGCAGAAAGCCAATACGGGTTTCGCCGCCTCCCGGATCATTGGGGCAAAACGGTCCACGTCTTCATCCGTGATGTTGCCGGACTCCACCGGCATGTAGACCCACTCAAGGCCGTTTTCCTTTGCCGCAGCCTCAATATCTGCCATTGACGGCTGGCCGGGCTCCTCGTGGTCGGGGCGGTTGGCGACCAGGGTCTTGAAGCCCAGGCGGGCCGCCTCGGCCACCTCTTCCACGCGGATCTGAGGCGCTACGGAAATGGTGTCGTCAATCTTTCGGATATCCATGGAGTACCTCCGCAATCTTGGTGGGGCTAAATTACCAGAAATCGATCAGGCTTTTGCCCGGTTCCGCTCAATTAATTCGAAAATCACCATACCGGAGACCATCGAGGCCACAAAAACGGCCGCTTTGATCTCGCCGGCGCCCAGGGCAACGATGCCAGGCCCCGGGCAGATGCCGGCAATGCCCCAGCCGACACCGAACATCAGGCTGCCAATGACCAGCCGCTTGTCGATGTGGTTGTGGGACGGAATCTTCATGTTGAAGCCCAGGAACGACAGGGTCCGGCGACGGGCGACGGCAAACGCCACCACGCCTACGATGATGGCGCCACCCATGACGAAGGCCAGGGACGGGTCCCAGAGGCCGGCAATATCAAGGAAGCCCAGGACCTTTTCCGGGTTTGCCATGCCGGAGACGATCAGGCCAAAACCGAAAATCAGGCCGGCGAACAGGGATGCAAGGGAATACTTCATACTCGATCAGACTCCAAGCACGTGGCGGATAACGAACACAGTGATAAAACCCGTTGCCATGAAGCTCAGGGTGGCGACCAGGGACCGCAGGGACAGACGAGACAAGCCGCAGACACCATGACCACTGGTGCAACCGGACCCGTACCGGGTGCCGATGCCGACCAGCAGACCGGCGATGATCAGGGCAGGGTAACCAGCGTTGATTTCGATGGCGGGCATATCACCGGCCAGCAGCCAGACCGCCGGAGCACCAAGCAGACCCAGCATGAACGCTATCCGCCAGGCGATATCACCTGTGAGGGGTGTCAGAAGGCCACCCAGGATACCGCTGATGCCCGCGATTCGGCCGTTGAGCAACAGAAAGCTGGCCGCTGCCAGGCCAACCAGAATACCGCCGGCCAGAGCCGACCAGGGAGTGAAATTACTCCAGGCAATCTCGATCATTGACTACTCCGTGAAGACAGGACTTTAGTTACAGGAATAAGCTTATAATGGCAGGCAATAATACCACGAAAAAAGCCCGGCAAGGGATGCCGGGCAGAGGCGTGCGAGTAGTATCCATGAAAGACTTCCAGACAAACCGGCATCAGCAGGGATACCGGTATGCTGAAGTATTGACCATATTTTGAACACTTCAAGCGAGAGCCCTTTTCGTTTGAAAACATTTTTTCATATCGAATGCGTGTTTATACTGCGGCCTTTCCCTGTGCGGGTTTCAGCGCCACTGCAATCCCGCCGGGGGTGTAATACAATAGGGACCTGAAGCGAAATTTCCACCCCGAGGTTGATAAATGTCAGACGAAAAATCCCCCAAGCCGGAGACCGACGCGCAGCTAGCTGCCAAAATCAAGGGTTCTGCCCGGCAGATCTGGCTGGCGGGGCTGGGTGCTTACACCAAGGCCGAAGAAGACACCGGCCGGTTTTTCGAGCGTCTGGTGCAGGAAGGCGAGCAGCTGGAAAGCAAAACCCGCGGTGTGGTCGGCAAGCAGATCAAATCAGTGGAGGATCGGGTCGAAGGTGTTCGTGAACGGGCGACGGGAACCTGGGACAAGCTCGAGAACATGTTTGATGAACGGGTGTCCGGTGCCTTGCGTCGCCTCGGCATCCACCGTCGTGAAGAAATCGAGGCGTTGGAGCGGCGCATCGAGATCCTGGAAACAGAGCTGAATCGTCTCCGCAATCGTTCCGGGAGTGACGAGGAAGAATAGTCCGAAGCAGGTCAGAGGTAGTCCCGGCTCATCAGCCGGACTTCGTCCCGCTCACCGGGCGCGAGGTAGGGCAGGACCAGGTGCATCATCTGGTAAACCCCTCGGCCCGGATCCACAGATTCCCGATCCTCAAGATGGGACAGCGTGTCGAAACTGCTCCAGTAACAGGCGGTTAGCGTTAACTGTTCACACAACGACTGAAGTTCTTCCCCGTCAATTTCCATCATCCCCTGGCGCCGGAAGCTTTCGCAGATGACCTGGAAGGCGGCGGTCTTCTTTTTCAGCAGACGCTTGAACCTTGATTGCAGTTGATCGTAGCGCGACAGCACATTGACCAGATCCTGGTAGAGGAAGCGGTAGCGAGCAACGGTCTCGAACATCAGGTGAAGGAAGAAGCCGTTCTGATCGAGGCTGATTTCAACGTCTTCCGGCACCGCCAGCAGGTCCAGCATTTCCGCCTCGAACCTGCCAAACAGCTCCTCGACGATGTCACCCTTGCTCTTGAAGTGGTAATAGAGATTGCCCGGGCTGATCTCCAGTTCGTCGGAGATCAGCAAGGTGGTCACGTTGGGCTCCCCGACGCAGTTGAACAGCGCCAGGCTGGTGTCGAGGATGCGGTCGCGGGTTTTGATTTTTTTCATGTCGCGCCCGGCCGCGCCTCAGAGATCGAAACTGGCCCAGACCGGACAATGGTCCGAGGGCCGTTCCATGGCGCGAATGTCGTAGGAAACCCCGGCTGTACGGGCCTTGGGCAGCAGGCTGTCGCTGGCCATGATCAGGTCAATGCGCAGGCCACGTTTCGGATCCCGTTCGAAACCGCGGCTGCGGTAATCAAACCAGCTGAAGGTGTTGTCCTCTTCCGGGTGCAGGTAGCGGAACACGTCGGTATAGCCGCGCTGCTCCACCTGGCCGAGCCATTCCCGCTCCTCGGGCAGGAAGCTGGTCTTGCCGGTACGCAGCCAGCGCTTGGCGTTGTCGGCCCCGATTCCGATGTCCCGATCAGTGGGTGAGATGTTCATGTCGCCCATCACCAGCACATGGCCGCCTTCCTGTTTCAACTCGTCCAGGTACCGCATCAGGTCGGCGTAGAACTTCTCCTTGGCCGGAAACTTCACCGGGTGGTCGCGGTTCTCGCCCTGGGGGAAGTAGCCGTTGATGACGGTCAGCTTTTCGCCATTGAAGGTGAACTGGCCGGTGATCAGCCGGCGCTGGGAGTCCTCGCCGTCCCACGGGTACCCCTTGAGTACGCTTTCGGGTTCTTCCTTCGACATGAGGGCCACGCCATAGTGGGTTTTCTGGCCGTGGAAATGGACCCGATAACCCAGCTTATGAATCTCCTCCACCGGAAAATTCTCATCCTGCACCTTGGTTTCCTGGAGCCCGATCACGTCCGGGTTCAGGTCCCTGATAACGGCTTCAAGCTGGTGCAGACGGGTGCGAATACTGTTGACGTTGAAGGATACAAACATCATGGCTGCGAAGGTCTCCGGCGTAGGTTCCGGCGGAGTTTAACATACTGGCAGGGGGTTGCTGCCTTGGCAGCACCGACAGGATCAGGGAGTCAGTTCACATTCCGGGTAACTGGCGATGTCGTAGCGAATGTGGGCCTGGTAGTTGGTATCGGAGTTCTTGCGGATGTTGGTCAGGCCCAGATAGTGGGTGAGCGCGCCCTGGCTGTTGTAGCCCAGTTGTATGGGATCGACCAGGAACCGCAGGAGCATGCTGGTGGGGCGGATCGCGACTTCCAGGTGCGCTTCCAGGTCCGGGTGGTCGCTTGGCTCAAGGATAAAACCATAGAGTTCGCCGCGGGTCGGGCCCAGGAACCGGAACTCCACCGAGCGGCCCTCCTGAAGGGCTGACCAGTTCTGGCGAACCAGGTTGTCAAAGCCGGCATCAACCACAGCGCGGCCCGCAAGGGGTACGTTGAACGCCCGGGTTTCGCCGGCAGGTGTCTGCCAGTCCACTTCTAAGAGGTCATTGCCGGGGTAGCTGATCTGCAGCGATTCATCGAATCGGGGCAGGTTGAAGCTCACTTCCGGCTGAAGAGGAGAGCGCTCATAGCGGAGTAACTTGTCAGCAAAGGCCTCACTCTGGTCCGGCTCGCGGTACTCGACAGTGTGTTCCAGGGGACGAAACTGACCCTGACCGCATTCGCCTTCTACCTGATGGTGCTCGGTGTAGAGCACTTCACCGTTCTGCGCACGTGCCTCACCGGAGAACTGGAAGATTTTTCCGTAGCAGGCTCCGGTGGCGGCCAATAGCAGCAGGGCCAGGACAGGCCTACGGATCCCTTTCATCGTGCGAGCTCCGGATACAGATACCTGCGAATGAACAGCAGCAGAGGAAACACCACCAGCCAGCCCGCCGCCAATGCCAGCAGTGACAGCGTCTGGTCAGGCAGGGACACAGCACCGAGTTTGCTGGCGGACCAGTAGGCAAAGGGCCCGGCGATGGGCGCCAGGATAAAGGGCAACCAGCGATTCCGGCTGATCCAGTCCAGGGAATGACACAGGGTGGTCATAAAAATGGCCCAGATGGCTACCAGCCATGGCGGAACGACCAGCAGTTCGGCGGTCTCTGAATAGAGCACGCCGGTCTGGAACCAGAGAGTGTCCAGGGCGGCGCCGGCCACGGTACCGAAGCCGATAAACTGGAGTTCACTGAACCGTCTCTGACTGACCAGTATGAAATGCAGGACCAGAAACACGCCCACGGCCAGCACCGCCAATCGGTTCGGATACAGCACACAAAGAAGCCAGCCCGCCTGAAACAGGACGAAGTTCAGGATGTTTCGGGAGGTTTCAGAGGCAATCATACGCTCAGGATGTTCGCACGCTTGTTGCCAGGCTTGGCAAACACCAACTGGGAGACGCCGATGGCCCGCTCGCTGAATCCGGCCTCGCAGTACGCGAAGTAAAAATGCCACAGGCGGCGGAATGCCTGGTCGTAACCCATCTGATCCAGGCTGTCTTTCCTGGCCATGAACCGATCACACCAGTCACGCAAAGTTCGGGCGTAATGGAAGCCGATATCCTCGGAATGGGTGAGCACCAGGTTCGAGCCGTTGCGGACCGAATCCAGGATGGCACCGAACGAGGGAATGAAGCTGCCCGGGAAGATGTAACGCTGGATGAAATCCACGTTCTTAAGGGCGCGGGTATAGCGTTGCTCGGGCATGTTGATGGCCTGCACCAGGGCCAGACCGTCGGGTTTGAGCAGGGCATTAATCTGTTCGAAATAGCTGTCCAGGAACTGCGGACCCACCGCCTCGATCATCTCGATGGAGACCAGCTTGTCGAACTGTCCTTCCAGATCCCGGTAATCGTCGAACAGCAGGGTGATGCGGTCCTCGAGCCCCTCGGCTTTGACCCGAGCCTTCGCAAGTTCCAGCTGTTCCCGCGAGATGGTGGTCGTGGTGACGTGGCAGCCGTAGTGCTTTGCGGCGTGGATCGCAAAGCCACCCCATCCGGTGCCGATCTCGATTACCCGGTCTTCCGGGGCAAGGTCCAGTTTCCGGCAGATGGTGTCGAGCTTGTGGACCGCCGCTTCCTCCAGGGAAGCATCCTCGCGCGGATAAATGGCCGACGAGTACATCATGGTTGGGTCCAGGAAGGTTTCGAACAGGTCGTTACCCAGGTCGTAATGGGCACTGATATTCTTCCGGGAGCCTTCCTTGGTATTGCGGTTGAGCCAGTGAAGCCCTTTGAGGGCCGGCTTGGTGACCCAGCTGAAACGGTCCTCGAATTCGTTCATCCGGTCGACATTGCGGGTGAAGAAGCGCAGCAGGGACACCAGATCCGGAGTGGTCCAGTCGCCGGCCACATAGGCCTCTGCGGTACCCACTCCGCCGCCGGTGAGCAGGTCCCGCCAGGTGCTGTGGTCGTGGATGACCAGTTCAGCCGGGGCGTAACGGTTATCTCCGTCGCCAAAGACCAGGTTTTCAGCCCCCGCCTCCTTGATGGTCAACACGCCGTGCTGGAGGACCTTGAGTTGTTGCACTACAAGTTGCCGGGCGATCCGGCTCGTCAAAGGCAGACGGACGGATCCGGCCTCTTCGCGTGTATCAACGGATGTATTCAGGTTCTCCATGAGCTTACCCTTCCACCAGAGCTGTTCAGGTCATTGCCGTTGGTCACGTCCAGTCCGGCATCTTCAGTCCCCCGGCGGTAGGCCGGGTCCTCTCCGGACAGCTTGTCCGGGTGGGTGTAGAACGGCGCGCCTTTGAGTTTCAGGCGCAGTGCGTTCCAGTAGATGCCAGCGACCACCTTGATCGCTTCGACCGGAAAACGGCGCAGGCTTCTGTGCAATTCTTTACGAGTGAGAGGGGTGCGCTGGACCACCAGGGTGGCATCAAAATGTTTGTGCTGTTCCTGGAGCACGTTCATGTGGATCCGCATCTCCGGGCCCCGGAAACTGAAGGTCCATTGGTACTCCTGGTCCATGCCATTGAACGGCGATACGTGGAAGCGCTTGGAGAAGCCGAAACGCTCGGTTCGCCAGCCCGCGTTGTTGGCTTGTGCCCCGGTGGTCTCCAGGCAGTAGACGTGACGTTCGTGCCAAGGCGTGTTGGTAATCTGTGCCACGATCACCCGGGGCACTGCCCCTTCAGCCGGGTCATCCCCATGCTGGTAGCAGAAATAGAAGCTGACCGGATTGAACACATACCCGAAGTATCGGGGATGGGTGATCAACTCTACGGTGCCATCCGGATACCAGCCCGTTGCGTCCCTGACGTAATCACGGACGGCCGCAGACAGGTTCCGGACTTCCGGGCGGAAGTAATCGTCCCGACGCAGGGACATCCAGTTGAATCGCTCCAGGGAGAAGAACCGGCTGATGGCGGTGATCCTGTTCCACTCGTCCACATCGAGCGCCAGCATCCCGGTGCCATACTCGAAGGCATGGCCAATGGGCTGCACTCTGCGATGTCGTACGGAGCCCTCAAGCCACTGGCTGGCCATACTCAGATCTCCATCCCGAAATCACTCAGTACCCGAACCGCGCTGCGGACACCGTCCTCGTGGAAGCCGTTGAACCAGTAAGCTCCGCAGAAATGGCTGCGGTTACGGTTGCCGATTTCCCCGTAGCGCTGCTGCGCGGCAACCGCCTCCAGGGTGAACACCGGGTGGGCGTACTCGAAGCGCTTGATAACCTTGGCCGGATCGATGTCCTGGCTACGGTTGAGGGTCACGCAGAAGGTTTCCCGGGCTTCGTGGAAATTCTGCAGGATGTTCATGTTGTAGGTGACGGATACCGGCTGGGTGCTGTGTTGCGGAATGAAGTAGTTCCATGCCGCCCAGGCCAATCGGTTGGAAGGCAGCAGGCTGCTGTCAGTGTGCAGCACCACATCGTTATTCTGGTAGGCGATGGCACCCAGGACATCCCGCTCCTGATCGGTCGGGTCGGCCAGCATCGCCAGCGCCTGGTCGCTGTGGCAGGCCAGGACGACCTGGTCGAATTCATGGCTCTGGCCGTTCACTTCGACGGTCACGCCGTTCTCATGCCGGTGCACCGAGCCGACCGGACTGTTCAGATGGGTGCGGTCGCCGATCCGCTCCATCATCTTCTTCACGTATTCGGCGGAGCCGCCACTGATCACCCGCCAGGTCGGCCGGTCATCCACGGACAGCATGCCGTGGTTGTTGAAGAACTGCAGGAAGAACCGGATCGGGAACTGCTCGAGAACAATCTCGGGCGCCGACCAGATCGCCGCACCCATGGGTACGATGTAGTAGTTGCGGAAGTACCGGGAGTAGCCGTTGCGGTTCAGGTATTCGCCCAGGGTCTCGGCGTCGGTGATGTTGCCTTCGGACAGATCTGCCCGGGTTTCCCGGTTGAACCGAAGGATCTCCCGGATCATGCGCAGGAACGGCAGGTTCAACAGGCTCTTGCGCTGGGCAAACAGAGTGTTGAGGCTGGTGCCGTTGTACTGCAGCCCGGTGGAGGAACAATCCACGCTGAAACTCATGTCACTGACTTCCGAGGCAACCCCCAGTCGATCCATGAGTTTGATGAAGTTCGGGTAGGTCCAGTCGTTATAGACGATGAAGCCGGTATTCACCGGCCAGGTGCGGCCGCCGGATTCCACCTGCTCGGTGTTGGTGTGGCCACCGGCATAGTTGCCGGCTTCAAACAGCTGAACATCGTGTTTCTCCGCAAGCTTCCAGGCCGCGGTGAGGCCGGAGACGCCGGCCCCAATGACAGCAATACGCTGACGTTCGTTGGTCATTCGGTTGTTTCCTGTTGATCAGTGCTCTTGCGCGCCATGTTGGCGGCCATGCGGTCAACCAGCGCCCCGGGCAGCGCGCCCAGGATCTTCAGCGTCCAGGTGAACCGTTTTGGAAAGGCAATCTCGTTATGGCCCTTGGCGAGGCCGCTGACGATACGCTCGGCCGCGTCCTCCGCGGAAATCTGGAAGGGCATGGGGAAATCGTTGCGGTCGGTGAGCGGTGTTTTCACGAAGCCGGGCGACACCACCACCACATCAATGCCCTCGGCGGCCAGGTCGGCCCGGAGCGAGTGGGCAAAATAACTCAGTGCAGCCTTGGAGGCCCCGTAACCCTCCGCCCGGCCGAAAGGGAACCACCAGGCGGAAGAGCTGACGATCACCAGTGTGGCCGGCCGGCCCTTTGCCCGGGTCCGGCGCAGTGCGGGCAGGGCGATGTCCAGCGAACGGGCCGTCCCGAGCACATTGGTTACAATGTTCGCTTCGATCACGTCACTGCTGTACCGGCCGATCTCCAGATATTCGCAGGTCCCGGCGTTCAGGATTGCCATATCCAGCGGCCTGGCAGAATCCAGATCACCGGCGATGGCGGCCAGGTCTTCCTTGCTCGTGGTGTCGGCCACGGCTGGTGTGATCCGCTCGGGCGCCAGTTCGCGCAGCTGTTCCAGCGCCTCGGCCCGGCGCCCGGTGACCACCAGGTGGTGCCCGCCACGGGCGAGGGATCGGGTCAGTGCCTCGCCAATTCCGGAGCTGGCGCCGGTTATCCAGATGTTGGACGGTCCCTGCAATCGCGTACTCATCCCGCTTGTCCTTTTATCCAGCGAACAATCCTTCCCAACGCCGGGAGGTTCTCGTAAAGCAATTGGCCGGCATCAAAGTAGTCCCGGTGAAAGCTGACCCGGCCGTCTTCGATCTCCAGGTGGCTGATGCCATCCACCGAGATTTCACGACCACCCCGGATCCGCTTGTGACGGAGTTTCATGACCCAGGGCAGGGCGACCGAGGAACCGTTGGTAACCGCAGATCCGAACTCGAACCGGCAGGAGATGACGTTCCTGTAGGCACCGGCAAAGTAGTGAGTGAGTTCATCGAGGCCGGCAACCTGGCCAAAGGGGTCCTGAAACCGGATGTTCTCACTGTAAACCTCCTGGAGCTTGTTCAGGTTTCCCTTGTCCAGCTCGTTGAACAATGCCTTGAAGTGTTCGATGGTCGCCGGAACGGCCGAATTCTTAACGCCTACTTCAATCGCCGAGGCTGTGGTCATGACTGCTTCCTCCTCATTGCATCGAGCTTGCGGGTTTCCTCCTGTATATGCTGCGGTATCGGGTTCAGATCCCAGATAATGCCGAGTCGGGACAGCAACCACAGCCCGTACCAGGTAATGTCGATCTCGTACCAGCGAAAACCCTGCCGGACCGACTGGGGCCAGCGATGGTGATTGTTGTGCCAGCCTTCGCCCAGGGTGATCAGGGCCAGCCAGAAGTTGTTGCGGCTGTCGTCGTTGGTGTCGAAGCGGCGTTTGCCCCAGACGTGGGACAGCGAATTGATCGAGACGGTGGCGTGGAACAGCATCACGGTCGAGATGAAGAAGCCCCACACCAGCAACTGCAGACCGTTGGTTCCGAGGGAAGGTGCGAAAGCCGCCAGAGCCTCACCGAGTGCGTAGATGGCCACGGCCGCCCCCGCCGGCACGAGCGAGTCGAAACGGTTGATGAAGCGAAGCTCCGGGAACTTCAGCCAGTCGCGCACCCGGCGCTCATCCATGGCAAAGCCCGCATCGCAGGTAAACCAGCCCACGTGAGACCACCAGAAGCCCCCGTGATGGGGAGAATGCAGGTCCTCCTCCCGGTCGGAATGCTGGTGGTGATGGCGGTGATGCGCGGCCCACCAGAGCGGGCCACGTTGTGCGGCGCTGGCACCCAGTAAACCGAAAATGAACTGGGCCGGGCGGCTGGTCTTGAAGGTTTTGTGGGCAAAGTAGCGGTGGTAGAAGCCTGTGATGGCAAACATGCGGATCAGGAAAAAGGCCACGGCAAATCCGACGGCGAAGGCACTCGCGCCGGTGTAAAATGCCAGCAGGCATACCAGATGCAGCATTATGAACGGCACTACCCGGATAAAATTGAAGGAGCGGGAGCTCGTGTCGATGTGATCCGAACCTGCGTCGGAGTCGAACCACCTCAGAATGTTTATAAACCAGTGTTGCACTCGGGTCATACCCTGATTGCCCTTCTACTTCTGTGTGAAACCAGGTTGGCGAAGCATCGCTCAACGCTCGATGGGTTTTACGTAATCGTTACTCAAATTGGATGCACCAGACACGATGTTCAATGAAGCACCCGACAGACACCTTATACGCCGTATTGCCGTCATCGGTTCAGGGATTGCAGGGCTGACCACCGCGATTTTACTCAAGGAACAGGGCCATTCGGTGACCGTGTTCGAGAAGAGTCGCGGCCCCGGCGGCCGGCTGGCGGCGAAGCGGGTTCCGGGAGGCTCCGCCGATATCGGCGCCCAGTATTTCACGGCCAGAAATCCGGCTTTTCTGGACTTCCTGACCCGGTACGCGGGGGACGACAGTTTCACACGCTGGCCGGGCCGCCTGGTTTTTCAGCACCAGGACGGAAGCCGCGAGCCTTTCCCGGAGGAAGCGCGGTACGTCGGAACGCCCCGCATGACAGCCATCACCAGGGCGCTTTCCGCCCACGTTGAACTGGTCGCCGAGACCCGCATTGAAAGAATGGCCCGTAAAGACAGTCAGTGGGAACTCGTCGATACCGGTGGCGTCATGGTGGGCCGCTTCGACCGGGTGGTTGTGACCGCACCGCCGGCCCAGGCCAGAGACCTGTTGCAGGCCAGTGCCCTGGGTGAGGTTGCCGGCAGGCTGGACCGTCCGGTATCCGTCGTGGCGCCCTGTTGGGCGGTGGCGGCGCATTTCAGCGAGCCCCTGGATCCCGGATTTGATGGCATCCGGTGCCAGCATCCGGTGCTGTATTGGGTTGCCAACAATTCCAGCAAGCCGGGCCGCGACGATTCCGGGCAATGGTGGGTGCTCCACGGCAACGCGGATTGGACGAAAGCTCATGTGGATGCGTCTCCGGAGCAGGTGGGTGCCGAGCTTGTGAAGGCGTTCCGGGAACTCGTCGGCACTCAGGCGCAGCCGGACAATCTGGTACCCCACCGCTGGCTCTACGCCCGCTCCGGCGGTGACGATTTCCCGGGCCACCTTTGGTTCGGAGAGTTGGGCATCGGCCTGGCCGGAGACTGGCTTGATGGTGGCCGGGTCGAGGGCGCCTTCAACAGTGCCAGCGGGCTGGTGGAAGTCATGGAGGCCTGAACCGGCTATTCGGTCATCCCCTCGGCCGGCCCGAGGGTGGCGCCCGGCCGGGTATAGAAATGGGTGATGGTGCCGTCGCTGAACTTGCTGAAGAACGCACTTACCTCGGTAATCTTGCGCAGTGACCGGGTCCGGTTGATGGGATCGCGCACCAGCACCTTGATGCCGTTGAAATTGTCCTGGATGTTGGAGAACCGGGCGCGCATGGAGCAGGTCACCACGTGGGCCGGGTTCAACCCCAGCTCCCGGGCCAGCCACTCGCTGTGGCGGGCAATTCCCTTTTCACTGAGATCCTCCCGGGTGTCCAGGTGGTCGAGCTTCACCCGGTTCACGATGCAGAACGAGTAACTCTGGGGGTTCTGACGCGCGACCTTGCGGAAGGCCTCCCAGAAGAAACTGTCGGTAAGCTCGGCGAAAAAGCGCATATCGCTGAGGCAGATGTCGATCCACTCGAAGTTTTCCTGATCTTCCAGCACTTCATTGATGGCTTCCCGCAGCAGCCAGTCAAACCCCAGCGCGGTCTTGTGCGCATAGACTTTCCGGTACATCTGGTGCCGGCTGTAGACAAAGTCTTCCAGCGCCCCGAGGCCTTTGTGGGTAATGGCAAGGCCCAGCCAGGGCTCGGATACATCCCAACCGAACCGGAAATTGGTCAGCAAGTGATCCAGGTTCAGGCCGCCGATGGTGACGGAGGAATGGAAGCCGTCCCGCAGCATGTAGTCGGCACGATCGGCGTCGATCTCTCCGGACACGATGGAGGAGAGCAGGTCCATGACCAGCCCGGGAATGTTCTCGTCCGGCATGGAGCCGGATCCGGCCTCGTCTCCGGCAATGAAGTTCCAGAAGGTCTCTGCGTGGCGCCGGAAGGTCTCACTGGGCCGCACGTCGGTGGTTTCCATAATGCCGATCACATCCCGGCGGTCCAGCCCCGCACTCTCGAGATCGACGGCGGACAGCACTTCATGGGCAACCCGTACCGAGTAGTGTTCGTGCTCAAGCTCTTCGGGCTCCTCACTGTGGTATTGCGAGAAATCCACGCCGGTCCAGAGATTGCGGAACCGGTCCGGCCGGGACATCAGTTCGCGAATGCGTCGGGCCTGGGTGAACTGATGGGAAAAACTGGAGTGGCCGCTGTCGTGCAGCAGGCAGCCAAGGCGAATGGTCTTGGCCAGATAGTCGATGGCATCGAGCTGGCTCAGCGTGAGGTCGGTCTGTTCGCTCAGCTGGCGTTCCCGCAGATAGGCATCGATCATCGAGCGGAACATGCGGGTGCCCACGTGCATTACGCCGACACTGTGGAGGAAGCGGGAGTGGGTGGCGCCGGGGAACACCAGGCTCAGAATGTCGTTCTGGCAGATATTGCGCAGGCGCTGGAACAGGGGATGGTCGATGACCTGGATCTCGTGTCGGTATAAGGGAATCCCGCCGTGAACCGGATCCATGATCAGCTTGTCATAAGCCCCGAGTAAATCGTTTACCGCACGTCTCATGGTCAGGATTCTCCCCATTTCGTGAAACTGGCCTTGTTATATCACAGGGTCGTGCCAGAATAGGCTTTATCAAGCCAATTTATCGTTTATCGATGGTAGTTTAGGGCAACAGCCATGGCATCGCGCACCGAGCGCATTCTGATTATTGACGCCGATGAAAAGGCCCGGGCCGACCTCTCCCGATACCTAGAGGCGCGCGGTTTCTACGTGACCGGCTTTCCCGACGTGGCTGCAGCCAAGAGCCTGTTTGACGATAACACTCCGGATGTCATCTTTGCAGATCTGGATCCCGGGGCCATCCGGGATCTGGCCAGCAGGCTGGAGGAATCGGAAACATTCACGCCGATTGTCGCCTGTTCCAGCACCGAATCAAGTGCCGCTGTCGTCAATGCGCTCCGTGCGGGTGCTGCGGACGTCGTGCTGAAGCCGTGCAGCGATGACAAGGGTGCCCTGGACGATGTGATCGGAAAGCTGCTCGACCGCGTCAGGGTGAATCGGCTCAATCAGCTCTACCGCCAGGAACTGGAAGAGGCGAACCGGGATCTGCGGGACGGCATTGCCGAGCTCCGCGCCGACCAGAGGGCAGGGCGCAAGGTCCAGCTGCGGATGCTGCCGGACCGGGAGCAGATGATGGGCGGGTTGCATGTGGACCACCTGATCAAGCCCTCCCTGTACCTCAGCGGTGACTTCCTCGACTATTTCCGCATTTCCGACGATAAATTGCTGGTCTACATCGCCGATGTGTCCGGCCACGGCGCAAGTTCGGCCTTCGTGACCGTGCTGCTCAAGAACCTGACCAATCGGTTGCAGCGTAATCTCCGGCGACAATCCAGCGATGACATTCTTTACCCCGAGCGCTTCCTGGAGCGCATCAACTCGGAGTTGCTCGATACCGGTCTGGGTAAGCATGTGACGGTTTTTGTGGGCATCATCTCCGAATCCGAGCACAAGCTCAGGTATGCGGTCGGGGCCCATTTCCCGATGCCGATCCTGTCCTTTGAGGGTGGCAGTACCAACTTCCTGGAGGGAAGCGGGCTGCCCGTGGGGCTGTTTGAGGAGCCCCGGTGGGAGGTCTATGAGGTGGCGCTCGACAAACCGTTCAGGCTTCTGCTGTTTTCCGATGGCATTCTCGAAGTGATCAAGGCCAAATCCCTTGATGAAAAGGAGAAGACGCTACTTGAACTCGTGTCAGGAGGTAGTCACACTATCGCATCCCTCAACGAGGCGCTGAGTCTGGACGGCATGACAGAACTTCCGGACGATATCGCTATCGTATCGGTAACTGATACCATAAAAAGGTCAGGCAGCACGTCCCCTAAATAGTGGCAGTGTGAAAGATGGCTGGTTACAAGATCCTGCAAGCTGAGCAACAGGGCATTTATGTCCTAAAGTTTATTGGTGAAATCCGGCTGAACCTGTGTTCGACGCTGGACAATCTCGTTGAGTCAATTACCCAGGATCCTCAGTTCAAGACGGTGGTGATCGATCTGACCGAGACCGAGATCATCGACAGCACCACCCTCGGTCTGCTGGCCAAGATCGCCATGGCAGCCCAGAAACAGAGCAATTTCCTGCCGACGCTGATTTCCACCAATCCTGACATTACCCGCATCATTACCTCCATGGGGTTCGACAAGATCTTCATCATTGTCCGGGAACCCGCCTCCCGTATTGAGGAGCTGGAAGAAATTCCGGTTCTCAAAGCCAGCGAACAACAGGTTCGCGACAAGGTTCTCGACGCCCACAAAGTGCTGATGGGCATGAACCGGAAGAACCGGGAAGAGTTCAAGAATCTGGTGCGTGCTCTGGAATGCGAAGAGCACGGCTGAGCCGATAACAACACGGAATGACTATGTCTGATACCAACGCGTCCCGCGATTCAGGGGCCCAGAACCCACCACATGACGTTGCAGTACTGGGGGGTGGCAGTTTCGGAACCGCCATGACCAAGGTGCTGGGTGAAAATGGCCACCGGGTACATTTCTGGATGCGGGACGAAGGCCAGGCCGACGAGATCCGGAAAACGGGCATCAACAGCCGCTATATGCCCGGCGTCAAACTGGAAGGCGATATCGAGCCCACGACTGATCTGGCCGCTGCGGTCAGCAAAGCCGAGGTGGTCTTTGTCGCGATTCCGAGCAAGGCCTTTCGGGCTGTTATCCGGGAGCACAGTAACGACTTCCGCGATGGCCAGATTGTGGTCAGTCTCACCAAGGGCATCGAAGAGCACGGCTTCAAGCTGATGAGCGAGATCCTTCAGGAAGAAATTCCCCGTTGCCAGATCGGCGTACTGAGTGGCCCGAACCTGGCGGCAGAGATCGCCGCCCGGGACCTGACCGCCACGGTGATTGCCGCCAAGGATCCGGATGTGCGCCGCACCGTTCAGGATCTGCTCGGCTGCGAGTACTTCCGGGTGTACGCCAACGTCGATGTCTATGGTGTGGAGCTCGCCGGAGCGCTGAAGAACATCTATGCCATCGTCGCAGGCCTGGCCTCGGCACTGGATATGGGCGAAAACGCCAAGGCCATGCTGATTACCCGCGGGCTGGCGGAAATGAGCCGTTTTGCCGTCAGCCTCGGCGCCAATCCCATGACCTTCATGGGCCTGGCCGGCGTGGGCGATCTGATCGTGACCTGTACGTCCTCCAAGAGCCGAAACTTCCGTGTTGGCTATGCGGTCGGCAAGGGCCAGAACCTGGATGAAGCCGTCAAGGAGCTGGGTCAGGTGGCCGAGGGCATCTACACCCTGAAGCTGGTCAAGGAAAAGTCCGAATCCATCGGCATCTATATGCCGCTGGTGCGCGGGCTCTACGAGATCCTCTATGGCACAGCGTCAATCAAGGCAGTGATCAATAGCCTGATGATGGCTGTCCAGAATTCCGATGTGGAGTTTATCCTGCCACGCACCATCAGCCAGTAACCGGAAGGATCGGAGGTTCCCGTGCAACTGATCATCATGCGCCACGGCGAAGCCGGGTGGCACACCCTGGACCAGGAACGGGAACTGACGGAAGCGGGCCGGGAAGGGGTCGGGGCGGTCGCCCATCGCATTGCCGAATCCCCCTGGCGGCCGTCAATGATCTGGAGCAGCCCCTATGTCCGGGCCCGGCAGACCGCTGGCATCATGTCGGAAATCCTTAACTGCCGGATCGATGAAAAAGACTTCATAACCCCTGATGACGATCCGGGCGCCTGCCTGGATGCCCTGCTGGAAGTGCGGGAATCGCGGTTACTGATTGTTTCCCACATGCCGTTTGTCGGCAGCCTGTCGACCCTGTTGGTGGACGGCCATCGTCGTGGCATTCCGTTCATGACGGCCCAGGCGGTCTGCCTGGACATGCCGGTGGTCGGGCCGGGTTGTGCGGACTTGAAAGCCCAGTTTTTGCCCTGATCTTACCCACAAACACTTTCTGACTTCGGAAGTACCCATGTACAGCTTTCCTATCGACTATGTCGAGCCGGTGTTTCGGCCACCGAGTGAGGCCAAATCCCTGATTCTGCCGGTGACCAACGGCTGCTCCTGGAACAAGTGCACCTTCTGTGAGATGTACACCCAGCCACAGAAGAAGTTCCGGGCCCGAAAGCCGGAGGACATCCGCAGGGACATCGAGAATGCAGCAAAGACCCTGGGCGGCGTCCGACGGGTGTTCCTGGCGGACGGTGATGCCATGGTCCTGCCAACGCGGCGTTTGCTCGAGATCCTGGGCGATCTCAAGGCCGCGTTCCCGGATCTTCAGCGGGTATCCAGCTACTGCCTGCCGCGGAATCTTGCGAAGAAGAGTGTTGAAGAGCTGGCGGAACTCCGGGAGGCCGGGCTTGCCATCCTGTATGTCGGCATGGAGTCCGGCGATGACGAGGTGCTGCGCCGGGTCAACAAGGGCGAGACCTGGGAGTCCACCCGGTCGGCGCTGGTGAAGATCCGGGAAGCGGGACTGACCAGTTCCGTGATGGTGTTGAATGGTCTGGGCGGCGAAGTCCTGTCCCGGCAGCACGCCATCAACACGGCGCTGCTCTGCAACGAAACCCAGCCGGACTATCTGTCGACCCTGGTGGTGAGCTTTCCCCAGGGCGAAGAACGATTCCGGGCCGGCTTCGGTGATGATTTTGTCCCCCTGTCCCAGCAGGGATTGTTCGAGGAGATCCGCCTGTTCCTTGAGCACCTTGAACTGGAGAAGACCGTGTTCCGGAGTGATCACGCCTCCAACTACCTGGTGCTCAAAGGTATTCTCGGCCGCGATAAGCCGAAGCTGCTGGACCAGGTGAACCTCGCCATCAGCAACCCCGGCGCCGCGCCGCTGCGGGCAGAATGGATGCGTGGACTCTAGGAGGCACTGAGCCATGAGCAAGAATCCCGAAACCTTCGCCCAAGAAGTCGAGGAAACCGTCAAGAAACCGGGACTCCCGCCGCTGGATCAGTGGCATCCGGAGCTGTCCGGGGACATGGACATGGTGATCCGCCGGGACGGCCAGTGGATCTTCAAGGGCGAGCCCCTCGGCCGGGAGGCTATTGTCCGTCTGTTCTCCACCATCCTCAGGCGCGAGGAGGACGGCGAGTTCTACCTGGTGACGCCGGTGGAAAAATGGCGGATTCAGGTCGAGGATACGCCGTTGCTGGCTCATACCCTGGAAGCGCATGGCGCCGGCGATAATCAGGTGCTGACCCTCACCACCAACGTCGGCGAGACACTGGAAATCAGTGACGAGCATCCCCTGGAAGTGGGCCAGTATCCGGATTCCGGCGAGCCGCGGCCTGTGATCGAAGTCCGCCACGGGGTCGAGGCGCGAATTGTCACGGCCGCCTTCTACGAGCTGGCGGACCTTGTCGTCGAGCAAGAACAGGCTGGCGAAACCGTTTACGGCGTCATGAGTCACGGAAAATTCTGGAAAATCGGGCAGGGCGGTTGAAAACGAGCGCCTTGCCCCCATCAAACACGGTAGAAAACGCATCCTGTCACTTGTTAAACTGTGTTTTCTTACTTGTTATCGAGCCTGGCTCTCTAACGAGGCCCGGTGGTCGTTAGTCCCTCTGTGCAGTCCGGCTGTCCATGATCACTTTCGATTGCCTTAATTCATAAATGCAGTCATTGCGACACGCAAGGAGATAAAATGGCCCAACCTCGTGTTGTTACCATTCATTACACCCTCACCAACGACCAGGGCGAGCAACTCGACTCTTCCCGTGTAGAAGGTCGTGAGCCGCTGACTTACCTGGAAGGCGCACAGAACATCATCGGTGGTCTGGAAAGCGCGCTGAACGAGAAGAACTCTGGCGATCAGGTGAAGGTTTCCGTTGAGCCTGCAGAAGGTTACGGCGAAGTAAACGAAGAACTGATCCAGCCGGTTCCCCGCTCTGCCTTCGAAGGCGTTGACACCATCGAGCCGGGAATGCAGTTCCAGGC
>JABURI010000047.1 GCA_014762755.1 Marinobacter sp.
CAAGGTCTGGCACGCTCCATCGATCCAGTTCAATTACATCCTCCTGGGTCACAGCAATGGTCACGTTACTTCTCCTTTTTATTTTATTGTGTTGGGAATACGAATTTGTCCGGGTCGTTGTAGATGTGGGCGCCGGTATCGAGCCATTCCGCAATGAGGCGAAGCTCGGCTTCGGTGAGCATGCCCATGTGGCTCTGTCTGATCTCGGCAGTTCCGGCGGTGTCCACCTGGTATTCGTCGTCATCCGGGTCGTCATCGAACAGGCTGAAGAAGCGCGCACTGGCGATGGCCCCGCGGGCACTCATCAGGCGGCGGGCGAAGCACACACCCGGGTCCGGCAGAACCGTCATATCTCCCTGAACCCCGTCCGGGCACATAGTCGCCAGGTCTGAATCCGCCACTTCGACCCATTCTTCTCCGTCGGTCTGACGGATGTAGTAATCAGGCTCGAACAGCTCGACATAGGATTCCAGCTGGCGACCATCCCAAGACGCATAGCCATCGCCCAGCAACAGGCCGTTCGAGGCGCCACTACCCGAGTCTCCGGGACAAGGCTTGCCACCCTGTTCCGCCGCGGTATGGCAGTTCTGGCAAGACGTGGTATTGCCGGTGGTCGGGTTGATCCGGCATTCCCCCCAGATCGGCTGGATATGTTCCTGGTAATTGATGGTCGCCTTGCAGTCCGCCGTCCAGTTGGTCAGGCAGCTCGGGTCCGTGACCGGCTTCGGTGTGGTCAGGCCGTCGTAGCGCACTTCGAAGGCCAGTGACGGATCGGGCGGATTGGTCCAGAAATCCTCGAAGTACATGGTGTCCGCCCAGGTTGCCTGCAGGCCCTTGAGGGAATCCACCAGCGCCTGGGCCATGGTGTCTTTCCACTGCACGGCCCGGATCTGCGGGTTTGCGTTGGGGAACGGCATACCATCCCCCGGAGCGCCCGGGTTGGCGGAGGCCAGCTCCACATCGGTGCGGGCATGGGGAATGTCCACTTCCGGATCGTGGCAGCCATAGCACTTGAGCTTCTCACCCTCCTCCAGGCGCAGCGGCTGGGGGTGCTGCATGAGGTAGTTGTAGTTGTAGTCCGGCGCGGCAATCAGATCCACCCGCTTGCCGTACTTGTTCACCACCTCGAAACTGAAGTTGGTATCCGCCGGGACTTTGACCATCGCGGAGCCGTCGGGCTCGACCATGGCGTAGGACAATACGTCATAGAGAATCCGGTTGCCGGAGCCCACCAGCGGTGTCAGGCCCAGAGGTGGCTGCGGGCCATCGGGCGGGTTCAGGGTCTCATCGGTGAGAATCGCCTGCTCCAGCTCGGGGGGAATCTGGCGCACGCCAACGACCCGGATAAAGCGCTCGGACCGATCATCCGGGCGGGTCAGGCTCGGATCGCGACGGGTCTCGATACCCCCGTCGTACAGCTCGGCCATGTCGGCCCCATCCAGATCATAGATACTGCGGATCTCGAACAGGGCGGTGTTGTCTTCCAGTTGCAGGTCATGGCGCTCGCCGGTGTAGGGTTCGGCCAGCTCATTTCGATCGGCAATCACGATGTCGGTGTAAAGCGCCTGCTTGTGACCCTGCACCACCGGCAACCGGGTGTTCTCGGTGGGGTCCACCATCCAGATGCCGTATCGGGGCTCGCCGAGACCTTCGGTAGTCGCACTCCCCTCGCACGGGGTGCTGGTAGTGCCGTCCGTGGTCAGGCACTGGGCCCAGCTGGCCAGCAGCCGGTCGGTACCGTCGTTGTAGGGTGCCACGGCGCTGTACCAGCCATTCGGGGACACCTGGTTGGGATAGAAATTCACCAGCCCCGGAGTCATGGATTCTTCGGCCTCACCGATGACGCTCTCGTCCACCGGCTTGCCGACAGCAAAGAAATTCTTGCTGTTGATCTTCACCACATCACCACCGTAGATCGGGTTATAGATGTGGCGCATGGTGGTCAGCAGGTTACCGTCGTCCAGGGGGATCGGGTCCATGTAGTGGATGAAAGAAGCATCCGAGAACTCCTCACTGAGGCTGCCGAAGTAACGGTGCACGTTACCGCCAGCCGGGGTGATGCGGTACATGCTCAGCACATCTTCCACGAACACCCGCTCACCCTCGACTTCGCCCGCCAAGGAGGCACTGCACTTGTCTTCTACCGTCCACTCCTTGGGCTGTTCCAGGCCGGACGGGAAGCCATTGCCGTTACCCTGGCCGTAGCCGCCGCCGTGGGGCTGCTGGTTGAAGTTCGGATCGTCGATGTTCTCCAGGGTGCAGTCGGTCAGGGTTTCATAGATCCGCCCGAACCGGATGAAGACCACGTGCCCGTCGTTCATGGTGCTGGGCTCGATATCGTGGAATTCACCAAAGGTAATCTGGACCAGTTCACTGCCATCCGGCTTGACCGAATGCAAAAGAGAGGCCGGCTCATCGAAATCTTCCAGGTACTCGCGCAGGTCGAGCTTCTGCCAGTCGCCCCGGGAATGCTGGCGGCTGGAGGAGAAGATGATGCGCCCCTCGTTGGTGTAGGTGGGGTTGGTATCCTCACCGGCATTGGCGACCAGATCGTCCTCGAAGATCCGGCGCACCTCACCGGTGGCAAAGGTGTATTCGAAGATGTTCCAGGTGAAGTTGTCCGGGCTGTCCGCCGGGCCGTGGGCGGCGAAGACCATGCGCTCGCCGTCCGGGGAGATGTCCAGATCCTTGACGTCATAATCCCCACCGAAATAGCCCGCCAGCACGTGGCGTTCGTCCGAACTCAGGGCGATCCGGTCCCGCACCATCAGCTGGGCCCCGGGTTTGAACGCATAGGGCGCCCGGGGATCCAGGGGCGGCCGGGCGTTGACCGAGGCAGTGTCACCCATGTCCGGGTAGTCCCGGACCACATAGGCGAAGGGCTGGTCGGAAAGGATTTCCTCCTGCCCTTCACTGATCTGTCCCTCAAAACATCCGGTCAGCCCCACCAGTCCGAGGCTGGCGAGGGCCAGGAGGCGCAATCCGCTGCTAAATCCGATCATGATGTCTCTCTCCACCTGCACATCCGGTGCACCGGCACCTGGCAACGGCCAGGCCCGGCGCTTTCATCAACCAGGCATGAAATCAAACTTGTAATTGACGGGGGTGGCCGCCACATCTTCCGGGCCAAACGAGATCATCTGGATCCGCGCCAAAAGCTTCAGCTCCAGGCGTTGATCTCCCAACTGGCTGTCCACCAGATCGATGCTGGAGATACTGCCGTCCGGCTCGATCACGATGTGGAAGACAAACTTGCCCTGCAGACCGGGATCGCTGCGCAATGCCCGGTTGTAGAGCGCGTAGATGGCCCCCTTGTGCTGCTCGAACACCCGGCGGATGGATTCCATATCCCGGCCACCGGCCACCGTCGAGCTGCGCGAACCACCGTTGCCACTGGCACCGCTGCCACCACCACCGGAGCCATTGCCGATGGGGCTTTCCACCGCGGTGGAACCTTTGCCCGCCAGCTGGGTGCCGGAGCCGCTATCGTTCATCACCGAGCTGTTCACACCACCGCTGGTCTTGGTGGCCGAGGTGGCTCCCAATACCGAACGGGCGGCCTTGGCGGCAGCACCGGTTTTCACGTTGGTGTTCTGGGCCTGGAGCTTGGCGACATCCAGCGAACTACGCAGGGAAGACAGTTCCTTGGAGAACGCCGCGACGCCCATCTTGGAAACCTTTTCCCGGGCCTTTTTCACTTCCTTTGCAGGAGCCGGCTCCGGTGCCGCCTTCTTCTCCGTGGGTTCGCTCTTCTCTTCCTGCTTCACCGGCTCAGGCGGCGGAGGCGGCGGTGCTACCTTGCGCTGCTCGATCAGGACCTTGGCCAGGGTCGGGGGTACCCGCTCCTTCTCCTCCCGGTCGATTTCCGGCAGCGGCAGCCAGGGGAAAATCACCGCCAGCAACAGAAGCAGCAGCAGTAAACGCTTGAGAATTCGTTTGAAGCGGCTGTCTTCGTCGCCACTGGCGTCCCAGGGCAATGAAAAGTCATGGGGTGTTGCTGTCATTGCTGTCATCGATTCCCTCCTGTCATGCGCCGCTGTTGCCGGATACCCGCGAAACGGCCATGGAAAGGTCCCGATAGTCCGCCTTGGCGCAGGTCAGCATCACCCGCTTGAGCAGTGCGTAGGGGATTTCATGGTCACCCAGAATGGTCACTGCACGCCCAAGGCTCTTCTCTCGCTCGGTCAGTTCCGTGCGCTTGCTGGCCTGGAAGGCCAGCTCTTCCATCAGGCCATCAATCAGGCCGTCGGAGGCGATCACTTCATCCAGGGTCGCGACCGGGCGACCATCCACCAGGATGTCGTCCTCGGTGATCGTTACCACGGTGGTCTCCTTCGGGCGTTCCTCGGCCGTGGAATCCGGCAGGGCAACGTCGTTGACCTTGATCAGCTGGTTGGCACCGGAGTTCAACAGCAGGAAGAACACCAGGATGGTGAAGATGTCCATGAGCGAGACCAGGTTGAGCTTGGCCGGCTTCATGAAGGTCTTGGCGCTGCTCTGGAGACCAAAGGAGGTGAACTTGTCGTTCGTGTTCATGACTTACCTCCCTTCTTCGGGGCATCGCCCAAGGAGATCTCGGGGAACAGCTCTACATCGACGGCATCGGTCACCACCACGGTTTTGGCGACTCTCAGGGTATCCATGGTGGACACCAGTGACTGGTAGGTCACTCCGGGCTCCGACAGCAGCAGGGCATCGTTCTTGGCGATGTTCTTCGCCGCCAGTCGACGCTTGATCTCCTGTAGCACCTCGGAAAGGGTCCGGAAATCGTGACGGGCTTCCTCGCCCTCGGCTTCGGGCTCAATCTTGTCGATGCTCTTGACCAGGTTGCCGCTGGGGTAATAAACCTCGATGCCGGACTGGCGCACCACCACCTCCAGTTGCCGGTTCTCCTCCGCACTGGCGGTCTGGGCTCCGGTCAGGTCTGGCAGATTGAGTTCCAGAATCGAGATATGGTTGAACACCATACTCATCAGCAGTACCGGCACCAGCACGATCATGAGATTCATGAACGCCGTGATGTCGATATCCGCCTCTTCCTGTTCTCTGCGTTTTGCAAACATAACGAATTACCCGCTGTGATCAGGCGTCGGAGGCACGTGTATTTACAGATTCACGGTTGCTGCGAATGATGGTGTTCAGGGCCTTCACACCGGCCATTTCAATGCTTTCGACGATTTCCAGGGTCTTGTTCTGCAGCAGGGAGTGGATCAGCAGCAGCGGGATCGCGGCGATCAGGCCAAACGCGGTGGTGTTCATGGCTACCGAGATGGACTGGGACAGCAGTGTGGCCTTGTCTGCCGGATCGGCGTTGGCAACCGCGGTGAAGGCGGCGATCAGACCGATGATGGTACCGAGCAGCCCCAGCAGGGTGGAGACGTTGGCCAGGATGGACAGATAGTTGGTGCGCTTGGACAGGCGCGGAATGCTCTCCATCACACCTTCCTGCATGGCAGCGTGGATGTCGTCCCGGCGTGGAGAAGCCCGCATGGTATCGAGACCGACGGAGATCAGACGGGAAATCGCGGAGTTGCCAGACTGGGCCGCCTTCTCGGCCTGATCGAATTTGCTTTCATTCATCAGGGGCAACAACTCACTGTAGGCGGCGCGGTTGGACTGGTAGGCCCGCTTGAGGAACAACCAGCGCTCAATGGCAATGGCCAGGCCAATGATCAGGACCAGCGCGATCGGGAACATGAAGGCGCCGCCTTCCTGGAAGAATGAAACAATGCTTGCGTAAACGTTCATGGCAGATCTCCAGACTTTTCTTTTCGTTCGGTTGCAGATTTTCAGTTAGTGCTTTGCCCCGAAGACCTTGCGGGGGCCTCCAGGGAAAGTTCGTCATAGAAGCGCATGGTCCGGGCGTGAATATCCCGATCCACCACTTCGAATACCCGGCCGGACACGGACGTGATCGAGCGGTACAGGTTCTCCGGGCCCTCGGGCGGCTTCCAGGGAATGAAGTAACTCACCGACGGCTGCTCCTTGTCGCCGACGAAAGTACTCTCCAGATCAATGGATTCCTGTGCGCTGGCCGGAGCGACAGTCACCCCAACCAGGCAGAGGGTCGCGGCAACGAGCCAACCGGCTCTTGGATTCAGCTCTCCCATAGCAGTCTCCTAGCCTTGTTCTTCGGTTTCCGGGGAGTCCCCGCTGGCAGCGTCCGCAGAGACGGCCTCGCCTTCGGTTGCCTGCTCGGCAGGCAGCTCCGGCTCCGGAGGAGGGTTATCGATAAAGCTGGTCTCGATGCCTGTCCGGCGCCGGATCTCGATGAGCCAGTCCGCCACTTTCGGGTCCGACCCGCCGGTCAGGAAGTCGTAAGCCTCGTAATGGGGCTGGGCTTCCTCCGGCCGGTTCATGTAAAGGTCGTAGAGGATCGCCAGGTTCAGGTGCGCCTCGGGGAAGTCGTTCCAGGTTTC
>JABURI010000151.1 GCA_014762755.1 Marinobacter sp.
GTACCTGACCTCTGCGGAACTGGCAGCTGTGGGCGCGGTACTGGGCAAACTCCCGTCTCCGCAGGAGTACATGGAGTACGCCAAGGACCTGAACAGCATGTCGAAAGAGATCTACCGTTATCTCAACTTCGACCAGATGGAGGAGTACACCAAGAAGGCGTCCGAGGCCAACGTTGCCTAAGTCGCTTCTGGAGTAACCTCCAACAAAAACGCCAGCCCTCGGGCTGGCGTTTTTTATTGCGTCCGCATTAAAAGCGGTATCAGTAAAAAACCAGCCGTACCAGGATGGCCGCCACCATGACCAGGGTCAGCCACTTCACCCACCGGGCACCCTGACTGCTCAGGTTCACCTTCACCGCCAGAAACGCACCGACAATGTTGCCGACCGCCAGTGTCAGGCCCATCCCCCAGCGCACCTGGTCGTTGAGCGCGAAGATCAGCAACGCGGGCACGGTGTAGAGCAGGATGATGGACACCTTGAATACATTCACCTGGGGCAGGTCGATTTTCAGGATCCGGTACAGCACCACCAGGAACAGCGCACCCACTCCGACCTGGATAAACCCGCCGTAGAAGCCGATCAGGAACATGGCCAGGTAGATGACCGGACCGAGGCGGTCCGTGGTGAGTGGCCGGGTATCCAGTTTTGGCTGCGGCAACAGCATGAACACCGATACGCCGATCATGGCGAGGATGAGCACCAGCTCGAAAACGGCATCGGGGACCCAGGTGGCGATCCAGGCGCCGAACAGGGAACCAATGACGGCAGGCACTGCGAGGTGCAGGCTGACCCTGAGATTGCCGTGCCCCATACGGCGGAAACCGCTGACCGCAGTGATGCTCTGGAGAGTAATCGCCACCCGGTTCGTGCCATTGGCCACCTGGGGCGGCAGCCCCAGGAACATCAGCAACGGCAGAGTCAGCATGGAACCGCCGGCCGACAGCACATTGATAAAGCCAGCCACACCGCCGATAGCAAACAGGGCCAACACTTCCGCGATGGTCATGGACGCAGCTCCATCATGCTTTTGCCGTGGCCGGCACGATTCCCCGGCCCTGGCGGCTGCTCCAGATAAACACCATTACGAAAATCACCAGGCCGGCGGCATCCAGCATCACCTGGCCATGGGGCCACAGCATCAACGCGCCGATCGGGAACATCACCAGCCGCACAACCGGGCTAAGCGGATGCTCCAGATACCCCTCCAGGCCCGCAATGATGGCGTATATACCAAACAGCGCAAAGCAGAACACCCGGATCATCTCGGTGAAGTCCCCGGTAATCAGCGGCGAATAGGCAAACAGCAAAGGCACGATATACAGGCCCTTGGCCAGTTTCCAGGCGGTAAACCCGGTTCGCATCTGCGGTGTGCCGGCAATGGCTGCGGCGGCAAAGGCCGTCAGGCAGACCGGTGGAGTAACGTTGGAATCCTGGGACAACCAGAAAATGATCATGTGCGCCGCCACCAGAGCCATGGACAGGGTCGCCGGCGACAGCGCCTGTTCCAGCAATTGGCTGCTGAAGGTGTCCGGTACCACTGCCAGCAATTCCATGGCGGTCGCCCGATCCATTGGCGCATTGAGCAGCTCCATCTTGTCCGGCGCCGCCAGCATGAAAATGGCCTTGGCCTGTTCGGGCAGATTGCCGGCCATCACCATCTCGAGAAGCTGGCTTTGGGCAATCAGCTGGTAGATGGCCGGAGCCGACAGCGTCGCCAGGACGATATAGGCCGCGGTCACCGGCAACCCCATACCCAGGATCAGCGAGGCCAGGGCCACCAGGATAATGGTTACCAGCAGGCTGCCTCCGGCCCAGTCGGTAATCATCAACGAGAAGGTATTGCCGATACCGGTGGTAGAAACCACCATCACGATCAGGCCAACGGTAATCAGAAGGATCGCGGTGGTCATGATGTTACGCGCACCCATGGCCAGGGCATCGAGAATATCCCGGAAGCCCATGGGGTGCTTCGACAACCACGAAGCCACGATGACCGACAGGATAGCGATACCAGCCGCATAAGTCGGGGTAAAGCCATAGATCAGTGCCGCCACCAGAACCACCAGCGGCAGCAGGAAGTGCCAACCATCCTTGAGCACCTCGGCCAGGCGCGGGGCATTATCGTCCTCGAGCTTGACCGCATGGCTGCGCTTGGCCTCGATACGCACGAACATTGCCACGGACAGGAAATACAGCAGCGCCGGCAACGCCGCTACCCCGATGATGGTCAGGTAGGAGACCTGGGTGTACGAAGCCATGATAAAGGCACCCGCCCCCATGACCGGCGGCATCAGCTGCCCGCCGGTAGACGCCGCTGCCTCGACTCCGGCCGAGAACCGGGCCGGAAAGCCGGATTTGCGCATCAACGGAATGGTAATAACGCCGGTGGAAACCGTGTTGGCCACGCTGGAGCCAGAGACCGAACCCATCAGGCCCGACGAGAACACCGCCACAAAACCCGGCCCGCCAACAAAGCGCCCGGCGGCGCAACGGGCCAGTTCGATGATGAAATCCCCTGCCCCGGACTTCACCAGGAACGCCCCGAACAGGATAAACATGAACACATAGGTCCAGGAGATACGGGCAATGGAACCGAGCATGCCCTGGCCGCCGATGTAGGAGCGGAACAATACCGTCTCCCAGGTCAGGCCCGGGAAATTGAAGATACCGTCAACGTACTGGCCCCACCAGGCCACGTAGGTCAGCGCCACAATGCAGAGCAAGGGAATAAACCAGCCGACTGTGCGACGCGCAAACTCTAGAACCAGCACCACGGCGGTAATGGAAACCAGCCAATCCGTGGTGTTGAAGTTGACCCCACGTTCATACAGTGCCGTTTCGAAAACAATCAGGTAGAACGCACACGCCAGGGCCAGCAACCCGAGAATGACATCAACGCCGAGCACCAGCCGTTGCCCCGCTGCCGAACGGACCCTCAACATGGGCGTGGTCAAGGTACAGATCAACCCGAACAACCCGAAGTGCAGCGCCGAGGTCCACAATTCGGACAATGTCGAGATGGTGTTGAAGTACAGGTGTGTCAGTGAGGTCAGTATGGCCAGACCAAAGATCACCGGCCCCAGGAGCCGGTGATCGAGGCGTTCGCTGGCCCCACTGACACTCTCATCACGGATCCCCTCGAGGGATCCGTCCTTTTCCGTTTCCGCCACGGTTATTTCGCGATCAGACGATCAGGAATGGTCAGGCCCTGCTCCTGGTAGAAACGGGCGGCGCCCGGATGCAGCGGCATGGGCAGACCGGCAATCGCCTTTTCCAGCGCCATGGCCTTGGTGGCCGGGTGGATGTTGTTCAGGAACGGCAGGTTGGCATAGATGGTCTTGGTGATCTCATACACATCTTCTTCCGAGACATCCGCCCGCACGGCGAGGATGTTCGGCTGGGCAATGGTATTGATGTCCTCGTCCTGGTTCGGATAGGTGCCGGCCGGAATGTTATAGGAGCTCCAGAGTTCAAAATCGCTGTTGACCTGGGCCAGTTGCTCTTCCGTGAAGTTGAGTGTGGTAATGTCCTCCCCCATGTTGGCATAGGCACGGGTCACCGCCGATGCCGGAACGCCCGCCGGGATATTCATGCCGTCAATGTTTCCGTTCTGCAGGGCATCGGCACTCGGACCATAACCGAGATAAGCCATGTCCATCTGCTCCAGGTCCACGCCAAGATTGCCCAGGATGAAACGGCCGGAGCCCTCGGTGCCGGAATTGCGGGCGCCGATGGAGAATGTCTCGCCATACAGGTTGGTCATGTCCTCGATGGTGCCGGTCTCTGCCAGTTCATTGCGAACCACGAAATGCTCCACGTTCTGCCAGAGCATGGAGACCGAACGCAGGTTCCTGTAGGCCTTGGGAACCGGCCCGGTGCCGTTCCAGGCATAGGCTCCATAGAGCCCCTGAAGAATGCCGAACTGGATCTGCCCTTCATCCATCAGCTTCAGGTTCTCACCGGAGCCGGCGGAACTGATGGCAGAGACGGAAATGCCGGTCTTCGGCTCAAGCTTCACCTTGATCAGCGTGGAGATGGCGACACCGACCGGATAATAGGTGCCACCGGTCGTGGCCGTACCCATGACATAGTTGCCCTCGGCGTGAGCCGTAAGCGGAGAAAGAGAAACCGCCGCCGCTGCGGCCAGCCCCATGGCGGATTTCAGGAAGTTTCGCTTGTTCATAAACCGTTGCCCCTTTTGGTTATTTTTACTGGTCAGGTGGACTTCAACCCTCTCAACATAGTCGTTTGATCATCCGGTTTCCACCCTTTAGGCAAACATAACTTTCTGTTACGGCACAAAAAAAGCCCCTGGCACTGGTGCCGGGGGCTTTTTGTATCCGGGGTTATCTCCCGGCCACAGTCACTGCCTTATGGCAGGTTGTGGTACCGCGCCTTGATGGCCTTGTCGAAGCCGGCCAGGATATCGGCATGGGGCTTGTCGCCCATCTTGGACACGATCACGATGGCGATGGTGGCGAAGATGAAGCCCGGAATGATCTCATAGAGATCCAGGATACCACCGGACATGTTGCCCCAGACCACTACGGTCACGCCACCGACGACGATACCGGCAATCGCGCCCGCCTTGGTCATTTCACGCCAGAACAGAGACAGGATCAGGGCCGGGCCGAAGGCGGCACCAAAGCCTGCCCAGGCGTAGGACACCAGTTCCAGCACCTTGCTGTCCGGGTTCAGACCCAGGATACAGGCGATGATCGCGATACCGACGACGGCAAAGCGGCCTACCCACACCAGCTCCGCCTGGGAAGCGTCCTTGCGGAAGATCGCCTTGTAGAAGTCCTCGGCCAGGGCCGAAGAGGAAACCAGCAGCTGGGAGTCCGCAGTACTCATGATAGCGGCCAGGATGGCAGCCAGCAGGATACCGGCAATTACCGGGTGGAACAGGGCGTCGACCAGCAGCATGAAGGCACGCTCGCCGTCTTCCAGCGGGGTATCGAAGTAGCCGATGGCGGCAAAACCAACCAGCAGCGCACCCACCAGACCCAGACCACTCCAGATCACGGCAATGCGGCGGGCAGTCGGTACGTCTTCTTCGCTACGGATCGCCTTGAAGCGGGCCAGGATGTGCGGCTGACCGAAGTAACCCAGGCCCCAACCGAGCAGGGACAGGATCGCCAGAATGCCGAGTGACTCCCCGTCAGTTCCGGTAAAGGCATTCATCAGTTCCGGATTCTTGGCCTCCATGGCGCCCATGGTGCCACCCCAGCCACCGGCCATGTTCATGGCGATGATGGGCACCAGCAGCAGAGCCGCGAACATCAGCAGCCCCTGAACCACGTCAGTCCAGGAAACCGCCAGGAAGCCACCGAAGAAGGTGTAGGACACCACCGCGATGGTGCCGACGACAACAGCCGTGGTGTAGTCCAGGCCGAACACGGTTTCAAACAGCTTGCCGCCTGCAACCAGACCGGAGCTGGTGTAGAACAGGAAGAACAGCAGGATGAAGAACGCGCACACAACGCGGAGGATCCGGCTGGTGTCGTTGAAGCGGTTTTCGAAGAACGATGGCAGCGTGAGCGAGTCACCGGCAGCCAGCGAGTAGGTGCGCAGGCGGCTGGCTACAAACAGCCAGTTCAGCCAGGTACCGACCAGCAGGCCAACGGCAATCCAGATGGCCTCGAAACCGGCGGCGTAGGCATAGCCAGGCAGACCCAGCAGCAACCAGCCACTCATATCGGAGGCACCAGCACTCAGTGCAGAAGGCAGCGGGCCGAGGGAACGGCCGCCGAGTATGTAATCAGAGAGGTTGGAAGTACGCTTCCAGGCCACATAACCAATGCCCAGCATCAGCAGGATGTAGGCGATAAAGGTTATCGTGACCCCTACGTTATTTCCTATCATTTCGGTTTTCTCCCCGTGCGCTTTTTGGGTTGCTTGTTGTTGACTTGCAACGGCTCTCCTTCTGCACCCTGAGTCCAGGATGAGAGGGACAACCCTGATCCGGGCACGTCACCGCCCGAATTCAGTGAGACATCCATGTCTTCTGTTCTTATTGATCCTTAAACCTTTTCAATACCCAGCGAGAGCAGCGACGCGTTGCCCCCGACTGCTGTGGTATTGACCGTTCTCGTACGCTCTGTTGCAAAACGCTGCAGGTAATGGGGCCCACCAGCCTTGGGCCCCGTCCCGGACAAACCACCGCCGCCGAAGGGCTGAACCCCCACCACCGCTCCGATCTGATTGCGGTTGACGTAGGTATTGCCCACTTTCACCCGCTGTTCGATGTACGCCGCGGTGGACTCGCTCCGGCTGTGAATGCCCAGCGTCAGCCCATAACCGCTGCCATTGATTTCGTCGATAACCTCATCCAGCCGCTCGGCATCGTAACGAACTACATGAAGAATCGGCCCAAAGTGCTCGTCTTTCAAATCTTTTATGCTTTCGATGCC
>JABURI010000157.1 GCA_014762755.1 Marinobacter sp.
ACTTCCAGTTTGTCGAAGTTGGGCGGATCGACCCCAAGAAGGTTCCGGCCAAGAAGCGGAAGAAAGAGTTTGGTGAAATCTACCACCCGTTCACCGCGGATAATGCCGCGACCCAGGCTCATCGCTGTCTGGAGTGCGGTAACCCCTACTGTGAATGGAAGTGTCCGGTACACAACTACATCCCGAACTGGCTGAAGCTGGTGTCCGAGGGCAATATCATGAAGGCGGTGGAGCTGTGTCATCAGACCAACTCGCTGCCGGAAGTGTGTGGCCGGGTGTGCCCGCAGGACCGTTTGTGCGAGGGTGCCTGTACCCTTAATGACGGTTTTGGGGCGGTGACGATCGGTTCCGTCGAGAAGTACATCACCGATACCGCCTTTGCCCTGGGCTGGAAACCCGATATGTCCCGGGTGAAATGGACCGACAAGAAGGTTGCCGTGATCGGCGCCGGTCCTGCTGGCCTGGGCTGTGCGGACATCCTCGTGCGCAACGGCGTCAAGCCGGTTGTGTTCGATCGTTACCCGGAAATTGGCGGCCTGCTGACGTTCGGTATCCCCGAGTTCAAGCTGGAAAAGTCCGTGATGTCCCGCCGCCGCGAAGTCTTCCAGGAAATGGGCGTGGAATTCCGCCTGTCCACCGAAGTGGGCAAGGATGTTCAGCTCAAGGACATCATCGATGAATACGATGCCGTGTTCATGGGCATGGGCACCTACACCTACATGAAGGGCGGGTTCCCGGGCGAGGGCCTGCCGGGCGTCTATGATGCGCTGCCGTTCCTGGTGTCCAACGTCAACCGCCGTCTCGGTTTCGAGAAGGATCCGGCGGACTTCATCGACATGAAGGGCAAGCGGGTTGTCGTGCTCGGTGGTGGTGACACCGCCATGGATTGTAATCGTACCTCCATCCGTCAGCAGGCGGAGAGCGTGACCTGCGCCTATCGCCGGGACGAGGCCAACATGCCCGGTTCCCGCCGCGAGGTGGCCAACGCCAAGGAAGAGGGCGTGAAGTTCCTGTTCAACCGTCAGCCAATTGCGATCATTGGTGAAGACCGTGTGGAAGGCGTGAAGGTGGTCCAGACCCAGCTCGGCGAGCCGGACGAGAATGGCCGTCGCCGCCCGGAAGTGGTTCCCGGCAGTGAGGAAGTCATTCCGGCTGACGCTGTTCTCGTCGCCTTTGGCTTCCGCCCCAGCCCGGCCGACTGGTTCGATGAGCAGAAGATCGATACCGACGACTCCGGCCGTGTTGCCGCGCCGGAAGAAGCGGAATTTGCCTTCCAGACCAGCAACCCGAAAATCTTCGCCGGTGGCGACATGGTCCGGGGTTCCGACCTGGTGGTCACCGCCATCTGGGAAGGCCGCCAGGCCGCCGAAGGTATCCTGGACTACCTGGACGTCTGAGCCGTTGACCCAGGGAAGGGGTCTGAAGAATACCTTCTTCTGACCCCAAGTTAGCGACAGTCCCCAAGACGGGGTCAGAAGAACGCTTTCTTCTGACCCCTTTTTCATACCTTCCCAATTCCCCCAAACCGCGTATCATTGCACCCCAGAAAATTTAATACCCAGGCCAGGAGTCCCCATGACCGAGCTGAAAAATGACCGTTTCCTGCGTGCCCTGATGCGCCAGCCCGTAGACCGTACCCCGGTGTGGATGATGCGTCAGGCCGGCCGTTATCTGCCGGAGTACCGCGCTACCCGGGCCAAGGCCGGTGATTTTCTCAGTCTGTGCAAGAACACCGAACTGGCCTGCGAGGTCACGCTGCAACCCCTGGAGCGCTTCCCACTGGATGCCGCCATCCTGTTTTCCGACATCCTGACCATCCCGGATGCCCTCGGGTTGGGCCTGTATTTCGAGACCGGTGAAGGACCCAAGTTCAAGCACACCATCCGCTCGGCGGCGGACGTGGATGCCCTGCCGTCGATGAACGCAGAGGTGGACCTGGACTATGTCATGAATGCAGTGTCCACCATTCGCTCCGCCCTCGGTGGCCGTGTACCGCTGATCGGGTTCTCCGGTAGCCCGTGGACACTGGCCACCTACATGATCGAGGGGGGCTCCTCGAAGGACTTCCGGGAAGCCAAGAAGCTGATGTATGCCCAGCCGGAGGTGATGCATCGCCTGCTGGATCATCTGGCGAACGCCGTGATTGACTACCTCAACGGCCAGATCAAGGCGGGTGCCCAGGCGGTGCAGATCTTCGACACCTGGGGTGGCGTGCTGAGCAGCTGGGCCTACGAGGATTTCTCGCTCCGATACATGAAGAAGATTGTCGATGGTCTGATTCGCGAAAGCGACGGCCGGCGGGTGCCGGTGATCCTGTTCACCAAGAACGGTGGTCAGTGGCTGGAAACCATTGCCGATTCCGGCTGCGACGCCGTGGGTCTGGACTGGACCACCGATATCGGCAACGCCCGGGCCCGTATCGGGGACCGTGTCGCCCTGCAGGGCAATATGGATCCGGCCATGCTCTACGCCCCGAAAGACCGCATCCGCCAGGAAGTCGCGGACATCCTGCGCCGCTATGGTTCCGGAACCGGCCATATCTTCAACCTCGGCCATGGCATCACGCCCGATGTGGACCCGGAGCATGCGGGTGCCTTTATCGAGGCGGTTGTGGAGTTGAGCCCGGAATATCACCGGTAAGGGCCGTCTGCCTGTTCCTTGAAAAAGGGGTCAGATGAAAGCTTTCATCTGACCCCGGGTTCCCCCTCTTCACCACTGGCGGGATCACCGTGTCGGGACTATGGTCATATAAAAAACCGACAACAGGAGTAACCGCTTGTCCGCACACGCCCACGACAAACGCCGATTCCAGCGCATTGAATTCGACGCCCCTTGTGAACTGCACTGGCAGGATAACTTCTGGCGAACCGAGGTTCTGGATATATCCATGAAGGGAGTGCTGGTGAGGCGGCCGGACGGCTGGTCAGCGCCCCTCAGGCAACCCTGCGAGGTCGTGATCCACCTGGATGATCACTCGACGGCGATCGTGATGGCGGTGGAGCTGAAGCACGTGGACGAGGCGCGGCTGGGATTCAGTTGCCAGTATATCGACCTGGAGAGTGCCACCCATCTTAAGCGGCTGGTGGAACTGAACCTGGGCGATCCGGCTCTCTTGCAGCGGGAATTCGCGAGATTGGTCGATCGATAAAAACGGGGTCAGATGTAACTCAGGGGGCTTAGCTCAGGGGTCTGATGAAAACCTTCATCTGACCCCATCTTCAAACCACCCCAGGCTCTGAAAGTTAACTCCGGGGTCAGATGAAAGCTTTCATCTGACCCCTCCTTCAGACCTAAAACTCCTCCAGCGCCGCCAGCGCATCACTCAACTTAGCCACCGGCACCACCTTCATCCCCTCAACCGGCTTTCGCGGCACATTGGCCTTGGGCACCAGCGCCCGGGTAAATCCATGCTTGGCCGCCTCGTAAATCCGCTCCTGGCCACTGGGCACCGGGCGAATCTCGCCGGACAGCCCGACCTCGCCAAAGATCACCAGGTCCTGGGGCAGGGCACGGTCACGGAACGAGGAGACGATGGCGGCCAGAAGCGCCAGATCGGCACTGGTCTCGTTGACCTTGACGCCACCCACTACGTTGACGAAGACATCCTGATCGGACACGTGCATGCCGCCATGGCGATGCAGCACGGCCAGCAACATGGCCAGCCGGTTCTGGTCCAGGCCGACGGCCACCCGTCGGGGGTAACCGCCCTGAGCCATATCCACCAGCGCCTGGATCTCCACCAGCATCGGTCGGGTGCCTTCCCAGACCACCATGACCACACTTCCGGGGGCCGCTTCCTCGCCCCGGTTCAGGAAGATCGCACTGGGATTCTTTACCTCTTTGAGGCCCTGCTCGAGCATGGCGAACACGCCCAGCTCGTTCACGGCTCCAAAACGGTTCTTGATGCCTCGAAGGGTGCGGTAACGGCTGTCGCTGGAACCTTCCAGCAGGATCGAGCAGTCAATCATGTGCTCAAGCACCTTCGGCCCCGCCAGGCTGCCATCCTTGGTGACATGACCGACCAGAAACAGGATAGTACCGGTCTGCTTGGCAAAGCGGGTCAGGAACGCCGCGCTTTCCCGGACCTGGGATACCGAGCCCGGGGCGGACTCGATGTCCGCTACGTGCATCACCTGGATACTGTCTACCACCAGTATTTTCGGCTTCTCGGTCTCGGCGACCTGCATGACCCGTTCGACACTGGTTTCCGACAGCATCTTCAGGTCCCGGGTGGGCAGTCCCAGGCGTTTGGCGCGCATCGCCACCTGTTGCAGCGATTCCTCACCGGTGACATACAGCGCCGGCACGCTTTCGGCCAGATGGCAGACCGCCTGAAGCAGCAGAGTACTCTTGCCCGCGCCGGGATGGCCGCCCATCAGCACCGCCGAGCCCTCGACCAGGCCTCCGCCAAGCACTCGATCGAACTCCTGCATCCCCGAACTGATGCGCGGCTGCTCGGCCAGGCTGACGTCATCCAGGCTCTGAACCTCCGACAGACTGCCGGCAAAGCCCTCGAACCGGGCGGCCCGAGCTCCTTTGGCATTGCTGCTGACACCACGCACTTCACTGATGGTGTTCCAGGCCTGGCAGGCAGTGCACTGACCTTGCCACTTGGAGTAATCGGCACCGCACTCGGTGCAGACAAAGGCGGTTTTTGCTTTGGCCATGGGGGATTCCTGGAAGAAAGGGAGGGTGATCGGTAAAGACGGGGTCAGATGAAAGCTTTCATCTGACCCCAACTTCACTCACCCTCAGGCCAGCTTCTTATACTTCATCCGCTTGGGCTGCATCGCGGAATCGCCCTTGCGCTTCTTGAAGTCCTCGTCGTACTCGGTGAAGTTACCTTCGAAGTAGACCACCTCGCCATCGTCCTCGAACGCCAGGATATGGGTGGCCACCCGGTCCAGGAACCAGCGGTCGTGCGAGATCACCAGGGCGGAGCCCGGGAAGTTCAGCAGGGCTTCCTCCAGGGCGCGCAGGGTTTCCACGTCCAGGTCGTTGGTGGGCTCATCCAGCAGCAGGACGTTGCCGCCCTGTTTCAGTAGTTTGGCCAGGTGCAGGCGGTTACGCTCACCACCGGACAGGTCACCGACCCGTTTCTGCTGGTCGCTGCCCTTGAAGTTGAAGCGGCCGACATAGGCCCGGGACGGGGTCTCGTAGTTGCCGACCTTGATGATGTCCTGGCCATCAGACAGCTCTTCCCACACGGTCTTGCTGCCATCCAGGTCGCGCATCTGGTCGACGAAAGCGATGTCCACCGTCTCACCGACGGTGATGTCGCCGGAATCCGGCTGGTCGTAGCCGGCAATCATCTTGAAGAGGGTGGATTTACCGGCACCGTTACCACCGATAATCCCGACAATGGCGCCCGGTGGAACGTTGAAGGACACATCCTCGTAAAGCAGGCGATCGCCGAAGGACTTGCTGATGCCCTCCACCTCGATCACCTTATTGCCCAGGCGCGGTCCGGGCGGAATATACAGCTCGTTGGTTTCGTTGCGCTTCTGGAATTCCTGGGAGCTCATCTCCTCGAAGCGGGCCAGACGGGCCTTGCTCTTGGACTGGCGGCCCTTGGCGTTGCTGCGCACCCACTCCAGTTCCTGCTTGATGGCCTTCTGGTGCGAAGCCTCCTGCTTGGCCTCCATCTCCAGGCGCTTCTCCTTGTTCTCCAGCCACTGGCTGTAGTTGCCCTCGAACGGGATACCATGGCCACGGTCCAGTTCCAGGATCCAGCCGGCCACGTTGTCCAGGAAGTAACGGTCGTGGGTGATGGCTACCACGGTGCCTTCGTAGTCGTGCAGGAAACGCTCCAGCCAGGCCACGGATTCCGCATCCAGGTGGTTGGTGGGCTCGTCCAGCAGCAGCATGTCCGGTCCGGACAGCAGCAGGCGGCAGAGGGCCACCCGGCGGCGCTCACCACCGGAAAGAACGCTCACTTTCTGATCCCAGGGTGGGAGGCGCAACGCATCGGCGGCGACTTCCATCTTGCGCTCGATGTCGTGGCCGTCGGTGGCCTGGATGTAGGCCTCCAGCTCGCCCTGTTTCTTGGCCAGGGCGTCGAAGTCGGCGTCTGGCTCGGCATAGGCGGCGTAGACCTGGTCCAGTTCCGCCAGGGCGTCATGGACGCCGGAGACCGCCTCGTCGACGATTTCCTTCACAGTCTTGTCTTCGTCCAGCTCCGGCTCCTGGGGCAGGTAACCGACATTGATGCCCGGCTGGGGGCGGGCTTCGCCGATGTAATCCTGGTCCACGCCGGCCATAATACGCAGCAGGGTGGATTTACCGGCACCGTTTAGACCCAGTACGCCGATCTTGGCGCCCGGGAAGAAGCTCAGGGAGATGTCCTTGAGAATTTCACGCTTGGGCGGAACCACCTTGCCCACGCGGTTCATGGTGTATACGTA
>JABURI010000135.1 GCA_014762755.1 Marinobacter sp.
CATACGGTGACCACGCTTTACGAGCAAAACCATTCCAATAACAAAGACAAGGAAATCCGACTCATGAAGACATGGCTCAAGGGCGCACTCGCGGCCCTGACAATTTCTGCCGCCGTTCCGGCCCAGGCCGGACTGTTTGACTGGCTGTGGGGCCCCGGCGACGAGTCTGCCACCAAACATCCCATCGTTCTGGTGCCAGGCATCTTTGCCTTCGATTCCATTGCCGGTGTGGACTACTGGTACCGCATCCCGGCCGCGCTCGAGGACGAAGGCGCCCGGGTATTCATTCCCGAAATCAATGCCTTCGACAGCTCCGCCCGCCGGGGTGAACGTCTGATCGAGCAACTGGACGCGATCCGTGCTGCTTCCGATGGCAGGATTACCCGGTTCAACCTGATCGGCCACAGCCAGGGTGGCATGACCTCCCGGTACGTGATGAATGCGCGCCCTGATCTGGTCGCATCCGTCACCACCCTGCATACCCCCCACAAGGGCTCGCCCCTGGCCGACATCGTGACTGGCGTCGCCCCCGCCGATAGCCTTCAGGGTGTTGCTTTCGAAACCCTGGCCAATGCCATCGGCGACCTGGTAAACCTGCTTTCCGACAACACCGCGGACCGATCTGACATCAACTCGATGCTGGCCGAATTCAACAAGCCGGGCGCCGCCGCGTTCAACGCCATGTTCCCGGCCGGCCTGCCCGCAACCGACTGCGGACAGGGCCCGTCCGAGATCACCCTTGATGGCAACCGGATCCGGCTCTATTCCTGGAGTGGCATCGCGACTGTCACCACCGGCGTGGACGTATCGGACGCCCTGTTCGGCATCACCAGCCTTGCCATACCGGGCGCTGACGACGGCGTGACCGGCCGCTGCTCAAGCCACTTCGGTCAGGTTATCCGGGATGACTATTTCATGAATCACCTGGATGTGAACAACCATGTCCTGGGCCTGGTTTCCCTGTTCGAAACCTCCCCCAAGACACTGTTCCGCAACCACGCCCGCCGGCTGAAGAACGCCGGACTGTAAAGGCGTCAGGCCGGCCTGTGCGATGACACCGGCCGGCCAATCCACTATGGGCGAGACACCATGAACAGAAAGATGGTCTGGACGGCGACAGGTACGCTTCTGCTGACGTCCGCAGCGGCTCTCTGGCTATTTCCCGCAGAGCCTGACACCGGGCCAGACACACCAGCTGGCTTTGCAGAAACTCAGTCAACCCACAAACCCCACACGGGAAGCAGGCCCGAAGTTATTGTCCGCTCCACCGATTCAATGCCGCCAATGCCCAGGGAACTCGAGGGACTCGAACCGAACGGCAGGCTGACGATGGATGACGCTCAGAATCTGATTCCCACCAAAGACCTCAGGGTCCTTTTCGACTTTTACCTCGCCAACCTCGATACAGAACCCCTGCCCCGGGCACTTCAACGAATCCGGGCTGCGCTGGGCCAACGCCTTGTTGAACCGGCTCTTGGCCAGTCCCTGGCATTGCTGGAACGCTATGTCAGCTACCGGCTGGCGCTGGACGAGATGGACCGGCAGTTGCCGCCGGGCGTTACCGCTGACGGCTTTGATCTCACCGCACTGCGCCAACGACAACAGGCCCTGGAAGCACTGCGACTGAGCCAGTTCTCCCCGGAAGAGAACTCGGCGTTCTTCGACGATGAGCAGAGACTGGACAACTACACCCTGGCCCGCCTGGAGATCGAACGGAGCGAGACCCTCAGTAGCGAGGACAAACAGCAACAACTGACATCGCTGGAGCAGCAGCTACCCGAAGCACAGCGCCAGGCAAGGAAACGGGCAACCGTGAACGGCGAAATCTACGCCCGTGCCGAGGCTTTGAAGGCAGAAGACGCAAGCAAGGAGAAACTCTACCAGGTGCGGGCCAATGCCCTGGGTGCTGTCGCGGCCGCGAATCTTGCCCAACTGGATGAACAACAGCAGCAGTGGCAGGCGCGCCTGAACCAGTATGCGCAGGCCAGGGCCCGGATCACGGAAGCGGGGCTTAGTCCATCCGACCGCGACGCCGAGGTGGAGGCGCTACGGGAGCGCCTGTTCAGCGGGAGGGAGCAGGTGCGGGTACGGGCTTTGGAGGTGGATGGACTTTAGTCGGGAGACCAGAGGCCCGGCTACCAGCCGGTTGTGGGCACACCATGCTCCCTCAAATACTCCCCGTGCTCCTTAAGATATTCCTGTGTGTTGGCGCGATAAATTTTCGGATTCCTGTCCATTTCATTCGCCCGAAAGCGAGCCAATTCTATCTCGTTCCCAACCTGATTCATCATCCAGACGACTATTTGTCCGCCCGGGGCCAAGCCAAAAGTAAGGGTGTCTCGCGGCTCCATTCTGACGCTCCCGGAAGTCACAACTCTTGCCGGCTCCAACATGCGCTTTTTCCAGGTGGCCGGGATCTCGATCAATCTCTGATAAAACGTCTGCTCTGCGAAAGAAAACCACTGAATAGCAACGAAATTTGGAAATGGTTCCATGTACCCTGAAACCCCGGACGGCCCATAGGGGCCTTTCCAACAACAACTCATCGAACCTGCAGGATGGTACCAGTGCCGCACTCCGGAGAGTTCAAACTCCAGATGCTCAACCCACACGTCATAATGCTTTGGGGTCGCCAAAGAAAAGTACCATGTAACTTCTTCTTTTTGTGCCGCTGTAACGCTGCACGCAGACACGAATATGGTTAATACCGCTACCAGTCCTTTAAGCATTGAACCTCCCTATCCGGGTTTCCTGTTGAAATGCACAAGCCGCTTTCGCGATGAGGATGGTCTGAGCGGATGAAACCACTCCTCCGCTGGCATTTCGACGGAAAGCACTCGATCAGCCACTAATAAATCCAGCAAGTTATAATGGTCTGAGTGATGGGTATATCGCTGACGAACAAGCTGCAGATCCTTTTCGCTCAGCTTCAAAACATTCAAACCTGCCGACACTTGAGCTTTCATTTCTACAGCCACCGACTCAAGCCCATCTGGAATTTTAAAACCCTCCTTGTCGGGTATGGGGTTGAGGGGGACCCCTTCACTTCCGGCCAACATATGCATTAGATGCATGCCAATGCGGGAGTACTCACCTCTCACATGCCGAATCATTCTTAACGACAGCTCAACGCTCCCATCAGGAGACGGATGTTGGTTTATCTGCCGTTCGATTCCCAGATAAGGGCTACTTCCATCTGACAAAGGCAGGCTGTACTCACCAATCCAACCTACTTCTTCTGTTTGCTCACGAAGATTCTCCAAGTTGTCCCACTCCATTGTCTCTGTAGGTCGCTGGGCTCGACTGCCAACGATCTTAAGGGTCGGATGCAGTAAGACTTCCTCATTTTGTGTATCTGGATACCCACCTCCCACATCGGAATGTGCTCCCGGAATTTTGATCTCTCGGAAATTGTCGGGAAGGTCGTCATGATCGAGCCTTACACTGTTCAAAGAAAAGTTGGCTCGCTTTTCATCCGCTGCTACCAGGTGGACAACTTTTCCCAACTTCTCTGGGTCCAAATAAAGCTCTAAAGGACTGTTCGCATCATTCCGCGGTGAAAAATCCAATTGTGGCGCATTCCAGATGGCGGCCACTGTATCGAACAAGCCAATAAAACGAATACTCACCTCTTCTGGCCAGTCCAGACCTTCATTGGCCATCGCCTTGGCCAGACCTCCATGAGTACCCTTCAAAATTTCATTACTTGCATGGCGAGCGGCTGCCGCACCACGGCTAAACCCGAAGAGGTCCAGTGTCAGACTTTTGATTTCAGACGCTACTAATACGCGAACAATCTCCCGCACTAGTTTTTTGAAAAGCTTGATAACCTGAGCCGGCACACCTGTCTCGCCGAGGCCGGTCGCTGCACCGAATTTGGAGTCTTCTTCACCTGTTTTCGTTCCAGGTCCCGGTTCATACGCTTTCACAAAAAGTGTCGTACGAGAATGATCGGTAGCCGCTCCGCGATAATACAAATCAAACAACTTCACCACATTCGTAGGCCCATTGGCATAACTCTCCCCCAACTGCATCGCCAGCCGAGTTCGACACTCCTCCAGGCGCTCGGGATCCTCTTTTACAGGTTTGATGCACTCCTCAAGCAGTCTCTGGCGGAATATCTCGATGTTATCGACGTTGTTCAACGTCCCGTCGGTGAACAGGCCTGCCACCACGTGTACGCCGTTGGAGTTCTGCTCTGTGCTGCGATTACCTGCACTCGTTGCCAGAGGCGCGATCTTGGCTGAGGCACCCAGGGGGAGAGAAAGACGATGATCAGGCTGAGGTTCCTGGGGCCTGGCCGGCTCGCTCCCGAATTCGTTGCCGCTACTGGTTTGGCTTTCAGAGCCGATAGCCACTGAGTGCGTCAGATCGGCAGGTGTCAGTCCCTGCCGGTTCAAGCTCGCCACTGAATCTTTCAGCCCGGGGATCTGATAGCCGCTGTCCTGGCAAGACCACGTCCCTGAGTTCTCGGCGGCATGATCCGCTCGCCAGATTATGACCGGGCTCTGTGGCCGATCGCTCCCGACTCCGCTATGAACAAGACACAACTCGCCGCTCTCGATTCGGGATAGCAGGTACTGGTGCACCACTTCCCATCGGGTCCCGGGCAGGATGCCTGGAATATCATCGACGATCAGTGGGGCTCGGTTCGAAAACGGATCGGACAGCATCCGACGAAGGCTTTGCGTTGCCAGAAACGGGCTCTCGACCAACGGCAAATCCGCCGGGAGGAGGCGGTAGAAAGGTTTGATGTGCATAACGTTCCCTGTCAATGCGGAGTGCCCCCTTCCAGAGAGGCACTGGTCGATGGCGGGCCGGATCCCTGGCTCGCCGGGTCACGAGAAACTACTCAATTTGCCGACACGGCACAAGGGACAGGCTCTCAATTCTGGCCGGCCCTTTTCAGAACCATTAACCGGCCAGTGCCGGCTCGCCATGCGCCTGAACGCCCACCGCTCCCTCGCAGACATACTGCGCGGCATCAAACCGCTTGGTCTGCTGACGGAACTGCCAGGTGAACCCCGGCCAGAGAGTGGTGTTCTTGCCATTCTCATTCACGTACCAGCTCTTGCAGCCGGTCTGCCAGACCGAGTCGCCAAGCTTGGCGTGAATCGAGGCGTTGTACTCGCTGAAGGCTTCATCCTTTACCTCCACACTCCTCCAGCCCCGGTGCTGCATCCTCTTGATGGCATCCAGCACGTACTGCACCTGGGATTCGATCATGTAAACCATGGAGCTGTGGCCGAGGCCGGTGTTCGGTCCCATGAGCATGAAGAAGTTCGGGAAGCCGGCAACTGTGGTGCCCTTGTAGGCTTCCGCACCTCCCCGCCAGGCATCCAATAGATCCTGTCCACCACGACCGAAGATCATGCCCCGGGGGATCGGTTCCTGAGCCTTGAAACCGGTGCCGTAGATGATGCAATCCACGGAACGTTCGTTTCCGTTGTTATCCACAATGACATTGCCCTTCACTTCCCGGATACCGTCCGTCAGCACGTTCACATGGTCCTGGTCGAGAGCCGGGTAATAGTTGTTGGAGATCAGCACCCGCTTGCACCCGAAATGGAAATCCGGTGTGACTTTCTTGCGCAGCGCCTTGTCCTTGATCTGGCTGCGAATGTGCCGGCGAGCCTGAAGCTCTCCGACTTTCAGAATCCGTGGATTGCCGACAAAGCCGAGCACCCGACCCTCCAACATCCAGTAGATGCTCTGTCGGTACGCGTTGAGGGTTTGTGGAAACTTCCGGAACATCATTTTCTCAAGCGGACGGATTTCCCGGTCCGGCTTGGGCATGATCCAGGGCGGTGTACGCTGGTACAGATCCAGCTGCGCGACTTCTTTCGCGACTTCGGGCACGAACTGGATGGCAGAGGCACCGGTTCCGATCACCGCCACGCGCTTGCCGCGCAGATCATAGCTGTGATCCCAGTCCTGGGAGTGGAAACTGGTGCCAGTGAAGGTCTCGATGCCCTTGATCTCGGGGTAGGACGGAGTGCTGAGGCCACCCATGCCGGACACCAGGATGTCTGCGTTCAGTTTGCTGAACCTGGGCAGGTCCTTGTCGTCCCGGTCCAGTTCATCTCCAGGCTTGAGACCCTTCCGCTGCATGTAGGTCCAGAGACTGGGGCTGTTGCAGGTTTCGATCGCCCAATGGCCGCTCTTTTCATTCCAGTGGGCGCCGGCCACGTGGGTATTCAGCTGGATGTGGTCCATCAGGCCGTATTTTTCGGCGCAGCGCTTGAGGTAGGCCTTGATCTCCGGCTGGGTGGCGAACATGCGGGTCCAGTCGGGGTTCTGCTCAAAGGAGAAGGAGTACAGCGCCGACTGGACGTCACAGGCGCAGCCCGGGTAGTGGTTCTCGTGCCAGGTGCCGCCAATGTCGT
>JABURI010000038.1 GCA_014762755.1 Marinobacter sp.
AGCACCAGGACATGGCCGGTTCCAACATCGGTGATGACCACAAGGAATTCTTCGCAGGTGATGCGGCTCTGAAGGCCGGTGGTAAGGACAACACCATGAACCAGTTCGGTTAATCGACGGTTCTGTTGTCACGGTGAGGGCACAGGCTCTCACCGGCCACACAAAACCCCGGGTAGCGTCAGCTGCCCGGGGTTTTTGTTTGTCTGTCCCTTCGGCAAGGCCCCTTTGTGCGACGGGAGGTCCTGTCAAACCCCCTATTGTCGGGCTATGGTTGCTGAAAGGACTTTGCCTCTGGATGCTGCTTATTCATGTTGTCTGAACAATGGCTGGTTTTTCTGATCCTCGGGATCACGCTGGGCCTGTTCATCTGGAACCGGTTGCGATTCGACATTGTCGCCATGCTGGCTCTACTGGCGGTGGCTGTAACCGGTCTGGTGCCCTCCGATCGGTTGTTCGAAGGGTTCGGCCATCCGGCCGTCATCACTGTCGCGGCGGTGCTGGTGATCAGTCAGGGACTGGTGAATGGCGGCGTGGTGGATGCGGTTGCCCGGCTGCTGGCCCGGGTTGGGCGCAATGCCATTATGCAGGTGGTAACGCTGACCCTGGTCGTCGCCCTGTGCTCCGGATTCATCAACAACGTTGGCGCTCTGGCACTATTGATGCCGGTGGCGGTCTGGATGTCCCGGCAGGCCGGTCGTTCGCCTTCCCTGTTGTTGATGCCCCTGGCCTTCGGCTCCCTGCTCGGCGGCACCATGACCCTGATCGGCACTCCGCCGAACATCATCATAGCGAGTTACCGGGAAGCCGGTTCCTTTGGTCTGTTCGACTTTGCGCCGGTGGGCCTCGCCATTACCGTTGCGGGCATCCTGTTCATCGGGCTGGTTGGCTGGCGTCTGACGCCCAGGCGTGATGATCCTGCGGCGGGCGACAAGCTATTCAGTGTGGGTGACTATGTGACCGAGCTGAAGGTGCCGGAAGGCTCGGATTATGCAGGGAGTACCTTGCATAACCTTCTGACCTCCGGGGATTCCGAGAAAAGCCTCGTGGTCCTGGCACTGATCCGGGGCGATCAGACGTCCCCGGCACCCTCAACCTATACCGTGCTCCGGGAGCAGGACCTGCTGCTGGTTGAGGCGGATACTGACAGTCTGCAGGAAATCGTTGATCACACCGGGCTGATACTGCCCCATACCGTTTCCGAGGAAGAGGCAGGTGAGGGCAAGCGCGATGCCGAGAAAGAGCTGGCTACCGGTGATGTGCAACTGGTTGAGGCAGTGATCAGCCCGTCGTCCCGGTTGATCGGCCGCACCGCAAACCGCCTGAACCTGCGCGAGCGGTACGGTCTGAACATCGTGGCGGTAGCGCGCCAGGGGCATCGGTTGCAGCAGCGGCTGGCCGATATCCGGCTGCGCTCCGGCGATATCCTGCTGGTCCAGGGTTTTGAAGACAGCCTGACCGGTGCCCTGAAGACCCTGGGATGCCTGCCGCTGGCGGAGCGTGGATTGACCTTTGGCCGGGAAAAGAATCTGGTGCTGGCCGGTGGTCTGTTTGCCGCCGCGATTGCGGTCATTGTTACCGGCTGGCTGACGCCGCCCGTGGCCCTGGTTGCCTGCGCGGTGGCCATGGTGCTCGCCCGCCTGCTCGATACCGCCGAAGCCTACCGCGCCATCGACTGGTCAGTGATTGTCCTGCTGGCGGCGATGATTCCGGTGGGGCGCGCCCTTGAGACCACCGGCGGGGCGGAGGTCATCGCCACGCAGATATTGGCGATAGCCCAGGGGCAGGCGCCGTGGATGGTGCTGACCATTATCCTGGCAGGCACCATGTTGCTGTCCAATGTGGTTAACAATGCGGCGGCGGCAATCCTGGTGGCGCCTATTGCCCTTGGGATTGCGGCCCAGCTGGGACTAGCCTCAGATGCGGCGCTGATGGCGGTGGCGATTGGAGCCTCCTGCGCGTTTCTGACCCCCATTGGCCACCAGTCCAACGCCCTGGTGATGGAGCCCGGAGGCTATCGTTTCGGAGACTACTGGCGCCTGGGCTTGCCGCTCTCGGTGATTGTGACCGCGGTTGCGGTGCCGATGATTCTCTGGGTCTGGGGCTAGGTCATCTGACGCGGGTAGAGCCGTCGTATGGATAGACAGGCAAACGGCGGCGTCTGCCACCGGTGGTTTCATGTCTGTTATCCTTTTCCAAAGCATTTGCCCACGGATCCGAACCCATGCAATCTGACAATGTAAGAGCCAACCTCCTGGCAGAGCTGGAACAGGCCCGAGCCCGGACCGAGCAACTGATCTGCACCCTGACGGCAGAGCAACTCGACGTGCCGTATCACCCGGGCGTCAATCCTCCACTCTGGGAAATGGGGCACTCCGCGTTTTTCTACGAAGTCTTTGTGTTCAATCTGCTGGATGACACACCCAGCTATGACCCGTCCATGGACGATCTGTGGGATTCCTTTCATGTTGACCATCGGGATCGCTGGCGGTCCGACCTGTTCCCGGGCCGGGACAAAACCCTCGCCTACTTCCGCACCATCTACGACCGGATCGCGGAACGCATCCAGAGCAAGCCGCTGACGGACGAGGACCTGTACCTTTATCGCTACGCGATTTTCCACCAGAACATGCACATCGAATCGTTGATCTGGTGCCGGCAAACCGTGGCCTATCCGGCGCCGCCGGATTACATCGGTGACCGGCCGGCCCCGTCAGAGCCGGTCTCGGGCGACGTCGAAGTGCCGGCCGGTCGCTGGCTCATCGGCATGCCGGGAGAGTCCGAGGCCTTCGCCCGTGAGGATTTTGCCTTTGATAACGAGAAACCGCGCTTTGAAGTAGAACTGGACGCCTTCCGGATCAGCCGGACGCTGGTCAGCAATCGCGAATTCCAGGCCTTCGTCGACGATGGTGGCTACCAGCGCCGGGAACTCTGGTCCTTTGGCGGTCGCAAGTGGCTGGAAACTGAGCAGGATGTCAGTCTGGTCCACGGCCTAGACGAGCCCCTCATGCGCCCCCCCCGGCATCCGCTTTATTGGCGCTGGCATGAGAATCACTGGGAAGAGCGCCTGTTCAACCAGTGGCAGCCGTTGAATCCGGACGCTCCGGTGACCCACGTGACCTATTGGGAGGCCGAAGCCTGGTGCAACTGGGCGGGGCGTCGCCTGCCGACGGAATACGAATGGGAGGTGGCAGCACTGGCCAACCGGCCGGGCGAGGACTTCCGCCGGTTGCCATGGCGCAATGAAGCGCCGACTCCGGAACGTGCTGACATGGACGGCCGCAACCAGGCTCGCAACCCGGTGTGGGACTACCCGGCCGGCGAGAGCCCGTTCGGCTGCCGACAGATGGTTGGTTCGGTCTGGGAGTGGACCAGCGACCAGTTCCTGCCCTACGACGGCTTCAAGGTCGACATGTACCCGTTCATGTCGACCCTGCAATTCGGCGACCACAAGGTCACAAGGGGTGGTAGTTGCGCCACCTCATCGAATTTGATTCGGGGGACCTACCGGCAGGCATACCTGCCCTTGCGCAATGACGCCTATACCGGGTTCCGGAGCTGTGCACTCTAGCCTGCGCCGGCGGTACCCGGACGTTTATGGCCCGCCGGTGATTTATTGAGGATATGACTCGCCAGGGCGACCCCGGTTTCGTTCATGGTGAGATAGGCATCGTCAGCGCCTGCCTGGCGAATCTGCCGGGCCTCGTCGGTGAACATGGTGTGAGCAACAATGTAGCCTTTGAAGCCCATTTTCCGGAGAGTTCGGGCGGCAATCAGCTTGCCCTCGATGTCACCGAGGGCGAGGATTACCGCCTGTACAGCCGGCATATGCAAGGCGTTCCAGAATGAGGAGTCCTCGGCATCGGCGAATACTACATTGCGCCCTTCTTTCTGGTGTTGTAGCGCTTTGGCCGGGTCTGAGTCCAGTCCCATCAGGTCCGGCTCCTGGTCCTTCAGCCAGTCATAGGCTGCGGTTCCGGTGCGGCCCATACCCATGATCAGGACTCGGGTACTGCCCAGCGATATGGGCTGCTCGTCCGGATGGTGTTTGCGGCTCTCGAAGGGGTCAAGGCGATGTGATACCCGCTCATACAGGGAGTGGGCAAATCGGTTCAGCGGGGCCGAGAACAGGAAAGACAGGGCTACGGAAATGGCCAGCGGCACCAGCCACTGGGGCAGGGCGACGCTCGCGACAATCAGGCCGAATTCGCTGTAGTTGGTCAGGGCCAGCGCGCTCAGGAAGCCGCTTCGGGCCCGTAGTCGGAAGGCAAGCAGCAGGAAGAAGAACAGCATGCCCTTCAGTGGCAGCACCAGTGCGGCCACCACCGCAAACATCAGCGCCTGGCTGTCCGGCAGCCCACCTATGCCGATCTGCAGGAAGAAGCCCACCAGAAACATTTCCTTGACGCTCCAGAGTGACTTGGCCAGCTCCTGGGAGCGCGGGTGCTTTGCCAGCATGGCCCCGAACACCAGGGCGCCGAGTTCCGAGCTCAGCCCCACGGACTCGAACCCGTAGCCTCCCAGCACCAGGGCGAGCAGGAGGCCGAGCAGTACCAACAGCTCGTCGTGACCGCTGGCATCCAGCAAACGGAACAGAAGCGGCCTCAGGAGCGGCAGGCCGAATACGATCAGCGCCCATTGGGAGGGTGTTTGACCCGCGGCCAGGCTCATCACCACCAGGGCAATCAGGTCCTGCATGATCAGGATGCCGATGGCCACTCGGCCGTGGAAAGCCCGGAGTTCTCGCTTGGATTCCAGCACCTTGGCCGCCAGGACCGTGGACGAAAAGGATAACGCCACCGCGAGCATAAACGCGGTTTGCCATTCCAGGTCCAGAAGCACTATGAATCCGGGGGCGAAGACCGCACAGCTGATGGCGAAATGCAGCAGGCTACCACCAATGACTTCGGGCCTGACGATGGAGCGAAGTTTCAGCTTCAGGCCCACGGTGAACAGCAGGAGCAGCACGCCCAGGTGGGCGATATGGCCTAGCTCGTCCGTCGCCTCAATGGTGAGTTCCGTGGTAGCTGAAAGACCACTTAGTACAAAACCAGCGGCCAGGTAACCAACCAGGGGTGGCAAGCCCACGGACTTGACGGCCAGACCAAGAACAAAGGCAAACGAGATCCATATCGCTTCAGGCATGGGCGTAGCTGTTCAGTTAATTGAGGAATGCCTGCAAGGCTACCGTTTTTCCGGAACCGGGTGTAGTCGAAGAAGGTGTGAAGGGGCAAATTCGGGCATAAAAAAGCCCGGCGTTTGACCGGGCTCTATCTCTCGCGTTATCGACCGCTTTGGCGCGAATCAGGCCTGTTCGCGGGCAATCGCCCGATAGGCGATGTCCTTGCGGTAGAACACACCATCCCACTGGATCTTGCCGGCCAGTTCGTAGGCGCGTTTCTGGGCCTCGGTGACCGTGTTGCCCAGGGCGGTGGCACAGAGCACGCGTCCACCGCTGGTGACGACCTGATCATCCTCAAGGCGGGTGCCGGCGTGGAACACTTTCTCGCCTTCCACTTCCGATTCCGGCAGGCCGGAAATCACATCGCCCTTGTTGTAGCTGCCCGGGTAGCCACCGGCTGCCAGCACGATGCCCACGGAGGCGCGGTCGTCCCACTCGGATTTGCACTGGTCCAGCTTGCCGTCCACCGCTGCCTGGCACAGCTCCACCAGGTCGGATTTCATGCGCAGCATGATCGGCTGGGTTTCCGGATCGCCGAATCGGCAGTTGAATTCGATGACCTTGGGCGCACCATCGTTATCGATCATCAGGCCGGCATAGAGGAAACCTTTGTAGGGATGGCCCTCGGCGGCCATGCCTTTGACGGTGGGGTAGATGACCTCGTCCATGATGCGCTGGTGCACATCGGCGGTGACCACCGGTGCCGGGGAGTAGGCGCCCATGCCGCCGGTGTTGGGGCCGGTATCGCCGTCGCCGACGCGCTTGTGGTCCTGGGAGGTGGCCATGGGCAGCACGTGTTCGCCGTCGACCATGACGATGAACGAGGCTTCCTCGCCGTCGAGGAACTCCTCGATGACCACCCGGCTACCTGCATCGCCGAAGGCATTTCCGGCCAGCATGTCTCGGATGGCGTCTTCGGCTTCCTCGAGGGTCATGGCGACAATCACGCCTTTGCCGGCGGCCAGGCCGTCGGCCTTGACCACGATCGGGGCACCCTGCTCGCGCACGTAGGTGAGGGCTGCGTCGACATCGGTGAAGTTGGCGTAGGCGGCGGTCGGGATGTTCTGGCGCGCCAGGAAGTCCTTGGTGAAAGCCTTGGAGCCTT
>JABURI010000201.1 GCA_014762755.1 Marinobacter sp.
TCCTTGAGCTGGTTGCGCTCGAGCTTGTCGGTCAGCGAATCGATGATTTCGGAGGTAGCGGTCACGCCGACATCGGCCATCAGCAGCGTGGTTTCGATTTCCTCGAGCAGGTCCTCGTCAATCTTCTTGCCGACCGTGAACAGATCGGCAAGGCCTCCGGTCAGGCTGGCGCGGGTCTTGCCCAGACCCTGCTTGATGCGCTCGAACACACTGACCTGCGGCTCGGGTTCCGGCGCAGGCGCTGGCACTGCTTCCGCAGCGGGCGCTTCGACGGGCTTCTCCTCCAGCGGTTTCTCTTCCGCAGGAACCTCGGCAGGGGCTTCCGGTGCCGCCGGCGCCTCGGTTTCAACCGCTTCCTTTGCCTCGGGCTCTTCGGCCGGTGCAGGGCCCCTGGCCACCTCCGGCTTACGCTGGGGAACGGGCTTCGGCCGGGGTACCCGCTTGCGGTTACCGGCGATGTCCACCACAAAGAAGAGTACCAGAAGGGCCAATAGGCCGATTGAAATCCACTCTGCCGTCATAGTTCTACCGTCTGTCTGGAAATGGGCGGGCGAAAACAAAGCCGACATTCTAGCAGACTGGCTGGGCTAAGTGAGGACCCGCCGGAATATCCTCGACGGGCAGCTTTCCGGTACCATAGCGACGCACCGATTCACCTCCCGGCATTGTGGAGCACACTCATGGCACAACGCAGAGCAGCTGGTCATAAATCCCGCCCACCGTCCCGGAAGACCGGCGGTCAGAGCGGTAGCGGGGAGCTGCGAATCATCGGCGGTGACTGGCGCAGCCGGAAGCTCCGTTTCCCCGATGCGGGCGGCGTGCGCCCAACCCCCGCGCGCACCCGGGAAACCCTCTTCAACTGGCTGAATTACCGGATCGCGGGAGCGGACTGCCTGGACCTGTTCGCCGGTTCCGGAGCCCTCGGCCTGGAGTCGCTGTCCCGGGGAGCCGCTGCCACAACCCTGGTAGACCATACCCCGGTACTCGCCCGGGCCCTGCGCGACAACCTGCGTTTGCTGAAATCAGACAAGGGCGACGTCATCTGCCAGGACGTGGAAACCTACCTGGCCCATCGCCAGCGCCCCCCCTTCGACATCGTGTTCATGGACCCGCCCTTCCGGCAGGGCTGGCTGGAAAGGCTGTTTCCGCTGCTGGAGTCGCAGCAGTGGGTAAGACCCGGAGGCTGGGTGTATGTCGAGTACGAAAGTGAGCGGACAATGCCGGCGGTACCGGAAGGCTGGCAACTGCATCGGCAGAAGACCGCCGGGCAGGTGAGCTATTGCCTGTTTCGGGTGTCCGGCGAGGAAACCGGGGAGTGAAGTTGGGGTCAGATGAACGCTTTCATCTGACCCCCTGTTCAAGCCCTTGCTCAGCTGGCCGGCCGCAGTGAGTAGGCCCGAAGGTGCGCGGCAAACTCTTCCAGGTAGCGGATGCCACTGGCCTCAGCCTCTTTGCACCACTCCATCAGCGCCTGCAGCTTTTCCTGGGGCTTGAGCCCCCGCTGGCGCCACAGAGCCTGGAGTTCGTGGCTCTTTTCGTAAATCTGCCGGAGGATCTCGTGCCGCTCGAGCACGGTTTCCAGGTGCTCTTTTTCCCGCGGCTGGATCAGCGTGGCTTCCCGTGACAGCAGGCGCTTGAGCTTGCGGTAACGCGGACGTATTTCGTCATCCATCAGTGCCTTTTGTTGACGCAGGACCGGCTCCATCACCCGCTTGCGATACTGGCGCATGATGTCGAACCGGTTATTGGCAATGGCCTGCACGGTTTCCACATCCACGTCCTGCTTGCCCGGGACGTAATGGGCGATAGGACGGTAGCCTTTGGGTTTGGCCAGACCAAACAACTGGAACAGGCGAATATAACCCCAGCCGATGTCCACCTCATACCAGCGCCGGGACAGCTTGGAGGAGTTGGGATAGGTGTGGTGATTGTTGTGCAGCTCCTCGCCGCCGATCAGGATGCCGATCGGGGAGATGTTGCGCGCGTTGTCCGCACACTCGAAATTGCGGTAGCCCAGGTAGTGGCCGATGCCATTGACCACCCCGGCCGCCCAGACCGGAATCCAGAGCATCTGCACGGCCCAGATCCAGATGCCATGCACGCCGAACAGCATCAGGTTGATTGCCGCCATCAGGACGATGCCCAGATGCTTGTGTGGGGTATAGACCTTGCGCTCGACCCAGTCTTCGGGTGTGCGCTGACCATAGCGCTTGAGGGTTTCCGGGGTGGCCGCCTCGGCATAGAGCTCGGCGCCTTCCAGGAGCACCTTCCGGATGCCCAGGACTACCGGGCTGTGGGGGTCCTCCTCGGTTTCGCACTTGGCGTGGTGTTTGCGGTGAATCGCCGTCCACTCCCTGGTGTTCTGGGCGGTGGTCAGCCACAGCCAGAACCGGAAAAAGTGCGCCAGCGCCGGATGCAGATCCAGCGAGTTGTGGGCGGAATGGCGGTGTAGATAAAGGGTCACGCTTACGATGGTGACGTGCGTCAGGGCCAGGGCAACCAGGATCAGTTGCGGCACCGAGAGGTCAAGAAGACCGTTGAACCACATAGTATTTCCTCAAAATCAGATCGGCGGCTTGCAGCCGTTCGGCGGGCGATACATCGGGGTATTTCGCAAACACTCGAAGGGAAAACAAACCAACCTCACAACTTTAGCGTACAGGTGTTCGCTGCAACAACCGAATTTGGCCGGAATTTTGTTACTGATTACACTGATCGGCCTCGTTTGGTAACCATACCCGTTGCAGACCATCGGAGATTGCCCGCGTGCCCGAATTACCCGAAGTTGAAACCACCCGCCAAGGCATTGCGCCCCATTGCGAAGGCCAGACCATCACAGCCGTCACTGTTCGCAATGGCAGGCTGCGCTGGCCGGTTCCCGAGGACCTGGCCGAGCGCCTGACCGGTCAGGTAATCCGCAGCGTGGACCGGCGCGCCAAGTACCTGTTTATCAACCTCGATGGCGGCACGGTGATTGTGCATCTGGGTATGTCCGGCAGCTTGCGGGTGATCACCGACAACGCCCCGCCCCAGAGCCATGATCATATCGATCTGGCCCTGGCCTCCGGCGTGATCCTGCGCTTCAACGATCCCCGACGCTTCGGCTGCTGGCTCTGGACCGAAACGGCCGCCAGCCATCCGCTGATCGCCAACCTGGGCCCGGAGCCACTGTCGCCGGAATTCAATGGTGCTTTGCTGTTCCGGCTATCCCGGGGCAAACAGACACCGGTGAAGTCCTTCATCATGGACAATCACGTGGTGGTGGGCGTGGGCAACATCTACGCCAACGAAGCCCTGTTCAAGGCCGGCATCCACCCCAAACGCAAAGCGGGCCGGATCAGTCTGGACCGCTACCACCGGCTCGCCGAAGCCATCCGGGAAACCCTCAGTGCCGCCATCCTGATGGGCGGCACAACCCTGCGGGACTTCGTGAACAGCGACGGCAAACCCGGCTATTTTGCCCAGTCCCTGCTGGTCTACGGTCGCGGCGGCGAGACGTGCAAGGAATGCGGCGCCACCCTGAAAGAAGTCCGGATGAACAACCGCTCCACCGTCTATTGCCCGAAGTGCCAGCGCTAAGTTGCGCAAAGCGCACATTTTGCAACGAAAAATCGTTTGAAAATGCGCAAATATGATTCATAGTTAACAGAGGATTAATGCTCACGGTCTACAATAGGGTCGTCCTTTAAATGTCCGACCCTCGTGCCGATATTGTCAAAACCGAGCATCCACAGGGCCGACAAAGTTCAGGAGACAGTACAATGACCCGCAAGATTTCCCGTACCATCATGGCCACCCTGGCAGCTTGTCTGATGGCGTTTTCATCCGTTGGCCACGCCCAGGCCGTCGATGAAACACCCTCGGCCCTGGCCATGACCGGAGACGCGCTCTTTGTCCGCCCGGTTCTGTTCGCCACCACCATCATTGGCAGTGCAGTGTACCTGGTGTCCCTGCCATTCTCCGCCCTCGGTGGCAACGCCGGCGAGGCCGGCGAGGTCCTGGTGGTTGGCCCGGCCAAGGCCACGTTCGTTCGCTGCCTGGGCTGCACCCGCACCGGCAAGAAACCGGAAACGGTCCAGCAGACAGACAACTGATCCCCCGGATCCGTACTTTTCCGGCTTGTCACGGCCGGTTTTCTCCGGCAGCCTGAAGAAAATATCTTCAGGCTGTTTTGTTTATGGTGGATTGGTCTTCCGTTGAGACAGTGTTCCTCGATATGGACGGAACGCTGCTCGACCTGCACTTCGACAATCACTTCTGGCTCGAGCACCTGCCCCGGCGTTATGCCGAGCAGTTCGACCTGCACCCGCAGCAGGCCAAGGACACCCTGATTCCCATGATCATGGCCGAGCGGGGTTCGCTGAACTGGTACTGCACCGATTACTGGAGCAACAAACTGTCCGTCGACATCACCGGCCTCAAGTCGGAGGTGGGCGATCGAATCGGTTATCGCCCCCACGTTACCGACTTTCTCGCGGCGCTCAGATCCGCAGGCCTGCGCGCAGTGATTGTGACCAACTGTCATCCCGATCCCCTGGCACTGAAGCTGGAGCGCACCGGGCTTGATCAACACGTGGACAGTATTGTCTCCAGTCACGACCTGGGCAAACCGAAAGAAGATCCCCGTTTCTGGGAGGATCTGCAGTCAGTAACCCCTTACACCGCCCCCTCGACGCTGATGGTGGATGACAGCTTCCCGGTTCTTGAAAGCGCCCGGACAGCCGGCATTGGTCAGTGTCTGGCCATCCTGGCCCCCGACAGCCGCCAACCGGCGCGGGATCGGCATCCGGACATCCCGAGCATCCACCATTTCGATGAAGTCCTGCCAGCACTTCGGCAACGCCAACCCCTGCCATCTGACCGGTGAGCCGGTTATAATTCGACCATACGCTCATCAGGTGAGGAGACATGACGGCGACCAACGCTGACGACCAGAAGGTTCGACTCGACAAATGGCTGTGGGCAGCCCGCTTCTATAAAACGCGCTCCCTGGCCAAGGAAGCCATCGAAGGCGGCAAGGTTCACTACAACAGCCAGCGCAGCAAGCCCGGCAAGATCGTGGAAACCGGTGCCAAAGTAACTTTGCGCCTGGGCTGGCAGGAGAAGGTGGTGATCATTGATGATATCAGCGACCGCCGCCGGGGCGCGCCCGAGGCCCAGAAGCTGTATCACGAGACCGAGGACAGCGTGAAACGTCGCGAAGAGCTTGCCTGGCAGCGCAAAACCATGCAGGCAGCGCAGCTACCTCCGGCCCGCCGCCCCAACAAGAAGGACCGCCGGGATATCCGGCGCTTCCGCGAACAGCACGGTATCTGAGTCCCGCTCCGGCGGGTCCGACCAATCCCATACCCCTATTCCAGCATTCAAGTTCCAGGAGACACACCATGGCATCCCGTGACCAGTTCCAACGCTTTATTTTCGAGCACAGCCAGGTGCGGGGTGCCTGGGTCCAATTGGGCGAGAGCTATCGGGAAATCGGTAGCCAGGCGCCCTACCCGGATTCCGTGCGGGAGCTCCTGGGCGAATCCCTGGTCGCCAGCGTGCTGATGAGCTCGTCGCTGAAATTCGAGGGCACTTTGTCCCTGCAGGCCCAGGGCGGTGGACCGATCAGCACCCTCATGGCCGAATGCAGCCATGACCGCTATATTCGCGGCCTGGCCCGGTTCGACGAGCATTCCATTCGCGAGGAGGATTTCGAAGCGCTGCTGGGCCAGGGTCGCATGGCCATTACCATCACCCCGGCCAAGGGTCAGCGCTACCAGGGCGTTGTGCCCCGGGAGGAAAACAATCTGGCCGGCTGCCTGGAAGAGTATTTCGAGCGTTCCGAGCAGCTTGCCACCAGCCTGTTCCTGTTTGCCGACGAGAATGGCGCCGCCGGCCTGATGCTCCAGCGCCTGCCGGGCCATACCGAGGAGGACAATGAGCTGTGGGAACGGGTCAACCACCTGGCGCGCACCGTCGAGGCCGGGGAGCTGCTCGAGCTGGACAGCGAGACCCTGCTGTTCCGGCTGTTCCATGAGGAGACTGTGCGCCTGTTTGACGCAGAGCCGGTGGCCTTCCGCTGCAGCTGTTCCCGGGAACGGACCCTGGGTGCCCTGGAAGCCATCGGCAAGGAAGAATGCTACAGCATCCTTGATGAACAAGGCGTCATCGAGATGGATTGCCAATTTTGTCATTCTCACTATCGATTCGATAGAAATGACATTGATCACCTTTTCACCGGTCATACGTTACACTGAACGC
>JABURI010000089.1 GCA_014762755.1 Marinobacter sp.
CCTTGCTGGCAAAACGCGCTTCCCGTCGCTGGATCATTTCCGCCACCCTTATTACTGCCATTGTGGCCCTGCCGGTGCTGTCGGTGATCTTCCTGGCCTTCTTTCCGGAAGAGAACATCTGGCCCCACCTGATCGACACCACCCTGCCTCGCTACCTGTGGACCACCATCCAGCTGATGGTTGGAGTCGGGGCCATCACCCTGGTCATTGGCCTCTCCACCGCCTGGGCGGTGACCATGTGCGAGTTTCCGGGGCGCAAGTTCTTCGAGTGGGCCATGTTGTTGCCGTTTGCCGTGCCCGCGTATGTCATCGCCTATGTCTACACCAGCCTGCTGGACTATGCCGGCCCGGTTCAGCGCACCCTGCGTGACTGGTTTGGCTGGCAGAACGCCTCCGACTACTGGTTCCCCGAGATTCGCAGCCTGGAAGGCGCCACCCTGATGATCGGCCTGGTGCTCTATCCCTACGTTTATCTGCTGGCCCGGGCGGCTTTCCTGGAGCAGTCACCGTCCCTGTTTGCGGTCAGTCGCAGCCTCGGCCATTCGGCACTGAGCACCTTCTTCCGGGTGGTGTTGCCCATTGCCCGGCCCGCCGTCGCCGTCGGCCTGTCCCTGGTATTGATGGAAACCCTGAACGATTTCGGCACAGTGGATTTCTTTGCCGTTCAGACCCTCACCGCCGGGCTTTTTGATACCTGGATGAACCTCGGCAACCTGGGCGGAGCCGCACAGATTGCGACCACCATGCTGGTGTTCGTGGTAATCCTCGTCACCCTCGAACGCTACTCCCGCCGCCGGCAGCAACAGTATGCCGCCCGGGACAACCGGGATCCGATCCAGCGCTTCACCATGTCTTTCCCACGACAGCTCGTCTGCGTTGCCGTGTGCGCCGTTCCCTTTCTTCTCGGCTTTGTGGTGCCAGCGGGCACTCTCGGCCTGTATGCCTGGGAATACTTCGAGGAAAGCTGGAACCCGGACTTCATCCAGAACACGCTCAACAGCCTGTTCCTGTCCAGCGCCGCCGCCCTGACCACCCTGATGATCGGCGTTATCCTCGCCTACAGCCGGCGCCTGCATAACACCCGGGGCATGCAGATCCTGATGCGCCTTTCCAGTCTGGGTTATGCAATGCCCGGCGCGGTGCTGGCAGTGGGCGTGATTGTGCCTTTGGCGGGCTTCGACAACTGGCTGGACGGGCTGATGCGCGATACCTTCGGTTTCAGTACCGGCCTGTTACTGAGCGGCACGGCATTCGCCCTGGTGTTTGCCTACACCGTCCGTTTCCTGGCGGTTTCCGCCGGCAGTGTGGAAAGCGCCCTGCAGAAGGTCACACCCAGCATGGACATGGCCTCCCGTTCACTGGGGCACACCCCCGGCAAGACACTGGTGAACGTACATCTGCCGATGCTCAGGGGAACCCTGCTCACCGCCGCGCTGGTAGTCTTCGTGGATTGCATGAAGGAGTTGCCGGCCACGCTGATCCTTCGGCCGTTCAATTTCGAGACTCTGGCGACCTACGTGTACCAGTTCGCCTCAGATGAGCGACTGTTCCACAGCGCCCTGCCCTCGTTGATCATCGTCCTGGCCGGCATCGTGCCGATCATCCTGATGAGCCGCTCGATCTCCAATACACGGAGTATTGCCTAGAATCGGGCGCCCCATCGTCTCGCTCAGAGATCTACCCGGGACCGCACATCCTGAACCACGAAACGGCCCTGGAATACCGCCACCGGGTCGGTTTTGGGAAGCACCGTGGGCTGCCCGCAGAACACTTCAGCCGTCAGGTCCAGCCGCCCCTTGCCATGACGGGCAAGGCTCTTGCGGAAGCGCTCCGGAATCTCTTCCCCGGGCAACCGGCACACCACAAAGAAATCGCTGTTGACCGGTTCGAGGTAATCGATGTTGCCACTCTGCACCACCACTGCGCCCCTGAGGCCCAGATCCCACAGGGCAAGCTCGGTAAGGCTCCAGGCTGCGGTTACCGCAGCGGAATAGACACTGCCACCAAAACCGGTGCCCTGATGGTTGCGGTTGGGTTCGAGCGGCGCACTCAGCACCAGGGCGTGACCGTCCCAGGAATGCAGCTGAATACCCAGCGCACGGGACAGGGGAATATCTTCATTGATTCGTTTCTGGAAAAGGGCCAACTGGGTCATAACTTCCTCCTGACTACCAGAAGTTTAGGCCCGGGGCGCCGTTTTCAACATGCGACTAACGTCGGCCAGAAGTGGCCAGGTACAGAAAGGGCCCGGGAAAACCCGGGCCCTTTGGTTGAGCGATGATGCGGGAAAAACCGCTTACTGCCAGATCACCGGCTGCTTCTGGGCGTACCAGCTGTCCACCTTCTCCTGGTAGGCATCCTCCACCACATTCCGCTTCAGTTTCAGGGTCGGCGTCAGGAAGCTGTTCTCGATGGACCACTCGTCGCTGACCACGGTAATGAATGCCAGCTGCTCGTGGGGATCCACGCTCTTGTTCACTTCCTGGATCAGGTTCTTGAAACTGTCCTCCAGCTGCTTGCGGTAATTCTCATCCGCGAGCTTCGGCCGGGCTTCCTCACCGAGCATCACCAGGGCATGGGGATGGGTCTGGTTGGCACCGGACACGCACACCATCTCGATGGCATCGTGGGACATCAGGCGGTTCTCGATCGGCGCGGGCGCAATGTACTTGCCCTTGCTGGTCTTGAAGATCTCCTTGATCCGACCGGTCAGCTTCAGGCGGCCCATCTCATCGATCTCGCCCTTGTCACCGGTCCTGAGGAAACCGTCCTCGGTGAACGCCTCCCGGGTTTTCTCCTCGTCCTTGTAGTAACCCATCATGGTAGCCGGGCTCTTGACCAGGACTTCACCCTCTTCACTGATCTTCGTTTCCACGCCCGGCAGGGCTTCGCCCACATAACCGGTGCGGGTACGGCCCGGCTTGTTCATGTGCGAGTAGGCAAAGTTCTCGGACATGCCGTAGCCTTCCAGCAACTCGAGGCCGAGATTTCGGTACCAGTCCAGCACATCATGGGACAACGGCGCCGAGCCACTGCCGGCCAGCTTCACCTTGTCCAGACCCAGGCCCTTGAGCACCTTCTTCTTGATCAGCCGGTTCACCAGCGGGATCTTCATCAGGTGATCCATCTTCTCCTTGGGCAGCTTCTGCAACACTCCGTGCTGGAACTTCACCCACAGGCGGGGCACCGACAGGAACAGCGTGGGCTGAGCCCGTTGCAGATCCTGGACAAAGGTATCCAGGGATTCCGCAAAATACAGCTGGAAGCCGGAATACAGCGAGCCCAGCTCCACAAAGGTGCGCTCGAACACATGGGCCAGGGGCAGATAGGACAGCATGCGCTCGTTCGGCCCGACGCCCAGGGTCTCGATGCCACCGGCGGCGGCAAACGCCATGTTGTTGAAACTCAGCATCACGCCCTTGGGCCGGCCGGTACTGCCGGAGGTATACACGATGGTGGCCAGCTCTTCCGGATCACGCTGAACGTTCTCGTCCAGCGGCGGATACTTGCTGACAATATCGTCCCAGGTTTCGAAATCGTTGGGCGGGCTCAGCGGGTAGGAAATGCAACGCACCGACTCCGGCACACCCGGCTTCATCATGTCCCAGTCATCCAGCTTGCCGACAAACAGCACCTCACACTCGGCGTGATTGAGGATGTAGTTGACGGTGTCGGCATTCAGCGTGGGGTACAGGGGAACGGAAATGTGGCCAGCCATCCAAATGGCCCAATCTGACATGACCCACTGGGCACAATTCTTGGAAATGATACCCACCCGGCTCTTCTCCGGGAGATTCAGGGATTTGAGATAGGCCGCCATCCGGCGCGCCTCATCCACAGCCCGACCCCAGGTGTACTCCACCACCTTGCCATCGCCCACGGGCTGAGTCATGTAGAGGTCATTCTTCTTCGCCTTCTCCCAGTGGTAGACCATTTCCAGGGGAAGCTTTTTCGTTGTGTCCATGGACCTTCCTTATGCGTCACAGTGCTTTTAATTGTTCGCCTTATAGGGCGTATTATTAGACTTTCGTAGGGTATTTCAACATACATTCGCCCGTCAAAACGTGACCAACGCAAAACAATTAGAAATTACAACTTCTTCCGCGAAAAACCTTGCGGCCGTTAACTTCCCCTACCCCTTCCGCCCCTCGCCTGTGATAAACTCTCGCTCTTTCCAGACGTCAGACCCGACACACCAGAAACCATTAAAAACTCGGAGATGGGTATATGGCCAAGAGAACTCTGCGCACTCTTCTGGGTGCCTCCCTGCTGGCAGCGGCAAGCCTGGTACAGGCCCAGGAAGCCAGGACAGTTGCCATCACACAGATCGTCGAACATCCGGCCCTGGACGCCGTTTACCAGGGCGTGAAGGACGAGCTGGCTGAACAAGGCTACCAGGAAGGCGAAAACCTGACCGTGTTGCACGAGAGCGCCCAGGGCAACTCCGCCATCGCTTCCCAGATCGCCCGCAAGTTTGTCGGTGAGAATCCGGATGTGATCGTGGCCATCGCCACTCCGTCGGCCCAGACCGTCGCCGCAGCGGCCCGCAACATCCCGGTTGTGTTCTCCGCCGTGACCGACCCGGTCGGCGCCAAGCTGGTCGAGAGCCTGGAAGCCCCGGGCGCCAACATCACCGGCGTCAGCGACATGCTGCCCCTCGAGAAGCATCTGGACATGCTCCAGCGCGTGATGCCGGATGCCAAGCGCATCGGCACCGTGTACAACCCGGGTGAAGCCAACGCCGTCTCCCTGGTCAATATGCTCGAAGAGCGCCTGGCTGCCCGCGGCCTGGAACTGGTCAAGGCTGCCGCCACCAAGACATCCGAGGTCCTCGGTGCTGCCCGCTCCCTGGTCGGTGAAGCAGACGCCATCTACCTGACCACCGACAACACCGTGATCAGTGCCGCCGAAGCGGTGATCTCCGTGGGCGAGCGCGCCGACATCCCGGTGTTCGCCGCCGATACCGCCACCGTTGAGCGCGGTGCCGTGGCAGCCCTGGGCTTCAACTACTATGAGCATGGCCGCCAGACCGGCAAGATGGTCTACCGGGTGCTCGAAGGTGCGGACACCGCCACCATGCCGGTTGAAACCATGGACACCCTCGACCTGTTCGTGAACCCGGCCGCCGCCGAGCGCATGGGCATCACCCTGTCCGAAGATTTCGTCAAGGAAGCGAAAGAAGTCGTCAAAAACGACAAGTAAACGCCCTGACCAATACGGGCGGACCCCACAAGGGCCCGCCCGTTTTTCTTTCACAGTGAATACTACCCATGCTCAGTGAAATCGCTTTTTACGGCGCCCTGGAAACCGGCCTCATCTATGGCCTGGTCGCCTTCGGTATCTACATCTCTTTCCGCGTTCTCGACTTCCCCGACCTCACCGTTGACGGCAGCTTCCCGCTGGGTGCCGCCGTGGCCGCCATGCTCATCATCGCCGGCTGGAATCCCTGGATTGCCACCGGAGCGGCCGTGCTCGCCGGTATGGCCGCCGGCGCCGTGACCGCGTTGCTTAACGTCAAGCTCAACATCCTCAACCTGCTGGCCTCGATCCTGACCATGATCGCCCTGTACTCGGTGAACCTCCGGATCATGGGCCGGCCCAATGTGGCGCTACTGACCGAGGAAACCGTGCTCACCCCCTGGTACGAGCTGGATCTGGCATTCCATCAGGTACCGGTGCTGCTGTTCGTGATCGTGGTATTTGTGTCACTGATCCTGCTCTGGCGCTTCATGAAATCCGAGACCGGCCTGGCCATGCGTGCCACCGGCGCCAACGCCCGCATGGCCCGGGCCCAGGGTATCGCCACCGGCGGCATGATCGTGCTCGGCGTTGCCCTGTCCAACGGCCTGGTGGGCCTGGCCGGCGCGCTGTTCGCCCAGAGCCAGGGTGCGGCAGACGTTACCATGGGTGTCGGCGTGATCGTCATCGGCCTGGCCTCCCTGATTGGTGGTGAAGCCCTGGTCACGCCCTCCACGGTTATCCGGGCCCTGATTGCCTGCGTGGTCGGCGCCATCATCTATCGCCTGGCCATCGCCTTTGCCCTGAACGCTGACGTACTCGGCCTGCAGGCCCAGGACCTGAACCTGATCACCGCGGTGCTCGTGACCCTGGCCATCGTATTGCCGGGCGTTCGCAATTCCGTGATCGGCAAATTCACCCGCAAAAAGGCCTGAGGAATCGACATGATCAGTGCAAGCGATCTCCGACTGACCTTTGGCAAGGGAACGCCGCTGGAAAACCC
>JABURI010000110.1 GCA_014762755.1 Marinobacter sp.
ACCTGTTCATCGGCTCCGAAGGCACCCTGGGCTTCGTGGTGGAAGCCACCGTGAAGCTGGCCCGCCGGCCCAAGGACCTCACCGCCCTGGTGCTGGGCGCGCCCGGTTTCCGCGAAGTCATGAAAGTGCTGCACGCGTTTCAGAAGGACATTGATCTGACCGCGTTTGAGTTCTTTTCCGACAAGGCCATGGCCCATGTGCTCGAGCACGGGGTGGCCAAACCCTTCGACAGCGAGTGCCCGTTCTACTGCCTGCTGGAATTCGAGCAGCTTTCCGAACACACCGGCGAACGGGCCATGGAGATTTTCGAGCACTGCGTGGAGCAGGGCTGGGTGCTGGACGGTGTGATGAGCCAGTCGCTGGGCCAGCTGGAACAGCTGTGGCAGCTGCGCGAACGTATTTCCGAATCGATCGCGCCGCACACACCCTATAAAAACGATATTTCCGTGACCGTCTCCAAGGTGCCGGATTTCGTCGAGGACGTGGACAAGGTGGTGCAGGACGCCTACCCGGATTTCGAGATCGTCTGGTTCGGGCATATCGGTGACGGCAACATGCACCTGAATATTCTCAAGCCGGCGGACCTGCCCAAGGAAGATTTTTTCCGCCAATGCGGCGATGTGTCCAAATGGGTGTTCGAGATCGTGCAGAAGTACGACGGCTCGATTTCCGCCGAGCACGGCGTGGGCATGACCAAGAAGCCTTATCTGTCGTATTCCCGCAGTGAAGAGGAAATCGCTTATATGAAAGCGGTGAAAGCGGTTTTCGATCCCAACAATGTGATGAACCCCGGAAAATTGTTCGATGTTTGATGCCCACACGCTGAAAGCGCGACCGGAATCCGCCTACGTTCATCGCTGGATCGACGGCTCGCCCATGGAAATGCCGCTGGGCAAGTGCGTCTGCGTGGGAAGAAACTACGCCGAGCACGCCCGCGAGCTGGGCAATGACGTGCCCGAGGAACCTCTGCTGTTCATGAAACCGGCCACCGCACTGGCCAGCCTGCACGAACCGCTGGTGCTGCCCCAGGGACAGGGCCCGGTGCACCACGAGGTGGAAATGGTGGTGATGATCGGTGAGCGCCTGAGCGGCGAGACCGACCTGGAAACCATTCGCTTCGCCATCGCCGCCTACGGGGTCGGCCTGGATCTGACCCTGCGTGACCTGCAGAGCCGGCTAAAGGAAAAAGGCCATCCCTGGGAACGGGCAAAGGGTTTCGACGGCGGCGCACCGGTTTCCGGGTTTATCGACGCCCGCGGCATTTCAGTGCGGCAGAATCTGGAAGTGTCTCTGGAAGTGAACGGCGAAAGCCGCCAACACGGCCATACCGGGCAGATGCTGTTCCCGACCTTTGAACTGATCGCACAGATCAATCAGGTGTTCACGCTGGAGCCCGGCGACCTGATCTTTACCGGCACGCCGGCCGGGGTCGGCCCGCTGACGTCCGGCGACAAGCTCACTGCCCGGCTGGGCAATATCCTGCAGGTGTTCACCCGCGTGGCCTGACGCCGACCCGTGAGGCGCCTGGTTTACTCAGGCGCCGATGACCAGAAGGGATTGGCCGTCGTCGGTTTGCACCAGATAGTTGGGGGCCGGCCCCGTCGCCACAGTTTTGACCAACTGACCGGAATCCAGATCCACAACGCTGATACTGCCACTGGCAGGATGCGTGGAAACGGCATAGCGACCGTTGGAAGTCACCAGCACATGGTGCACAGGCCCCGGCACTTCCAGTTTGCGGTCAATCGTCTTTGTGGCCGTGTTCACCAAATAGAGCAGCCCCGTACTCCCTGCTTCCAATTCAGTAGACTTCCCGCCCCCATGATGAGCGGCGTGTTCATCTTCTGAAATGCCTTCGGGGCGACTAACCGGCTTCTGACGATCATGCGCCGACAAACTACCCACCACCAGATACCGGCCATCCGGGGTCAGTGCCGAACCGTGGGTATTCAGGGTGCCGCCAATGGACGACGTCACCTTGCGGTTTTCCAGATCAATAACGCCGACGGCATCCGCTGTGCCCATGGGAACAAATGCCCGGTTCGTGTCTGCGGCCACCATCAGCGAAAAACTCATAGCGACACTGGCCGTAATACCAGCAATACACTGCTTGCGCAACGAATGGTTCATAGCGTGCCCTTTTTGGTCAGAGGGTTTCAGTAAGATCTCCTCGCCCGGTAAGCAAGATCCCGAACAGGCATGGTCATTACTTGGCAGTCCATCACACCAAGCTGAAACAGGCCTGAAAACAGTTGCGAAACATGCATTCGTTTGACCAGAATCAAGGTGGAACGATTCACAATGACCATGGACGACCAATGCAAGACGTGCCCCAGGAAAACCAGCGAACAACCAAAACCCACGCCGACCAGCTCAACCGGCAGTGTTACTGCATCACCCTTGACCGAAAAGCGCTCACTGACAGCCTCCAGAAGCAGTTTTCAGACACTGGGAACGAGGCGCCGGCCACTCCCGAGATCCATCATCTCTTTTCAAACACGCCGGTTTTTGTTCCCCAGGCTGACATCGCGACGATGGAGCGGATTGTTCAGGCGATCGAATCCGCAGCCGAGCTTCCGCCCTATAAGGAAAAAGCTCTGTCCTGGGCGCCGGACATCGCCGGTTTTGATCCAGGCCCCATCGGGGCGTTCATGGGCTACGACTTTCACCTGGGCGAGAACGGGCCTCAGCTGATCGAAATCAACACCAACGCCGGCGGCGCATTTCTGAACACGGTATTGGCCCGGGCTCAACACCGATGCTGTGACCCGTCCCAGCAGACCGCTGGCACCAACCGTGCATTGGATGGGTTCGAGGACGCGGTGTTTGCCATGTTCCAGCAGGAGTGGGAACGGCAAGGTGGCGACTCGACGCCCGGTTGGCTGGCCATTGTGGACGATGCCCCAGAATCCCAGTTTATGTTCCCGGAATTCCAACTGGCCCAGCAGTTATTCCAGGCCAGAGGCATAGAGACCTTGATCCTCGACCCATCGGAGCTTGAGTATGTTGATGGTGCCCTGAGCGCCCACGGCAAGCCTATTGACATGGTGTACAACCGCCTGGTGGATTTTGCCTTGGAGGCCCCGGCTCTTGGGGCGCTGAGGCGCGCCTACCTCGACGGCGCGGCGGTCGTCACGCCCAATCCACGCGCCCATGCGCTGATGGCCGACAAACGGAACCTGATCCTGCTATCTGATGCCCAAACCCTGCGCGACTGGGGCCTGAGTGAAACCGAGGCAGGATTTCTGGATAGAGCTGTACCGAAGACCCGGCTGGTTTCAGCAAGTGATGAGGCGGAGTTGTGGAGCAACCGGCGTAAACTGTTTTTCAAACCGGTAGCGGGCCATGGCAGCAAGGGCGTCTATCGGGGCGAAAAACTAACCCGCCGCGTTTTCGAAGAGATCCTGAAGGGTGATTACATCGCGCAGAACTTCGTTCCCGCCGGAGAACGCACCCTGAGAGTGGATGGCACGGTCACCACCAGAAAGGTCGATATCCGTTTGTACACCTATGCCGGGCAACATCTGCTTGCCGCTGCCCGTGTGTACCAGGGCCAGGCCACCAACTTTCGAACGCCGGGAGGTGGCTTTGCGCCCGTCTTTGAGGTGTGAAGGTGAGCCTCAATTGGAAACATTCAAAGGGATTAAGCCGTCAGCAAAAGTGCTCGGATCTCATAGATCCTGCATTCGGCCAACCTGACGAGCCAGTCTCATCGACTCATTTTCCTCCATCGCCAAAAGAGATTCGAACAGCTCTTTTGCTTCTGGAATTTCGGCTTTTCCAATCAGCGTTTTGTAGAGATCAATAATCTGATCATGAAAGTCGAACACTTCCCGGCAGATACCATCAAAATCAAGCTTCGCGTAAGGCTCGTCGCAGGTTCGATGAGTTTTGATCGGATTATGGGACAGGTAGTCGTACACCCGAGTTTCCAGTGCCTTCTTATCCCCTTGGTGCTCAAACTCGTTCACGATCCGCTCTATTTCCGATTCATGAGCTGCCAGATAATCCAAAAGCGCACGGGCCCGTTCTTCCTCGTGCTTTGTTGCGCAATGGGACAGACAGCTCGCCAGATGTGAGTGCAGATCGCGCGTCCAGTCGATCAGTTGTCCAAAAGTCTTTATATCCATATCTTTTTTCCTTTTTTCCTTTTTTCTTCTCCATAATATGACTGACATCAAATAGGTATCCCGTCGTCAAATGAGGAGTCCTATTTGCATTTCCAGTGTTCAGTTGGGCTATGCGCTCGCCTGGCTAATTCGCTAATCCATTGCAAACCGCAGGCACTGCAGCAAATCGACGCCTCTACCGGCTTCAGATCGATTCCACAACCTCAGAGAGCATATCCCTGACCTTCCCGGCAACCTGCTTGAGCTCGTCATTATCGATGGCGCTCATGGAAGCCAATGGATCCACTGCACTTACCTCAATGCCCTCCGAAACCTCACGAAGAATAACGTTGCAAGGCAGCATGGCACCCACGCGAGGCTCCACACCGATGGCTTCCCAGGCCATGCCAGGATTGCAGGCCCCGAGAATCCGATAGGCCAACATATCCTTGTCCAGCTTTTTCTTCATGGTGGCTTTGACATCAATTTCTGTCAGCACACCGAACCCGTGATCAGTGAGGGCCTGACGCGCTCTTCTGTCCACGTCCTCGAAATCGACATCTTTGATAACTCGATCGATCGTGTATGACATAGCTACCTCCAATGATTCAGAAGTTCATTGCTTTGACCCGAGTTTCACCACCCTCAAACGCAGCGCATTCACGATCACGCTGACCGAGGACAGCGACATGGCGGCCGCTGCAAAAATGGGCGACAGCAGTATCCCGAAAAACGGGTACAAAACCCCTGCCGCTATCGGAACACCGGCGGAGTTGTAAACGAAGGCGAAAAACAGGTTCTGACGGATATTGCGCATGGTCGCCAGAGACAAACGGCGCGCCTCGACAATGCCCATCAGGTCGCCGCGTAGCAGCGTAATGCCGGCGCTTTCGATGGCGACATCGGTCCCGGTGCCCATGGCCACACCGACATCCGCCGTTGCCAGTGCAGGCGCATCGTTTACGCCGTCACCCGCCATCACGACAACACGGCCTTCGTCTTTCAGGCGCTGGACGATCTTGCCCTTATCTTCCGGCAGGACTTCCGCTTCCACTTCGTCGATATGCAGTTTTCGGGCAACTGCTTCAGCTGAAGTGCGGTTATCGCCGGTCAGCATGACCACCCGGATGCCGTCTTTTTGCAGCGCGGAAATAGCGGCTTCGGTGGTTTCCTTGACCGGATCGGCAATCGCCAGCAACCCTGCGACGTTTCCGTCGACAGCAGCAAAAATCACGGTAGCACCATCTTTTCGGAGCTGGTCGGCGTCGCCGTCAAATCGCGTGGTGTCGACATTTTCCGACTCCATGAGAAGGCGGTTACCAAGTAGCACCCGCTTGCCGTCTATTCGACCGGTAACCCCTTTACCATTCGGAGAGTCAAAGTCTTCCGCATCCGGAAGCTTCAGGTCCATGCCCTTGGCTTTATCGAGTATGGCGTGAGCCAGTGGGTGCTCACTGCCTTTCTCCAGGCCGCCTGCATAACGCATGAGACTACTGTCATCGAACCCGTTGGCCGCGACAAGCCGGGTGACTTGCGGCTTGCCCTCTGTCAGCGTGCCGGTTTTATCCACCACCACGGTGTCCACCTTCTCCATACGCTCCAAGGCTTCCGCATCGCGAATCAGAACGCCACTTTGAGCACCGCGTCCGACACCCACCATGATGGACATGGGCGTCGCCAAGCCAAGTGCGCAAGGGCAGGCAATGATCAGAACACTGACCGCTGCAATCAGCCCGAACGCCATAGGCGGTGCGGGTCCAAAGAAGGACCAAGCAATAAAGGCGACAATAGCAATCACAATAACTGCCGGCACAAACCAGCCTGCTACCTTGTCAGCCAGCCCCTGGATCGGTGCGCGGCTACGCTGGGCGCTGGCCACCATCTGCACAATCTGGGACAGCATGGTATCGCGGCCAACTTTGTCGGCCCGCATGATGAAGCTGCCCTGCTGGTTTATGCTGCCGCCGATCACCTGGTCGCCGGATTTCTTGCTGACCGCCAGGGGCTCGCCGGTCACCATGGACTCATCCACGTTGGAGCTGCCTTCAAGCACCTCGCCGTCCCGCGGCACCTTGTCACCGGGGCGCACCCGCAGGC
>JABURI010000258.1 GCA_014762755.1 Marinobacter sp.
TTAAAATCTCTCGGCCGCAAGGCCGTGCCGGTTCGATTCCGGCTCCGGGCACCATAACCCTGTCGCTTAAACTACCCGCGCTTTTCGATACCGTTTCACCTCGATCCAACCGTGTACAGCCAGCGCGGAAAAGACGATCACTCCGCCAATCAGGCTGAGCTTCGGCGGCACTTCATCCAGGAACAGCCAGACCAGAAAAGACCCCAACACCGTCTCCAGCAACAGCATCAGGCTCACTTCCGCCGCAGGTATGTACCGGGGGCCGATCTGGATCAGGATGCAGGCCATGGGCAGAAAGACCAGGCACAGCAGGCCAATGAAAAAGGCGTCTCTTGCTGAGAGAAGCTCCGCGCCGCCCATGAATGCCGCGACAATGGCCAATGCCAATGCCCCAAACATCAGCATCACGCTCATGTCGCAGTCAGGCCGCGAGCGGGCGACGTTTAGGTTAGAGGCGAGGGCAGTGGCGGCTATGCCGGCCATGATCAGCCCGAGAGGGTCGCCCTTGCCCAGTTCGCCGACCGCCATGAAGGTGGCGCCTGTCACGCACACCAGAATCACAATCCAGGTTCTCCAGGGCAGGGTTTCTTTCCATATCAGCCAGGCGATCAGTGCGGCGATGACCGGGGCGGTGTTGAGGATAACCAGCACATTGCCGGCGGCCGTGTTCTTCATGCCCACGACAAAGCCCAGGGTACTGACCGCGAAGGCTCCGGCGCAGAAAAGGCCTTTCCAGCCGCAGCGCCTGATTTCTGTTGTCAGCCGGTCGCGGTATCTCAGCCAGCTGATCAGCCAGAAGCTGAAGGCCAGCAGAAGTCCCCGCCAGAATAGGAATACGATCGGTGGTACGGAGCTAATTTTTACCAGCAGCGCGTCCGGGACAATGAACAGTACGCCCAGGGCGGCAATGGTCAGGCCTTTGATGCGGGTGGTCTGCAAGAGGCGACTCCCTTCTGCCCTTCGGTATGGTCGTTAACCACCGACAGGGGATTTCCCTGCAAGTGCGCGGGCGCATTTCTCAAAGAGTCCCGCTTCAAAGAACTCCAGCTCAGAGCCGTACTCGGCAACAAAAAGCTGCCCGCCGGACTCGACGATGCCACACTCGATCATCAGGTTATCCGCCAGATCAAAATCTTCAATGGCGTGGCCCAGATCGTCATGGCTCCGATTACCCGCCCTGTGACGATAGGTCAGGGGGCTGAGGCTGTAGCCAATGGCCTGTTTGCCCTGGCCAATCATATAACCGACCTCGAAGACGGTGCCGGGATCGGCGCTGATGCCGCGGAAGGGGGTCAGATTAGCGATGATGGCACCACAGCTGTCCATCAGCTCGCGGTTGGCCCGGTATATCCGGAATCCGTGTTGTTGCGACGATTCTGTATCCCCGAAGTCGAGCGCGGTATCGAGAGGATCCACGCCTTCCCAGCCGTGCTCCCGGAGAATCCGTTTTTTCTCGGCAACGATGGTCTGGTGTTCCGCTGCCGGAAAAAAGACCTCCGGGCCGGCCAGGTAGACGCGCTTGGGTTGGGTCATGGATTGTCCTGTTCTGGCAGTGGCTGAATGCTGTTGATGTCGCCTGTGGGCGTTTGCGGCTCGTCTTTGATGACAACTAAGATGCCGCCGCCGATGATGGCGATGGCCACGATGATCCTGAGGATAAGCGATTTGGACATCGGGGTCTCCTCACTGGTTGTTGAATAAGTCCTGTTATAGACGTGCGGACGTATGGCGCAATTGCAACCGCCCTTGATGCCTGGGGTGAGCATTGACCTGAATCCGACCAAAGTCCCTTCGACAGAGCTCCACTCCTGGCTGATACTGAATCAAAAGAATGACAACACGTTCAGGAGGTTAATGTCATGACGGATAATAGCGATGCGCTGGTCACGCACTACGCGGAAAACGGAATCACCACGCTGACGCTGAACCAACCGGAGCGCCGCAACAGCCTGTCGGTAGCCATGCTGGAAGCACTTTCGGAGGAGCTTGAGCGGGTAGCGGATGATCCGGAAACACGGGTCGTGGTGCTGGCTGCACGGGGTAACGTGTTCTGCGCGGGTCACGATCTCAAGGAAATCCGGGATCAGTTCGACAGTCATGACTTCCAGCTGGGCCTGTTCAACCTGTGCAGCAAGGTGATGCAGCAGATCGTGAACCTGCCCAAGCCGGTGATTGCCCGTGTCGCAGGTGTTGCGACGGCGGCTGGTTGCCAGCTGGTGGCATCCTGTGATCTGGCGGTGGCCGCGGATACGGCGCGTTTTGCCACGCCTGGCGTGAATATCGGGCTGTTCTGTTCCACCCCGATGGTGGCGCTCTCCCGTAATGTCTCCCGCAAGCATGCCATGGAGATGCTGCTGACCGGCGAGCTGGTCAGTGCACCCAGGGCTGAGCAGATGGGGCTGGTCAATCGTGTGGTGGACGAGCAGGTTCTGGATGAGACGGTCTACCGGATGGCGCGCACCATCGCGGAGAAATCCGGCCACACCCTGAAAATCGGCAAGAGCGCGTTCTACCAGCAGCTGGAAATGCCTTTGGCAGAGGCTTACGAATACACCTCAAAGGTGATGGCGGAGAATATGCAGGCCAACGACGCCCAGGAAGGTATCTGCGCGTTCCTGGAGAAGCGCAAACCCGAGTGGCAGGACAGCTAGTCTTCCGTCGGGCACTTCTCCCCGTTGAAAATCAGCCGGTCGCCCGCCTCGATGCCATTGGCGAGGTAGAACCCGGCGTTCATTTCCACCGCGGACCAGTAATGCACGCCGGCCGGGTAGATCGGGCAGTTCCGGCCCTGTGAGGCCGAGCAGGGCACCATGGCTCGGATATTGCCAATGGTCCCTTTCTGGTCCAGAAAGGCAATATCCAGGGGGATCAGGGTCCGGTACATCCAGAAACCGTTCCTCGGTTCCCTCTCTTCCTCGTACTGGAAGAGCATACCGTGATCTGGCGGCAGCTCAGTCCTTCCCATGAGTCCTACCTGCCTTTGCTCCGGCGTGCTGGCCACTTCCAGGACAACCGGAACAGAGCCTGAATCGGTCATAAAGCACGCGTTGGTCACGGGCAGGCCGGACTGGGCCGGGGTGGCGCTGACGCCGCACCCGGTAATCAGGGCGAGCGTCACCCAGAGGCAGGCTGTTCTGAACGCCGCCATCACGAACGCAGCCGGTAGCCGGTCTTGAAGATCCACCAGACGGCGGTCATGCACAGCGCGAGGAACACCATGGTCATGCCCACACTGATCGCTATATGTACATCCGACACCCCGTAGAACGCCCAGCGGAAGCCGCTGATCAGGTAGACCACCGGGTTGAACAGGCTGATGGTCTGCCAGATCTCCGGCAGCATGTCGATGGAATAGAAAGTACCCCCGAGGAAGACCAGCGGCGTGACGATCATCATGGGTACGATCTGCAGTTTCTCGAAGCCATCGGCCCAGATGCCGATGATGAAGCCGAACAGGCTGAAGGTGATGGAGGTGAGCACCAGGAACGAGAGCATCCAGAAGGGATGCAGTACGTCATAGTCGACGAACAGTTTGGCGGTGGCCAGGATGATCAGACCGAGGATCACCGACTTGCTCGCGGCGGCGCCGACATAGCCGATCACCACCTCCACGTAGGAAACGGGCGCGGACAGCACCTCGTAGATGGTGCCCGAGAACTTGGGCATGTAGATGCCGAAAGATGCGTTGGAAATGCTCTGCATCAGCAGGGAAAGCATCACTAGGCCCGGGATGATGTAGGCGCCGTAGCTAATGTTGTCGATATCGCCCATGCGCGAGCCGATGGCGGAGCCAAAGACGACGAAGTATAGGCAGGTGGAAATTACCGGTGACAGCACGCTCTGCATCACCGTGCGCTTCATCCGGGCCATTTCGAATTTGTAGATTGCGCGGATACCGTAAAGGTTCATTCGATTCTCCGTCAGGTCGGTCTACTCGTGGACGAGGCCGACAAAAATCTCTTCCAGGGAGCTTTCCCGCGTTTGCAGATCCCGGTATTCGATGCCGAGATCGCCCAGTGTCCGCAACAGCCGGGCCACGCCGGCCTGCTCCTGCTGGGAATCAAAGGTGAAGATCAGCTCCCAGCCATCGTTGGCCAGTTCGACCGGTTCCAGCGTGAGCTCACCCGGAACCTGGTCGAGTTTGTGCTGAAGCTGGAGGCGCAGTTCTTTCTTGCCGAGCTTGGTCATCAGCTGGGCTTTGTCTTCCACCAGGATGATCTCGCCCTGCCGGATCACGCCGATGCGGTCGGCCATTTCCTCGGCTTCTTCGATGTAGTGGGTGGTCAGGATGATGGTCACGCCGCTCTCCCGGAGTTTGCGCACCATCTCCCACATGTCCCGCCGCAGTTCCACGTCCACTCCGGCTGTCGGCTCGTCCAGAAACAGGATCTGGGGTTCGTGGGACAGGGCCTTGGCGATCATCACCCGCCGTTTCATGCCGCCGGAGAGGGACATGATGCGGTTGTTGCGCTTGTCCCAGAGTGACAGTGCCTTGAGAACCTTCTCGATATGGTCAGGGTTGGGTGCCTTGCCGAACAGTCCGCGGCTGAAGGATACCGCATCCCAGACGGTTTCAAAGGAGTCGGTGTTCAGTTCCTGGGGCACGAGGCCGATGGTCTCCCGGGCTTTGCGGTAGTCCTTGATGATGTCATGGCCGGCAGCCTTGACCTCACCGCTCGTCAGATTGACGATGCCGCAGATGATGCTGATCAGGGTGGTCTTGCCGGCGCCGTTGGGGCCGAGCAGGGCGAAGATCTCGCCGCGTTCGATCTCCAGGTTGATGTCTTTGAGTGCCTGGAATCCATCGCCATAGGTTTTGTTCAGGTGCCTGACGGATATATCCGGTTGCACGGGCGTGTCCTGTGTCAGAGGTTGGGTTCATAAGTTAGGAGGCGCAGTATTTTCTCACGACTGGCGTCAGTTTAGAAACCTTTGCCTCGGCAGGGGAAATCCCCATAATGCGCCTTTGGCAAAAAGAGGTGGGTAATGATACGGGCGATTGCAGTTACAGGTTTGATTATCGGGTTGGTGGCACTGTTGGTGTTCGGACCCCGTTACCTGAGTTCTCCCGGGCCCGACGAGGTGTCAGGCTCTGATCAGCCCCGGTGTGATCTGCTGGAACGGGATTGCCAGTGGGAAGGGGCAGAAGGTACCTGGTTGGTCGAACTGGAGCCCATGGGCGAAGGGGACCAGGGCACCGAGTTCCAGATCACTGTGAAAGCCCCCGAGGCCCCGGACCGTTTCCTGGCGGTGTTGCGGGGTGAATCCATGTACATGGGTGAATACCCGATTCCCCTGCAGCACCAGGAAGGTGAGACCTGGACCGCGCGCTTTACCGCGCCGTTCTGCACCACCGGTTCGGAAATGGAATGGCGGATTGATCTTCAGAGCGCGGAAGAACCGGTGGGTGGCAACCCGATGAAGCTCACGTTCCGGGCCCGCTAAGACTCATCACCTAGATGAACGTGTGGCCCGCCACTAATTCGCACAGTCCGGATTGATTGGGCACGTAATTGTGTTCGCGCCAGTGCCTGGCGCCTTCAAGGCCACCTCGGAAGCAGGCAAGGTAGATGCCGCTGGCCGTCAGTTCCTCGATGACGGAGAGGGCGTCCGCGCGGGAGATTCCGATCTTACGGTTGATGATGTGTGCAACCAGACCCGCGAGAGTTCCGGAGTGCCGGTCGGATTGGCTGCACAGGGCACAACCGGCACCATAGAGCCAGGCCGTCGCGCAGGAGCCTACGATGGCTGCCATTTCCGGCCCGTTCAATCCTTTTTTCCGGCACTCCCGCTCCTGCAGGGCAGCCAGGATGTGAAGCTGGGTAAAAAGTTCGGTGTGGTATCGGCTGTTCGAAGCCTTGGCCGCTCCGGGGGCGTTGTTTGCAGGAGACCCGGTTAGTTCATCACCGGCACCCTCGACCAGAAAACCTTCCCGTGACACCCGGAACATTTGAACCCCGAGCAAGAGCAAAAGCGCAAACAAACCCGCCTGCGTGAACGGCACCAGCCAATACGACATATTCTCGACCACCCTGATTGATCTCCCTGAACGAAACGATTGTAACAATCTGTAACGACCGAGAACTGCCAACGGTTCAGCAATTTATCGCGGGAAGGACCACCGGGTTACCAACTTGTGACGCTGGTCTCAGGCGGCGTCAGCAGGTGGGCATGGTCTGGAGGGCAAGCTTGCGGCGGATATAACGCCCGAGGGCATCGACCCCGATGTTGAGCAGTGCCGTAATCAGGATAAGCACCATGGCGCGGTCGAACCGGATGTTCTGGATGGCACTGTCCACGTAGAAGCCAAGGGTGTAGATACCGAGGATACCCAGGATGGCGGTTTCCCGCATGATGATTTCCCAGCGGTAGAACAGGAAGGCCAGGAACGAACGGTACACCCGGGGAACCAGTTCCCAGGTGTAGCGATTGAAACCGGTGGTTGCGTCCGGGCGCAGCCGCAGGGTGTTGGTCTGACGGCCGATCAGGTGACCGATGATGCCGCCGTTGTGCAGCGCCAGGGCGACCACCGCCGGCAGCATTGAGGGGCCCCAGAGCTGCAGCAGTATGTACGCCAGAATGTATTCCGGGGTTGAACGGGCAATCACCAGAAACACGTGGCCGCTGGTTCGGCGCACCGGTCCGCCGAAATGATTGGAAATCAACGGGAACGCCAGCAATGCCAGGATCCCGGTGGCCACCAGGGCAATCTGTGTGAGCAGGACCGTGTTCCAGATCCCCGGTAGGGCTTCGTTTACCATCAGGTCATTGAGCCAGGGCACCAGCCCTGCGATACCCTCGCCACTGCGAAGAGGTTCAGGGACTATGTCTTCAGTGAAGAAGCGCTCTACGTTGCCCCAGACAATTGGCAGGCCCTCACCCAGAAAGAACGGTGCCGCCAGGATGTAGACAGGGAGCAGTTTCGGGCGGACCCATAGCGGAATCGTAGCGATAAGGACATAGAACAGGATCAGCATCGCCCCGGCGTCGGAGTACAGCCCCTGGGAAAAGGAAGACTCCAGGTAGAAACCCAGGGTGGGCAGGCCGACGAAGCCAAGGATGGCGCTGGAGCGCAGGCCACACTCCAGGCGATAGGCGGTATAGGTCCGCAGCTGCTCCCAGCAATCCGGTATTCGGGCGTAAAGGAACGCCGCAACCATGCCAGTGCCCGGCGGTAGCAGGCGTCTTGGCTCAGGGTCGGCTTCTTCCAGGATCTCCGAGTAGACCTTGGCAAAAATACCGGAATAGGGAATGGCGATAGCCAGAACCCCGGTCAGCGGGTGAAACCCGAAGAACTGCAAAAAGATCAGTGCCCAGAACAGCTCATGGATGGCCCGGATAAAGGCGCAGAAAACGCGCACCGGGAGGAATCGGTAGACCAGCGCCAGCAGGAAACCAAAGAAACTGCCCAGTGCCACCCCCACGAAGGCAAACGCTACGGTACGCAGCAGGGCGGTCAGCAATCCCTCGGAGCTGAAGAAGTTGGGCGTGACCACGCCCAGGAAGAAATTACCCAGATCCCGCCAGGGATTGGAGGCGGTGATGGCGATATCCGCAAACAGCAGTCCGAGGGTCGCGACAGCGACAAATATCAGGCTTGCTCTGACCGTTGGATAGGAAAACATGGATCCGCCGAAAACCTCAGTACAGGGACATGATGTCGGAGGGGGCCAGGCGGTCGCTGGGTTCGTCCAGTTCCACCAGGCCATCCTGGATGCCGACAATCCGGTTGCAGTACTGCAGTGCCAGTTCTACATCGTGCAGCGCAATCACGCTGGTGGCAAACCGGTCCCTGAGCAGCGCCATGACCTGATGCGCCCGGGGCCCGTCCAGTGCCGACACGGGTTCGTCTGCCAGCAGCAGGCTCTCGTTCCGGTAGATCGCCCGTGCAATGGCAACCCGTTGGCGTTGGCCGCCGGACAGGGACGCCGTAGGAATCCAGAGCTTCTCGGCCATGCCCAGATCGTTGAGCAGGCTTTTCACCGCCGCCCGATCAGCGGCGAACGGCCGGATCAGCGTGAGGGTGTTATACCAGGTGGGATGTTTGTCCAACTGGCCCATGAATACGTTATGGAAAACGGGCAGGGCGTTGACCAGGCCCAGTTCCTGGGGAACCAGCGAGGAATTGCGGCCCACCTGTTCATGGATCAGACGAATCAGCGTGGATTTGCCCGCGCCACTCTTACCGACGAGAGCAACCTTTTCGCCTTCCCGGACACGAAGGGAGAGCGGCCCAAGGACGCGCTCTCCCCCGAATGAGGCCTTGAGGCCCGAGAGATCAAATCCGGACATTAATCAAGGATTCCGATCTCTTCAGCGGTCTTTTGAATAGGCTCATAGTCTTCGTTGGAAGCAGGAATGAAGCCGGAACGGGGGAAGCTTTCCAGCAGTTCCTTGTCATCCAGGGCGAGCAGGGCTTCTTTGACCCTGGCCTTGAAGCCATCGCCGAAGCGCTCATTCACGTCGCCGCGAATGGTCCACTGGTAGTCTGGATAGGCTGGGGTTTCCCAGATCACCTGAACTGCGTTGGTATCGATGTTGCCGTTCTCCAGTTCTTTTTCCCACACCTGGAAGTTCAGGGCGCCCACTTCATAGGTACCGGCCTCAACCAGGCGCAGGGTGCGGGTGTGGTTGCCACTGAATCCGACCCGGCCGAAAAAATCTTCGGGGGCCTGATTGAACGTCTCGCGGATATGGAATTCCGGCATCAGACGACCGGAGGTGGAGCCTTTGGAGCCAAAGGTGAAGGTCTTCCCCCGGAGCTGTTCTTCCAACTCGGCCAGTTCCTCGACAGGCTCGATTCCGGTGCTGGTGTTGGCGATGAAGTAGGTCTGGAAGGCCTCGTCCTCAACGCCCTGGGCAATCGCCTCGGAGCCGGGTACCAGACGACGGGCCTGAACGCCGGACAAACCACCGAACCAGGCCAGCTGAACCTGATTATTGCGGAAGGCGGAGACCGCCGCTGCGTAGGATTTTACCGGGATGTAGCGGACTTCAACATCCAGTTGCTCCGAGAGGTAGTCGGCTACACCACGGAACCGCTCTACCAGCTTGGTCTCATCCTCATCGGGGATTGCCGTGAATACAAACGTCTCCGCGCTTACCGAGGCTGCCGTCATGAAAAGAAGGCTGGAAGCCACAAATTTCCGTATCAGATTCAAAGCCATTTGAAATCCCTGTTTCGGTTGGTTTGGAGAGGTGCTCAGGATACCTTGATTTACGTTAACTCTGAACAGCTATACGATTGGCAGGTTTTATTGGCTCAGCCAAAAATTTCTTTCTTTCAGGTGATTATCAGCAATTGCGACCGATGAAAATAATAATGATTACTCCCGCTGCTCCCGGTTCACGGGCGGGCAATCGAGCCACAGCTGAACGCTGGCAAAGATTACTTGAAAATGCCGGCCACCGGGTCGATGTGGTCACGGACTATCAGGGGGAGGCCTGCGATCTCTTTATCGCGTTGCATGCCTGGCGCAGCCACGATGCGGTAATGCGCTTCCGGGGCCTCTGGCCAGCTACACCGGTGATCGTGGTGCTGACCGGTACCGATATCTATCGCCACCAGGTCGAATTCCCCGAGCCAACTCTTGCCACCATGGACGCCGCCGATGCCCTCATTGGCCTGCACGACCGGGTGGCTGGGGATATTCCCGGTCGATTTCGGGACAGGCTGATCACTCTCTACCAGTCCGCTGTGGCACCACAGCCTGTAACGGAGCAGCCGGGCGATACTTTCCGGGTTTGCGTGATCGGCCATCTGCGGGAGGAGAAGGATTCCCTGCGCGCGGCCCGGGCGGTGAGGCTTCTGCCTGACAAATCCCGTATCCAGGTGATTGCTGCCGGCAAGGCCCATAACGCCGAATGGCAGCGAATGGTCGAAGAAGAGGCCGTCGATAATCCCCGTTTCCAGTGGCTCGGGCAACTGGACGAGCAGGGCACTCGGCAATTACTCACCGGCAGCCGGCTGATGGTCATCAGTTCCGTGATGGAAGGTGGTGCCAATGTGGTGTCCGAAGCCTGCCGCGCCGGCATTCCGATACTCGCCAGCGATATACCCGGCAATCGGGGCCTGCTGGGCGATGACTATCCGGGCTATTTCCCGGCGCGCAACGAACGGGCGCTGGCCGATCTGCTCCACAAAGCGGAAACCGACCCCGGGTTCCTGCAGGACCTCAAATCCCGGGTGAACCAACTCGCCGTACGATTTACGCCCGAACGGGAGCAGGCGAGCCTGGAACAGGCGCTGGCACTTGCCTGCCAACGCTGTTCCGAACGGAAGACGAGTTAGTCCCGGAGACTGATCGGTTCGATGGGCCCGGATTCGTCCTGGGGCAGAACCCGGCCAATAATCGCGGTGTGCGGATAGCCAAGCGCCTTCAACTCCCGGACACAGGCTTCCGCCTGGTCAGCGGCAACGCTGGCAAGTAATCCGCCGGCGGTCTGGGGGTCGAAGATCAGCGGGTAGCGGGGATGATTCACCCATTTCTCCTGGTCCCGGATGCCACGCCGCAAACGAATGTTGGCCGGCTGAAGGGAGCTAAGAATGCCCGCGGCCGCGGTCTCTTCCGCACCCGGCAGTACCGGAATGGCTGCAAGGTCCAGCTCCGCGTCCACGCCGGAGGGGCGGGTCATTTCCACCAGATGGCCCAGCAAACCGAAACCGGTGACATCCGTGCAGGCCCGTGACCCGTGGCGCCGCAAACACTCGGCACCGAGCTTGTTGGAATGGATCATGGAGGCGAGGGCGGAATCGATCCAGCGACCCTTGGCGGCAAGCCGGGCATGGGCGGCAAACAGGGTGCCGGTGCCGATCGGCTTGGTCAGGATCAGCACATCGCCGGCCTTGAGGCCGCCTTTGCTCATGACCTCCTCGGGATCAATCAGGCCATTGACCGCGAACCCAAGGGCGAGCTCCTTGCCTTCCCCGGTATGGCCCCCGACCAGCGCGCAGCCGGCTTCATTCAGGACCTCCACGGCACCGGACATCATCTGGTAGACAACGTCCTCCACCTTGGACTCGATGCCGTAGGGCACGGTTGCCACGGCTGTCGCACTCTGGGCTTCTGCCCCCATGGCAAATACATCGCCCAGGCTGTGGTTGGCCGCGACCTTTCCGAACACATAGGGGTCGTCGATAAACGCCCGGAAGAAGTCGACGGTATGGACTACGGCTTTGCCCGGCGGTACCCGCAAAACGGCGGCATCATCCGGGGCGTGCAGGCCGATGATGATATCGTCCCGCTCGATAGGCTTGAGTTCATTCAGGGCGCGGGAGAGAACCGTGCTGCCCACCTTGGCACCGCAACCACCACAGCGCATGGCCACCGCGGAAATGGCCTGGGAGGCCTCCTCGGCGCTCTGGGCCGCTGCGGTATCCGGCAGTTTTGCGGATTCCTCCATGGCCGGCAGATCGCTGAACTTACGCATGAAGCGCCGGTCGATCCAGTCTTTCCAGCGCCACACCAGGCGGCCGTGGAATTCCACATCTCCCCGAGAGGCGACGGCGTACTTGTCGCCGGTGCTGATCAGGGCGAGCCATTTCTTCTGGGGATAGAAGTTGCGGGTCTCTTTGCCTGTGGCCAGGCGTTTTAGGTTGTCTGCCAGAGGCGGGCCCTGGCGCACCGCAAACACGCCCGCCTTTTCCCGCGGATGGTTGACCACGTTGGCGATATCGCCGGCGGCAAAAATGCTGTAGTCGTTCTCGGTTTGCAGGGTATCGCGTACCCGGATAAACCGCCCCTCATCGAGAGCCAGGCCGGTATCCTCCAGCCAGGCCGGGCCGCCGGCCCGGGTTACCCAGAGCACTTCATCCACTTGCAGGGTTTCGCCCGAATCCGAGGTCAGCAGTCCGGACTCGACCCGGGACACCGGTGACCCAAGGTGGACCTTCACTCCGCGTTCCGCCAGCTTTCGTTCAAACACCGAGCGAACTTTGGGGTTGTGGGTGGGAAGAATCCGGTCGGCGGCATCGAAAAGATGGAAATGCAGCTGATCCGGATCCTTGCCGCGCTGGGTCAGTTCCTTCTTCAGCCGGAATTGCATGGCCAGGGTCAGTTCCACACCACCGGCTCCCGCTCCCACCACCGCCAGGGTCAACGGACCCTCGTGGTTTTCGATGCGGGTAAGCAATGATAGCCAGCGCTGGTTGAAGCCATTGATTGGCTTGACCGGCACGGCGTGTTCCTCGGCACCCTCGACTTCGCTCACCCTGGGGGAGGAGCCGATATTGATGGAGAGAATGTCGTAGGGCACGTTCGGCCGGTTGCGGCACCGGATACGCTTGTTGGTGCGGTCGATACCGATGGCTTCGTCACGGTAGAAGCGAGCCCCGGCGTATTCCGCCAGCCGGCTCAGATCGATATGAACGTCATCGTAGCTGTAATGGCCGGCCACATAGCCAGGCAACATTCCGGAGTAGGGGGTGTGGGTATCGCGGCAGATGAGGGTCAGGCGCACGCCGGGGACCGGGTTCATTGCGAACTGCTTGAGGACCCCGACGTGGCTGTGCCCGCCGCCAACCAGGACTATGTCCCGTAAAACAGGCTGGTCAGGCGTTTGCATCAGATAACTTTCTTGGCTTCGGCGGTCAGTTGGTCAAATCCCTTGAGGCTCTTGAAGGCTTTCAGTTTCTCGCTGTCAGCCGCAGACGGTTTGGCAATCTGGTCGATGGAGGTGATCCCGGCGTCCTTCATCTTTTTCGCGGTTGCCGGGCCGATGCCCTTCACCAGGGTCAGATCGCTCTTGTCCACCGGCTTGGCAGCCTTTTTAGCCGAAGACTTGGCCGGGGCCTTCTTCGCAGCGGTCTTGGGCTTGGCTTTGGTAGTGCTTTTCTTGGCAGCCGCCTTCTTGGGTGCGGCTTTTTTGGCGGCGGCCTGGGCTTCCTTGTTGACTTCGTCAGTCAGTTGCTTGACGTCAGTGCCAGCTTCTTTGGCGGCTACGCCCAGGCGCTCCAGAATGTTGCTCTGGAGCTCGTGGAATTCAGCCAGGCGGCGTTCGAATTCCTCGTTGAAACGTTTCATTTCCCGTTCCCGGAGCTCGTTCACTTCCTTGAGCAGTTTACGAACCGGTTCTTCGATCTGGGTCTGCAGGCTGTCGAACTGCTTGAGGGCGTCGTTGATGAGCCCTTCAATCTGGGATGAGGTTTTCTCGAACTCCTTGTTGACCTTCTTTACGATCTTGTCGACGCTCGGTTTGGCTTTCTTCGCCATGAAATGTCTCCTTACGGATGGGTTGGAACGGACAGTAACGATCAGGCCATTTGCCGGAAGCCGGAGATGGACCCTGAGGATGTACGGCGGGATTTCAGAGACAGTTTTCTGGACAGCACCTCGCGAATCCGCTTGAGCTTGTCGCCATTGGGCGATCCAGGTTCAAACTCCGAAAAATCAATAGAATAGAAGAAATTGCTACAGTGCTTTCTACGTTCCGTCACCAGGCCGGAAACGCTTTCAGCACAGATTTCTTCAAAGGGCATATCCATGACCAGATCCAGGGTCAGGCTGTCGCCGGGCTCAAAGACCTTGTCGGTTTTCATCACACAGCCATAGCTGTCGAGTTCAAAGACAGAGGCTTCCACCAGCTCCTTGCGGAAGAGGCCCTGCTTGATCCTGAAACGGGCAATGAGATCCGGTAGTGCTTCGTTCATGAATCCTGTTCTCTGCTAAGATCCCTATCCACTGCGACCTGCCCACAGATCGGACAGGCTGGATAATGATTAAACAATAGACACTGTTTTTGGTATTGGCAATTCCATCAGTGCCCTACGGTCACCCTCTCAGGCACTTCCTCAATAGTGAGAGGGTCGGTGTTTATCAGTCCGACGATTTCACCCGCACCTCGTACATATCTTCCCGGCGGTCCTTCAGGTTGTTTACCGACCCTTCATTACGAACCAGTGTCAGCTTTTCCAGGTCCATGTCCGAGAACATGATCATCTCGGTGTTGGGCGTGGTTTCGGCCATCACCGCATCGTGCGGGAAGGCAAAATCCGACGGTGAGAACACCGACGACTGAGCGTACTGGACGTCCAGGTTTTCCACCTTCGGCAGGTTGCCGACACTCCCGGTGATTACGACGTAGCATTCGTTTTCGATTGCCCGGGCCTGGGCACAGTGACGAACCCGGAGGTAGCCGTTCTTGGTGTCGGTCCAGAAGGGGACGCAGATGATGTCAACGTCCTGGGCGGCTGCAATCCGGCCCAGTTCCGGGAATTCGATGTCATAGCAGATCAGGATGGCCACCCGACCGGCATCGGTTTCGAACACCTGGAAGGTATCGCCCCCTTCGATCACCCAGTCGCGACGCTCGTGCGGGGTGATATGGATTTTGCGCTGCTCATCGACCCGACCGTCACGGTGGCACAGATAGGAAACGTTGAACAGGCGGTCGTTTTCCAGCAGGGGCATGGAGCCGGTGATGATATTGATGTTGTAGCTGACCGCCATTTCCGACATCTCATCCCGGAACTGTTCGGTAAAACCGGCCAGGAAGCGGATGGCCCGGGTCTGGTCCATCTGGTCGGTCAGACCCATCAGGGGCGCGTTGAAGAACTCCGGGAACAGGGCGAAGTCGCTCTTGTAGTCGGAGAGGGCGTCCACGAAGTATTCCACCTGCTTGAGCACTTCATCCACGGAGGTGAATTCCCGCATCTGCCATTGGACTGCCCCCAGACGGACCTGGGTCTTGCGCACATTCAGCACCGGCGAGGGCGGCGTATAGAGAATGTTCCGCCATTCCAGAAGGGTGGCATAGCCCATGGATTTCTCGTCTTCCGGCAGGTACTTGTGCATCAGCCGGGTGACCTGGAAATCGTTGGAGAGCTGGAAGCTCAGGATCGGATCGTAGATTTCCTTGCGATCCACGCGCTGGATATATTCAGCAGGGGTGTACTGGTCCTTGTACTTGTAGTAGCTCGGGATGCGGCCGCCGGCCAGGATGGCCCGCAGATTCATGGAGCGGCACAACTCCTTGCGCGCCTCATACAGGCGCCGGCCCAGGCGATAGCCGCGGTATTCCGGGTGGATGAACACATCCAGGCCATACAGGGAATCACCGTTGGCATTGTGCCAGATCTTCTCGTTACGCAGGATCAGGTCGTCGTAGGTATGCGGGTTGCTGAAGCGTTCGTACTTCACGCAAACCGTCAGCGCCACGGCAACCAGCTGGCCGTTGTCCTCAATACAGATCTGCCCGTCGGGGAACTGTTCCACCAATGCCTTGATTGTCTCTTTGGGCCAGGCTCCGCCAATGTCGTCGTAGACCAGGTCCATCAGTTCCTGAAGCTGTTCGTAGTCGTCCAGCGTCAGGTTGCGGAGATTGAGATGCAGCTCATCATGGGGCATTCAGAGAGGCTCCCGTCGTCGGAAAAGAATGGGTTTTGGCTCAGGCCAGAAGGCTTTCTGAGGAGTTTAACAGAAGGTGTGACAGACGTCGCAGATCACTGCCCCATTGCTGGAAAACTCCACCGGGGCTTGCGGTTCCGCCGGGCGATTGCAATGATCCGCTCAACCGAATCACAGGATACCGTTATGGCATTAATCGACAACATCATCGGCGCAACCGGTCAGTGGGTGGCATCGACCGACCCCAAAGCCACGCTCGCGCACCCGCTGGAATGGCTCAAGAAAACCGGCGGCTATGCGGCGGTCAACCGGATCATCGGCCTGTCCATTCCGTTTGCGCCCCGTAATGGCTTTCGGGTGGAAGAGGTGCGGCCGGGCTATGTCCGTGCCAGGATCCGGCTGAAGGGCAACAAGAATCACTTCGGCAGCCTGTATGCCGGCGCCTATTTCCTGGTGGCCGAGATTCCCGGTGGCGTACTGACCTTGTTTGACCTTGGCCCGTCCTACACGCCCATTCTCAAGGAAATGACACTGCAGTTCCTGCAGCCCGCCAACTCGGATGTCACAGTGGAGTTCTCCCTGGGTCCGGAACAGGTGGCGGCTATCCGCGCCGATGCCGACGCGACCGGCCGGGCCAAATTCATGCTTGAGGGCATACTGACGGATCAGGAAGGCAACCACGTGGCAACCTCGATCGCCCATTACCGGGTCCGTAAGAAGGGTTTCCAGGCCGAAGAACCGGCCTAAAGAGTGTCCAGTTCGGCGATGGCCTTCAGGAAGGTCTCGCCGTACTTTTCCAGTTTGGCGGCACCGACACCGCTGATCTCACCGAGTTCCCCGATGGTGCGCGGCCGGCGCTCCATCATTTCGAACAGGGTCGTATCATGGAAGATCACATAGGGCGGCACGCCCTGCTGGTCAGCCAGCCCCTTGCGGCAGGCACGAAGGTGATCCCAGGCGGCCGGGTCGACGATCTGGTCCGCGGTGAAGCTTTTGCGGCCTGAGCCGCTGCGCCCGGACGGTGTCTTTTTCTGTACCGGGTCCTTGCGCAACCAGACGGTCTTTTCACCCTTCAGCAGCGGGCGGCATCGTTCGGTCAGTTGCAGGGCGCCGTAGCCTTCTGGATCGGCCCTGAGATAACCGTTGGCCACCAGTTGCCGGAACACCGATTTCCACTCATTGGCGCTCAGGTCGGTACCGATACCGTAGGTGGATACCCGGTCGTGGCCTGCCTGCAGGATGCGTTCGTTCCCGGACCCGCGCAGGACATCGATGAGGTAGGTCACGCCAAAGCGCTGGCCGGTGCGGTAAACGCAGGAAAGGGCTTTCTGGACCGCCACGGTGCCGTCCCAGGTTTCCGGCGGGTTCAGACAGGTATCGCAGTTACCGCAGGCTTCCTCGAGGTTGTCACCAAAATAACGCAGCAGCACCTGGCGACGACAGCTGGTGACCTCGCACAGGCCCAGCATGGCATCGAGCTTCTGGCGCTCGACACGCTTGAAGTGGTCATTGCCCTGGGAGGTTTCGAGCATCTGTCGCAGTTTGATGACGTCCTGCAGGCCATACACCATCCAGGCGGTGGAGGGCTTGCCATCGCGACCGGCCCGGCCGGTTTCCTGGTAATAGGCTTCGAGACTTTTGGGCAGATCAAGGTGCGCCACAAAGCGGACGTCGGGTTTGTCGATGCCCATACCGAAGGCAATGGTAGCGACGATGATGACACCGTCTTCGCGCAGGAACCGTTCCTGATGCCTGGCCCGCTCCTCGGCACTCAGGCCCGCGTGGTAGGGCAGTGCGGTGAAGCCCTTGCCGGCGAGCATGCGTGCAGTGGAATCGACCTTATTGCGGGACAGGCAGTAGACGATGCCGCACTCGCCGTCGTGTTCCGCCTTAATGAAGTCCAGCAGCTGCTTGTTGGCATTGGTTTTGGGAGCGATCCGGTACTGGATGTTCGGGCGGTCAAAACCGCTGACAAAATGCCGGGCCTCGGTCAGTGACAGCCGTTCGGCAATCTCCTTGCGGGTACGTTCGTCGGCGGTGGCCGTCAGCGCAATGCGGGGGATGCCGGGAAACTCCCCGGCCAGCATGCTCAGCTGCAGGTAGTCCGAACGAAAATCATGGCCCCACTGGGAGACACAATGTGCCTCGTCGATGGCGAACAGGGAAATGGACGCGTTATGAAGCAACTCGATCGTCCTGGGCTGGATCAGCCGCTCCGGAGCGCAGTAGAGCAGGTCGAGTTCACCGGTCATCAGGGCATATTCGGTGGCGCGGGCCTGCTCCATATCCATGGTCGAATTCAGGAAGGCCGCTTTTACGCCAAGCTCCCGCAACGCCGCAACCTGATCCTGCATCAGGGCGATGAGCGGGGAGACGACGATTGCCGTACCCGGCCGCACCAGGGCCGGCACCTGGTAACACAGGGATTTACCGCCACCGGTGGGCATCAGAACCAGGGCGTCCCCGCCATTGACCACTTCCCGAACTATATCACCCTGCAGTGGCCGGAATGACTCGTAACCGAAAACCTCGTGCAGAACCTGCTCGGGGTTTCTCCGGGTCGCGGTGGGGCGTTCTGTGGCGAGTTGTTCGAAATCCTGGTCAAGTTCCATAGCAGAGCCGTGTGTGCCGTCCGTGATAGGTAGGAGATTGCTGAGAAGCTGTCGCCAAATCCCTGGCGCGAGGGCGATGATACCAGAATAATCCGGGCGGTTGGTCAAGGCGCCTTTCGGGTGAGGCAAACCTGCCTCAGAAACGCTACAATACCGCGGTTTTTGAACCAGACATTTCCCGGCGTAATCCGTTAGATACGATAACAACAGGGTTTCAATGCACGAATTTGATGCCATCCGTCCGTATTCGGACGAAGAAACCGGTCCGGCCATCCAGCGCCTGGTCAATGACCGGGAGTTTCTCGACATGGTCGGGCGTTTCAAGTCGCCCACACTGGAGCGCTGGGCGCCTGCGGTGCTGCGGTTTTTCCTTCGTCGCTGGCTGATCAGTAACTTCGGACACTTCACTCGTGTGGATGACTTGCAAGCCAGGCTGTCCACCTATGTCGGTGAGCTGGTCGAGGGCACCACCACCCGGGTCACCACCAGTGGCCTGGAAAATCTGGACAAGCACAGCGCCCACCTGTTCATTTCCAACCACCGGGACATCGTATTCGATCCCATGGTGGTGAATTACCTGCTGTTCCAGAACGGGTTTTACACCACGCGCATCGCCATTGGCGACAATCTGCTCCAGAACCGGGTGTTCGCCGAGATGATGCGGCTCAACAAGAGTTTTGTGGTGCGCAGGAACATGACCAGCCCGCGGGAGATGCGGGATGCGTACATGACCCTTTCCGCGTTCATCAGTCACAGTATCGACACCAACCACAGCATCTGGATTGCCCAGCGGGAAGGCCGTGCCAAGGATGGTCTGGACTACACCGATCCGGCCATCATCAAGATGTTCTACATGAGCCGGAAGAAGAGCGGCCTGAGCTTCGGCGAGGCCATGAACCGCCTTCACATTGTGCCGGTCTCCATTTCCTACGAGTACGATCCCTGCGACGTGGACAAGGCCAGAGAGCTGGAGACACGGGCGCGGACCGGAAGCTACACCAAGACCGAGGGTGAGGACAGCGAGCAGATCGTGAAGGGCCTGACCGGTTTCAAGGGCCACGTCCATGTGCACTTCGGTGCACCCATCGCGGACGCCCCTGAAAACCCGAAGGAGCTGGCCAGCCGCATCGATCGGGAGATGCACGCCAATTACCACCTGCATGCCTCAAACCTGGTGGCCTACCAGCAGCGTGGACTGCATCCGGACGCCCATGCCACTCCGGAAACGGTCACCGAATCGGTGGTGACTGCGGAAACCTGGTCACCCGCGGACATTGCCGCGGCTGAGGCGGAAATGGAGCGGCGTCTGGAGGCCTGTGACCCGGCGATCCGGCCCTACCTGCTGGATATGTACGCCAATCCGGTGGTCACAGCACTTCAGGCCAATTCCCGTTAGACCCAGAGCATCGCACCCATCTCCAGCAGGTGGGTCAGCGCCGGGTGATAGGGATACATGCGCAGCCGGAGCGTCTGCAAGCCGGGATAGGGCGGTGGAACCTGTGTCGCAAACACGGTTTTGCCGTCCTTTTCGGTTTCCATCGTCAACAGGAAGCGGTCCGTTCCGGGCGCGTCATGACTGCCGGTACATTCCGGTGTGACGACACATTCCACCCGCACATCCGCCGCTGTCAGGCCATTGAGCACCGCCTCGACCCGTAACTCGACCGTTTCATCATAGGCACAGCGGCACTCCACGCACCCGACCACTGACAGTGACACACCGGGCCAGGCCTTTCGAACCTTCGCCTTCCATTCCGCCAGTTCACGGGCCGCCCGGGATCCATCGGCAAGTAGCCTCTGCCCCTGGGCTGAAGCCGGCTCGTAGTAGCGCTCCACATAGTCCATCACCATGCGCTGGCTGTTGAACCGCGGTGTGATGGTCTTCATGGAGGCTTTCGAGCGGGTGACCCAGCCCTTTGAGTAGCCCTGGGAGGCACGATCGTAGTAAAGCGGGACAATCTCGAACTCCAAGAGATCCAGCAGGTCCCGGGCCTCCTCTTCGTTACGGAATTCGGGATCCAGGCCCGTGTCCCTGGGGGTGATGGCCCAGCCGTTGGTACCGTCATAACCTTCGCCCCACCAACCGTCCAGAACGCTGAGATTCAGGGCGCCGTTGAGGGCGGCTTTCTCGCCGGAGGTTCCGCTTGCTTCCTTGGGATATTCCGGATTGTTGAGCCAGACATCGACACCGGCGAGCAGGTAACGGGCCATTGCCTGGTCATAATCCTCCAACAGGATGATGTGACCCATCAGGGACGGTCGCATGGACAGGTCGTGAATGACCTTGATCAGTTGCTGACCCGGTTTGTCCTTCGGGTGTGCCTTACCGGCAAAAATCAACACCACCGGGTGCTCGGGATTGGTCAGCAGGCGTTCGAGCCGCTCCAGATCCGAGAAAATCAGGGTAGCGCGCTTGTAAGTGGCGAACCGCCGCGCAAAGCCGATAACCAGGGTGTCTTTTTCCGGCGAAACCAGCTGCCGCGTCATCCGTTCTGTTACCGAGTGACCGGTGCCGTTGCGTTCGTGTTGTCGCGCCAGCTGCTCCACTACGAATTCACCCATTTGCTGTTTCAGGGCCTTGTGCACGCTCCAGTAGTGATAGTCGGGAATGTGGTCGACGAAATTCCAGAACTCGCGGTTGCGCAGTTCGCTCTTCCAGGTGGGTGCCTGGATATCGAACAGGCTTGCCCACTCGGGCGCCAGGAAAGTGGGCACGTGAACGCCGTTGGTGATATAGCCTATCGGATTTTCGGTGGGTGGTACCTGGGGCCAGACATACCCTTCCATCTCCGAAGCCACGCCACCATGGATGCGGCTGACGCCGTTGTGGAAACGTGAGCCCCGCAGCCCGAGAGTGGTCATATTGAAGCTGTCTCCACCATCGCGGGTGCCGAGCGCCAGGACCTTGTTCCTGTCCAGCCCGGACTCTTCCAGGTAGGCGCCGAGGGCGTGGTGCACCAGTTCCCGGGAGAAGATGTCATGGCCGGCCGGTACCGGTGTGTGGGTAGTGAACAGGGTTGAGGCAGCAACAGCTTCCAATGCGCCGTCAAATTCGAGGCCCTGCTGTATCAGCTGGCTGCATCTCTCCAGAATCTGGAAGGCGGCGTGGCCCTCGTTGATGTGCCATGCCGTGGGTTTCAGACCGAGGGCCTCCAGGACCCTGGTGCCACCGATGCCGAGGAGCATTTCCTGGCTGATCCGGGTTGACTCGTCGCCGCCGTAGAGCTGGAGCGTGAGGTTCTGGTCCTCAGCGCTGTTCTCCCCGGTGTTGCTGTCCAGAAGGTAGAGGTGGATATGGCCAATCCGGGCCTGCCACACTCTGGCGGTAACGATCCGGCCAGGGAAGGGCACGCTGACTTTGAGCGGTGTTCCGTCTATCTCCACCGGGGCGATGGGAAGTTCGTCGCTGGAATGGGTTTTGTAACGGGCGATCTGGTGACCCTGGGCGTCGATGGTCTGGATAAAGTAGCCTTGCTGGTACAACAGGCCGACCGCCACAAAGGGCAGGCCCAGATCGCTCGCCGCCTTGCAATGGTCGCCGGCGAGAATACCGAGACCGCCGGAGTAGATCGGGAAGCTCTCGTGGAAACCGAACTCGGCACAGAAATAGGCCACCAGATCCCGTTCCGGATCCAGCAGTTCGGTCACTTCCGGCCCTGGTTCAGACTCCACGTAGACATCGTAACTGCTCAGAACCTGGCGATACTCTGCAAGGAAAGCCCGGTCCTGTGCGGCTTCGTCCAGGCGCTCCTGGGAGACCCTGCGAAGGAAAAGCTTCGGATTGTGCTCGACCCGCTGCCAGAGTACCGGGTCAATGCGGGCGAACAGGTTTCGGACACCGTGATCCCAACTGTAGAACAGGTCATTGGCCAGCTCTTCCAGTCGCTCAAGACCTTCCGGAACCCTGGGGCGTGCCTCAAGCCGGAACTCTGTGACCTTGCTCATGATTGTCCTCCTGTAAAGGAACCTGCTGCCTTGGCGTCAGTTTCGTTTGCATTGCTCGGTCAGAATCGACTGGTACAGGGCCAGATATTCCCGGGCCCGGTACTTCCAGGAATAATCACCCGCCATACCATTGCGCTGCAGGTGCCTCCATTGCCTACGGTTATGGTAGTACTCCAGTGCCCGGTCGATGGCGTGCCGGAAGGCATCGGCGTTGGCTCGCTCGAAACAGAAACCGGTGGCCCGGCTGCCAGCCGCCTGGCCAGGATCCACAACGGTATCCTTGAGGCCGCCGACCGCATGCACGACAGGGATGGTGCCGTAGCGCAGACTGAACATCTGGTTAAGACCACAGGGCTCGAAACGGGAGGGCATCAGGAACATGTCCGCCCCGGCAGTGATCCTGTGGGCCAGTGGTTCGTCATAACCCACGGTCAGGGACACCTGTTCCGGATGCTCCCGTGCCAGGGTCCGGAGGGGGTCGGTGTAGCGCGGCTCACCGGAGCCGAGAATGGCAAACTGACAGCCTTTCTCGAGCAAGGGGGGGATGACAGCCAGCAGCCAATCGATGCCTTTCTGTTCCACCAGCCGACCGATGGATCCGAACAGGGGCGCGCCGTTTACCTCCAGGCCCAGCTGTTGCTGGAGCCTGGCCTTGCATTGCCCCTTGTTACCGAGGTTGTCCGGCCCGTAGTGAAAATCGAGGTACCGGTCATCCGAGGGATTCCAGATCCGGGTATCGATCCCGTTCAGGATGCCCGAAAGCCGGTCAGAACGGTATCGGAGCAGGCCATCCAGGCCGTAGCCGAACTCCGGGGTCTGGATTTCGCGGGCATAGGTCGGACTGACCGTGGTGATCCTGTCCGCATACGCCAGGCCGCCTTTGATAAAGGACAGCTGATCGTGGAATTCCAGGCGATCAAAACGCCAGAGTGAATCCGGTAATCCCATTGCCCGGAAGGTCTCATGGGAAAACAGCCCCTGGTACGCCAGGTTATGGATCGTGAACACGGTGCCCGGGCGGTTGGGCAGATGATCCAGGAACACCGGAACCAGAGCGGATTGCCAGTCGTTGCAGTGCACAACGTCCGGCGTCCAGCCAAGTCCCAGCTGACCACCGGCCATCATGGCGGCTACCCGACAGAACAGTTGGTAACGATGGGCATTGTCCCACCAGTCCTGGCCCTCTTCGTTCTGGTAAGGGTTACCAGGGCGGTCGAAGAGCGCGGGGCAATCCACCAGCCAGAGGCTGACAGCAGTCCCGGGCAGTCGCGTGCGCCAGAGGGTAACGTGGTACTGTCCGATGCTCAGTCTTGCCTTGCGTCGGCTACCGGCAGTCCGGGCGGCTTCCAGAGCGGCGGGGTAGCCGGGCAGCAGGATCTGGACATCACAGTCCTGCCGGCTCAGCGCTTCGGGCAGACTGGCCGAGACATCGGCGAGTCCCCCGGTCTTGATCACCGGATAGACTTCACTGGTGACAAACAGTACCCGTTTCATGATTCAGGCCTGAGCACAACGGCTGCCAGGGGCGGCAGCGTGAGTTCGAGGGAGCAGGGGCGATCCATCCAGGGGGCCTCACGGGCATCGAGGCCGTAGGGATTGCCGACGTTGCTCCCTCCATAGTATTCGGAGTCCGAGTTCAGCACCTCCACCCAACGCCCGCCATACGGAACGCCGATCCGGTAATCGTAACGGGGTACCGGGGTGAAATTGATGACGATTACAGCAACTTCGTCGCCATTACGGCGCAGGTAGCTGATGACCGACTGGGGTGAGTCGTGGCAGTCGATCCATTCGAATCCGTCGCCAAAGTAGTCGCGGGCGTGAAGGGATGACTCCCGACGATACAGGCCGTTCAGGTCCTGGACCAGCTTCTGCAGGCCCCGGTGCTCGGGGTATTGCAGGAGGTACCAGTCCAGCTCCCGGGATTCGCTCCATTCCCTACGCTGTCCGAATTCTCCGCCCATGAACAGCAATTTGGAGCCGGGGTAGGTGAACTGAAAGCTGAAGAGCAGACGGAGATTGGCCCGCTGCTGCCAGTCGTCACCGGGCATCTTGTTCAGCAGGCTGGATTTGCCATGGACGACCTCGTCATGGGAGAGGGGCAGCATGAAATTTTCGGAGAACGCATATAACAGGCCGAACGTCAGTTTGTCGTGGTGGTACTGGCGGTAGACCGGATCCTGCTTCAGGTATTCCAGGGAATCGTGCATCCAGCCCATGTTCCATTTCAGGTTGAATCCCAGCCCTCCGATTTCCGGCGGACGGGTAACCCTGGGCCAGGAGGTGGACTCCTCGGCGATCACCAGTGTACCCGGGAAGCGGCTTTGGCAGGTCTGGTTCAGGCTTTTCAGGAATTCGATGGCCTCCAGGTTTTCATGACCGCCATGGACGTTGGGTAGCCATTCGCCGGGGTTGCGGGAATAGTTGAGGTAAAGCATGGAAGCCACGGCATCCACTCTCAGGCCATCGATGTGGAAGGTGTCCAGCCAGTACAGGGCACTGCCAATGAGAAAATTACGGACTTCGTGGCGACCATAGTTGTAGATCAGGGTGCCCCAGTCCTTGTGCTGGCCCCGACGCGGGTCCTCGTGTTCGTAGAGAGCCGTACCGTCGAATTTTGCCAGGGCATGTTCGTCTTCGGGGAAATGGCCGGGCACCCAATCCAGGATGACCCCGATATCGTTACGGTGACACTGGTCGATCAGATAACGAAGATCATCCGGCGTGCCGAAGCGACTGGTCGGGGCGTAGTAGCCAGTAGTCTGATAACCCCAGGATTCATCCAGCGGGTGTTCGGTCACCGGCAGCAGTTCGATATGGCTGAAGCCCTGTTCGCGAACATAGGGAATCAGCTGCTCTGCCAGCTCCCGGTAGGTCAGCCAGCGGCCCGAACCATGGTGTCGCCAGGATGCGGCATGTACCTCGTAGACAGAGACCGGAGACTCCTGCCAGGCCCATTTGCTGCGCCGGGCCAGCCAGTCGCCATCACCCCAGCTGTAACTTCCGCGCTGGACCACCACGGCGGCGTTGGACGGCCGGAGCTCGAAACACTGTCCGTAGGGATCGGTCTTGAAAAGCTGTTTGCCGGACCGGGTGGTAATGGCGAACTTGTACTGGGCACCGGCACCAATACCCGGCACGAAAACAGACCAGACTCCGGAGGCCCCGTGGGTGGTCAGGGGGTGGTGCCCGGGCGTCCAGTCGTTAAAGTCTCCGACCACGCTGACGGCCGTGGCATTGGGCGCCCAGACAGCAAACCGGACACCCTCGGTACCCTTACGGGTCTGAATATGCGCCCCTAGCACGTTATAGATGTGCCAGTGACGGCCCTCGCCGAAGAGGTATAAGTCAAAGTCGCTCAGGGTGGGGCTTTCCATAGTCCACGCATCTTCCTTACCGGGTTCCCGGGTATTGAACGCCTGCATGCGCGTTCAAAAAATGACCTGTAACAATTCTACGTCATAATCCCGTGATATTGTTCTAATATTATTACGGCGGTAAGAAGGCTGTCGATGCACCGCAAGAGGCTCGGCAGCAAGCATCAAACCATCTGGTTTGCAGGGAAGGATTCATGCATACGGCCAAGCGTTTTGTCAGTCGTCTCACTCGCCAGACGCTCGCTCTGGTACTGGCCGGAGGGCGCGGCTCCCGGCTTCACGATCTCACAAAATGGCGTGCGAAGCCCGCCGTACCTTTCGGCGGAAAATTCCGGATCATCGATTTTCCACTGTCCAACTGCATCAATTCAGGGATCGGGCAGGTGGGGGTCATTACCCAGTACAAATCCCATTCGCTCATTCGCCATATTCAGCGCGGATGGGGGTTCTTACGGGGAGAGCTCGATGAATTCGTGGAATTGTTGCCGGCACAGCAACGGATCGAGACCTCCTGGTATGAGGGCACCGCAGATGCTGTGCTCCAGAACCTGGATATCATCCGCAGCCATCATCCTGAATATGTCCTGATCCTCGCTGGCGACCACATCTACAAGATGGACTATGGCACCATGCTGGCCGCCCACGTGGAAAGTGAGGCGGACATTACCGTGGGCTGTATCGAAGTACCGATCGAGGACGCCTCCGCCTTCGGCGTGATGGACGTGGATGACGAGATGAGAATCCGGGAGTTCGAGGAGAAACCCGAGCACCCCCGGCCCATGCCTGATAATCCCGGCAAGGCACTCGCTTCCATGGGGATTTACGTGTTCAGCACCCGGATCCTGTTCGAGGAACTCATCCGGGATCACCAGTTGCAGGGCACATCCTCCCACGATTTCGGCAAGGACATTATCCCCTCCGTGATCCGCCGCTTGCGGGTCATGGCGTTCCCGTTCCGGGATCCGATGCAGAAGGGACCGGCGTACTGGCGTGACGTGGGCACCATTGATTCCCTGTGGCAGGCCAATCTGGAGCTCATCGGCGTCAGTCCAGAACTGAACCTGTACGATTCCAATTGGCCGATCTGGACATACCAGGAGCAATTGCCCCCGGCCAAGTTTGTCTTTGACGATGAAAACCGCCGGGGTACCGCGGTGGACTCCATGGTTGCCGGCGGTTGTATCGTCTCCGGTGCCATGGTGCGGCACTCGTTGCTGTTCTCACAGGTCAGGGTGCACTCGTTCAGTGAAGTCAGCGATTCGGTCATTTACCCGGACGTCGAAATCGGTCGTCACTGCAAGATCCAGCGGGCTCTCATCGATCGGGGTTGCAACATCCCCGAGGGCACCCACATCGGCTTTGACGAGGCCGAGGACCGCAAGCGTTTCCACGTTTCCCCCAAAGGTGTTGTTCTTGTGACGCCCGAGATGCTCGGGCAGGACTATCCCCATGGCCTCTGACGCAAAAACACCGGTGGTGCTGTGCTGGCACATGCACCAGCCGGGATACCAGGATCTGAACACCGGCCAGTTCCTGTTTCCATGGGTGTATCTTCACGCCATCAAGGACTACAGCGATATGGCGGCACACCTGGAGGCGCATCCCAGGGCCCGGGCCGTGGTGAACTTTGCGCCCGTGCTGTTGGAGCAGATCGAAACCTATCTGGTGCAGATCGAGCGTTGGCGGCACGGGGCCGGAACCATCGGCGATCCGCTCCTGGCGGCGCTGGTTTCCGAATCCCTGCCTGAAAGCGGAAGCCCGGCGTTCCTGGACCTGATGAACAAGGCGCTCAGGGCCAATCCGGACCGGATTATCAAGCGTTTTCCTGCCTTTGCGCGCCTGGCAGACCTGGCCGAGTTCTACCGATCCAAACCGGATATCCAGCGTTACATCTCGCAAAACTTCCTGACCGACTTGCTGGTCTGGTACCACCTGGGCTGGATGGGCGAGACGGTGCGACGGCGCAATGCCTGCGTCCAGAGCCTCCAGGAAAAGGCGGCCGGGTTTACGCTGGATGACCGGGTTGCGCTTCTGGATGTGATATTCGAGGTGTTGGCCGGGATCGGCCCCCGCTACCGGCACCTGGCGAAGAAAGGTCAGGTGGAGCTCTCCGTCAGCCCCTATACCCACCCGATCCTGCCTCTGTTGCTGGAGCTGGAGTCGGCCCGTGAGTCCATGCCGGATATTGCCTTGCCGTCCCATACCCGGTATCCGGGCGGGGATTTGCGGGCGAGCTGGCAGTTGCAGCAGGCCCGGGAAACGTTCAAACGGTTTTTCGAGATTGAGCCGAGAGGGTGCTGGGCATCCGAGGGTGGCCTGAGCCAGGCAACCCTGGCCCAGCTCGGAAAGCACGGGTTCCAATGGACGGCCAGCGGGGATTCGGTCATCCACAACAGCATGAACCTGGCCCGGGAAAACGGGCAACTGCCCCAGGAGGCCGGCATTCATCAGCCTTTTCGATTTGGCGACAACGCCGTCACCGTCTTTTTCCGCGACGACGGGCTGTCCGACCTGATCGGGTTTACCTATGCCGACTGGCACGCAGAGGATGCGGTCGGCGACCTCGTGCATCATATGGAGAACATCGCCAGGCACGCCAAAGGCAAGGCCAGACCGGTGATATCCGTGATTCTGGACGGCGAGAATGCCTGGGAGTATTACCCGGAAAATGGCATCCATTTCCTGGACCAGCTCTACGCGGTTCTTGAGGATCATCAGCAACTGAGGTTGGCGACCTACGGGGAACTGCTTGACCAGCCGGTCGCTGAACCGCTGCAGCTCCCGCACCTGGTTGCAGGAAGCTGGATCTACGGCACCTTTTCAACCTGGATCGGGGATCCTGACAAGAACCGTGCCTGGGACCTTTTGTGCGAGGCGAAAACCCATTATGACAGGGTGATGGATAACGGCAGCCTGAACTCCGAGGAGAAGAAAGCTGCACAGCACCAACTGGCCCTGTGTGAGGGTTCTGACTGGTTCTGGTGGTTTGGAGACTATAACCCGGCCCAGATCGTCCAGGACTTCGAACGCCTGTATCGGCGGCACCTGGTCAATCTGTATGAACGGATTGGTTATCCGGCGCCTCCGTCGGTGTTCCAGCAACTGAGCCAGGGTGGTGGCGAACCGGCCCGAGGGGGTGCCATGCGCCCCGGCCACGATAAAGATGCTGAGGCGTCATGAGTACAGAGGAAATATCGCACCGACTGTTCGAAGCACGGCGAGCCGGGATTCTGCTGCACCCCACGGCACTCAGAGGCGAATACGGTATTCTTGGGGCCAATGCCCGCCGGTTTGTGGATTTTCTGGCGAAGAGCGGGCTGAGTGTCTGGCAGACCTTGCCGGTGGGGCCGACACACAGCGATCTGTCTCCTTACCAGTCGCTCTCTGCCCATGCTGGCAATCCCGATTTCATCGATCTGTCAGAGCTGGTCACCCTTGGTCTGTTGCGGCGAGAAGAACTCACTCCCTCCGCAGACCATAGTCGGCAGGCTCTGTTGAAGCTGGCTGCCAGACGTTTTTTCAACGGGGAGGGGCAATTACGCCACGTGGATTTCGAACGCTTCTGCGAGGAGCATGGGGACTGGCTCGAGGACTTCGCCATCTTCTGTAGTATCCGGGAAACACTGCCGGGGACGAGCTGGCCCGACTGGCCGGCGCCATTGCGTGACCGGCATCCAGAGGCTGTCGCCCGATTTGTCCGGGAAAATCCGGAATCTGTACAGGCCCTCCGCTTCGAGCAATTCCTGTTCCAGCACCAGTGGCATTCCTTGAGGGACTATGCTGCCGGACAAGGCATTCTGCTCTTCGGCGATATCCCGATTTTTGTGGCCCACGACAGCGCCGATGTGTGGGCCAATCGTCATTTGTTCAAACTGGACGTTGACGGTAATCCCACCGTGGTGGCCGGCGTGCCACCGGATTATTTTTCACCAGACGGCCAGCACTGGGGCAATCCGCTCTACGACTGGGCCGCAATGGCCCGGGATGGATACCAGTGGTGGCTGCAACGGCTGGAAAGCCAGCGCCAGCTTTTTGATCTGATCCGGATTGATCACTTTCGCGGCCTTGAGTCTTTCTGGGAGATTCCTGCCGCAACCCCGGAGCCCAGGTTCGGCTACTGGGTCGCGGGGCCGGGCAGAGAGTTTCTTGAAGCGTGTTTTGAACGATTTCCGGGGTTGCCACTGGTGGCGGAAAACCTCGGCATCATCAGCAACGAGGTGGAACAGCTGCGCCGGGAATTCCGGCTGCCCGGCATGACCGTGATCCAGTTCGGATTCGATGGCAGCCCGGACAACCCGCATCTGCTTCATCGGCACGAACCTGTGGACCTGGTGTATACCGGCACCCATGACAACGATACCAGCCTTGGCTGGTACCAAAGCCTCGATGAACATACCCGAGCCTATGTGAACCAATACCTCGGTACCGATGGTGCCGGCATGCCCTGGCCAATCGTGGATGCGGCCCTGCGGTCGGTATGTTGGCTGGCGATGGTACCGCTGCAGGATTTTCTGGGGCTCGGCTCGGAGGCGCGCTTCAATACACCGGGCACAGTGCAGGGTAACTGGGTCTGGCAAGCGGATCTGTCGCAGTGCACGGATGATCTGGCAGAAACGATCCGGAAAGCCGTTTCCCGGCATGAACGAATTCCGGTTTGACTGGTCATATGTTGACCAGCATCAACATGACCGCAGAAATGTTGGTGTATAAAAAACAGACAGCTTGATCGACGCAACACTTGTTCAGGGAGGATCTAATGGAACACAGGCTCAGCAAACGCGTCCCAGGTAAACTTTCGATTCTGGTTTATAAGCGTGGAATGCCCGTCGCCACCGGGCAGGTCCGCAATGCCTCACGCAGGGGCGTTTTCGTCTCAACGGATTATGATGATGTGAATCTGAATCAGACCCTCGAACTCGAGCTCTGTTATCCCGAGAAAACCGAAAAGTCGCTACGGAGGCTCAAGGCCCACGTTGTCAGGAAATCGACCAAAGGGCTGGGGCTGGATTTTGACGGTGTCGATAACGATGCTTTGGGTATCTCCAAGCTTCTCAGTTGGCTGGCCAGCCACCACGCAACCATGAGCTATGATTCTTCTCCGAAATATCGCGCCTACTGATCGATTCCCCGGGAGTTGTTATGGACAGACTGAAAGGAAAGGTCGCTGTTATCACGGGCGGTTCACACGGAATCGGCGCTGCAGCGGTAGCGAGAATGGCAGAAGAGGGCGCGTCCGTGGCGATTCTGGATTGCCTGGACGATGAGGGTAATGCCCTCGCCAAAAAGCTCTCCGGTGCAGGTCACCAGGTTGCCTACTGGCATTGCGATGTGGGGGATGAGGACAGCGTGAAAGCGGCCATTAACGGGGCTGCGGACAAGTTTGGTCACATTGACGTACTGGTGAACAACGCAGGGATCGCTGGCCCCAACAAACCGACTCACGAACTGACCGAAGAGGAATGGGATCTGGTCCAGAAGGTGAACGTGAAAGGCGTTTTCTTCTGTACCAAACACGTGATTCCCCACATGAAAAAGGCCGGGCGCGGCAGCATCATCAATCTTTCCTCGATCTATGGCCTGGTCAGTGCGCCGGACGTTCCCCCTTACCATGCGTCAAAAGGCGCTGTGCGGCTGATGACCAAGACCGATGCCATGCTCTACGCACCGGACAATATCCGGGCAAATTCCATCCACCCCGGCTTTATCTGGACTCCGATGGTGGAGGGGCATCTGAAAACCACCGGGGAGGACCTCGAGGCAGCCAAGGAAGCCACGGCAGCGCTGCATCCGTTGGGGCACATGGGCGAGCCGGATGATATTGCCTGGGGAATCGTGTTCCTCGCCTCTGAGGAGTCCAAGTTCGTCACCGGCAGTGAATTGGTGATAGACGGCGGTTACACAGCGCATTGACCACTCAGCGAACCGTGATAAAGGGTTTTGAACATCGATGACATTAGCGGCCTACCGGCCAAGGCAGTTGCCTGAGGCCCTGAATGGTTTGTTCACCCTCGCCCTTGACCTGAGATGGAGCTGGCATCATGGCAGTGATGTGCTCTGGCGCACGCTGGATCCGGAAACCTGGGACAGCACGCGGAATGCCTGGCTGGTACTCAACAGTGTCTCTGGTGACCACCTCGAATACCTCAGCCGGGATCCTGAGTTTCTGGTCAGGTATCGGGAACAGATGGATGCACACGAGCGGTTCGTGCGTGCCAGAACCTGGTATTCCGAGCAGTGCCGGGATGAGCTGGATCGGGGAATCGCTTTCTTCTGCATGGAGTATGGCCTGAGCGAGTCACTGCCGTTGTACAGTGGAGGGCTTGGGGTACTCGCCGGGGATTACCTGAAAGCGGCCAGTGACCTTGGTGTTCCGGTCACGGCCGTGGGTTTGCTTTACCAGCAGGGCTACTTCCGTCAGGCCATCAGTACCGACGGCGAACAGCTCGAGTTCTATCCGTACAATGATCCCACCATGCTGCCGTTATCGCCGCTGCGGGATCAGGATGATCAGTGGTTGCGGGTAATCGTGCCGTTGCCGGGCCGGGATCTGCGCCTGAGAGCCTGGGTTGGACAGGTGGGGCATTGCGAACTGTTGCTTCTGGACAGCAACGACCCCCGCAACGAACCCGGCGACCGCGGTATCACCAGCGAGTTGTACACCGGCGATCCGGAAAAGCGCCTGCAGCAGGAGATGGTGCTTGGCATTGGCGGTTGGCGCCTGCTGCGAGCCCTGGGGCGCGATCCCGTGGCGTGCCATCTCAACGAGGGCCATTGCGCCCTGGCATTGATTGAACGGGCTTTCGGGTGGGCTCATGATAACGAGCGGGATTTTGACACTGCCCGCATGGCGACCCGGGCGACCAACCTGTTCACCACCCATACCTCTGTGGCCGCTGGCTTCGACCGTTTTCCCAGACGGCTGATCCAGCTCTACCTTGGTCCCTGGCTGGCCGGGCATGATCTGACTGTCGACCAGTTGATGGACCTCGGTACCCACAATTCGGACCAGGACACCACCGGAGACCCGTTGCTGAATATGGCCTGGCTTGCCCTGAACATGAGCGGACGAGTCAATGGCGTCAGCAGGATTCACAAAAAGGTTTCGCAGACCATCCTGCAGGATTTCTTTCCCCGGTGGCCCACGGAGGACATTCCCGTGGAATATGTCACCAATGGGATTCACACGCCCAGCTGGGATTCCGAAGAATCCGACGAACTCTGGACCCGGGCCTGTGGCAAGGATCGTTGGCGCCGCCCGATGGAAGCCAGTTGCCCGATGAGCGACATCACTGATCAGGATCTTTGGGATATGCGCCTCGCCCAGCGCAAGCGCCTGATCCATTACCTGCGCCAGCGGCTTGCAAGTCAGCATTGCGATCACAATCCGGGCAAGGATTCCGCTGCGGCCTGCGGCCTTCTTCTGGACAACGAAACCCTGACTCTGGGGTTCGCCAGGAGATTCACTGACTACAAGCGCCCGAATCTGCTATTGAATGATCCCGATCGACTTCTGGCACTGCTCAATCATCGGGACAGGCCCGTCCAGATCGTCCTGGCGGGCAAGGCTCACCCTTATGACAAATCGGGCAAGGCCCTTATCCGACGCTGGAAGCAGTTCTCGAGACTGCCGCAAGCCGAAGGCAAGGTCGTTTTCATTGAAGACTACGACCTCGGCGTCGCAAACCAGCTGGTTCAGGGCGTGGATGTCTGGCTCAATACGCCGCGCCACCCCTGGGAGGCCTGCGGTACCAGCGGGATGAAAGTGCTCGTAAACGGCGGACTGAATCTGTCCCAGTTTGACGGTTGGTGGGTAGAAGCCTGGAATCCGGATGTGGGCTGGGCCATCCGGTCCGGTGCCACCTTCGAGGAACTCAGTCACACCGATGATCACGACGAATCCGATGCCCTGGAACTGTTCGACCTGCTGGAAAACCAGGTGGTTCCTGCATTTTACCGGGTTGATCAGGAAGGGCGGCCAAAGGACTGGATCAAGATGATCCGGGCCAGTATGGATCAGCTGACGCCACACTATTCCGCCAACCGTATGGTTCGGGAATACGTGGAGGATTTCTATCGGCCCATGGTGGCGCTGGCCAAACAGCGGGATCCCGATACGGCACATGCCCTGGTTGAGGAGTCGCGGGCGATCAACTCTCACTGGTCCCGGCTTCGGTTCACCTCCATTGACGTCGAAGAACAGGACGGGAATCAAACCTTCACGGTGGACGTCTATCTGGACGGGGTGCCGGCGGAGCATATCGGCGTTGAATTGGTGGCGGAGGCGTCTGAATACGGCCCGAGGCAGGTGCAGGCCATGGAGCGCAAACAGGCCGTGGAGGGATCATTCCGTGGCTGGATCTACCAGTGCACCGTTCCGGCACGTCCGGAAGGTCACTACACGCCCCGAATCCGGGTGAGGGACGATCGTCTGAATCTGCCCCTGGAAAACTCCTCAGTGCTCTGGCTGCGGTAGGCGCTCAGCCTCGCCAGAATGCCGGCGAGAGCACAATAATAACACTCAGGATTTCCAGCCGGCCCATCAGCATCCCGACGGACAGAACCCACTTGGCGGCATCCGGCAACGGGCCGAAATTCCCCGCCGGCCCGATGATTTCACCCAGACCCGGGCCGACATTGGTCAGGGACGTGAGCGCACCTGACAAGGCCGTGACGAAATCCAGTTGCATGGCTGCCAGCGCGACCGTAATCAGAAGCAGGCACAACAGGAAAATGAAAGTGTAGGCGATCATCGAAGAGATGATCTCGTCACTGACCGAACGGCCGTTGTAGTTGCGGGTCAGCACCGCCCGGGGGTGCAGCAGGCGCATTAATTGTTCCCGCAGGATGATCAGGGACAACTGGAATCGGAAAATCTTCATACCGCCGGCGGTTGAGCCGGAGCATCCGCCCACGAACATCAGGAAGAAGAACAGCACGAATGCCAGCGGCCCCCAGGCGGTGTAGTCCTCGGAGGCATACCCCGTCGTGGTGACGACGGATGTGACATTGAACAGCGTGGAAGCGTAGTTGTGTATCGGGTCGAATGGTACCGGAGATACCCACCAGCGATACAGTGTCAGCAGTGCCGGAACGATCAACAGGATCGCCAGGAACATGCGCACCTGCTGGTCCCGGAACAACACGCCATGCTGGCCGTGCATTTCCCGAACGAACAGGAAAAAGGGCAGGCTGCCGATGATCATAAAGAGCGTGGCCTCCATGAGGATCAGATCGTTGAACTTGCCCATGGACAGATCGGAAGTGGAGAAGCCCCCGGTTGCGATGCTGGTAAGGCCATGGTTGAAGGCATCGAACAGGGTCATGCCGGAAACCCAGTAGGTCAGTACCGCGACAATCGAAAAAGTAACGTAGACGAATAGCAGCCCTCGGCTCAGTGTTTTCATCCGGGGCAGCGCCTTGTCGGTCCATTCCGAGGATTCGGTGGCAAACAGGCGCATGCCGCCGACCCTCAGGAACGGCAATACCGCAACGAACATACCGATAATCCCGATCCCGCCAATCCACTGCAGAATCGAGCGCCAGAGCAGCAGATCCCGATCCATGTCGTCCAGGCCGCTCAGGACCGTTGCGCCTGTAGTGGTTATGCCGGAGGTACCCTCGAAAAACGCATCCGCCGCGGACAGATGCAGGTCACTCAGGTAAAAGGGCAGGGATGAGAAGAGGGCAATGATGAACCAGCTGGAGACGGTGAGTACAAACATGAAGCGGGGCTTCAGGTCCCTTGGCTGATTGTAGGTAGTGACAATACCAAGTACGCCCAGCCCGCAGACAATGGCTGCGGATTCCGCAAACGCCATGGCGTTGGGCGCTTCGGACCCGGCAAGAAAAATCACCGGTAACGTCATGAATATGCTGAGAAGCACAAACATCACGCTGACAATGAAGATGACAGGGCTCAGGTTTCTCAAAAGGATGCTCTAGCCAGCTGGACCGGAAGACCGCGCCAGAATACCTGCAGGCCCTGTCATTCGCAAGGCAGTCAAGGCCTTAGCGTGCAATGAAGCGCAAATTAAATTGGCGTAAATAACAGGTAAATTCGGATCTTTACTATGGCAAACAACGTGGAGTTGGTGCATTTTCAGTGATGAACACCGAAAGAATCGGTTAAGGAGAACAAGTCATGACACGTACAAAATCTCTCGCACTGGCGCTGGCAACCCTTTCAGGCGGCCTCCTGGCAACGGGTGCGGCCCAGGCTCAGGACATGTACAAATCCGGTGTTGGCGGGCTGTATGCCGGCTTTAACTATACCTTTATGAATACCGAGTTGGGTCCTTACGACGCCGATGTCGGCACCCTCTCCGGTAAGGTCGGGGTGATGGCAACACCATTCCTTGGTGTTGAGGCCCGTGCCGGCTTTGGCGTTGACGATGACACGATCAACGGTGTCGATGTCTCCGTGGACAATTTCTACGGCGGCTATGCCACCTTCAACCTGGCCAACGAATCCCCGGTAACACCTTACGCGGTCCTGGGTTTCACCCGGGTTGAGGCTGAAGTCGGTTCCGTTGAGGACGATGACTCCGATGTCTCCTACGGTATCGGGGCCAACATGGAGTTCGCTCCGAACCTGTCGGGTAACTTGGAATACATGCGTTACTACGACGACGACAATGTTGAGCTCGACGGCCTCGGCGTAGGCATCCAGCTCAACTTCTGATCGTTCTCTCTGGTTTAACGCATAGGGAGTCGATTTGAACCATCTTGCCCACGTTTTCCTCGCACCGGATTCCCCGGAAGCCCGCGTGGGCAGCATCCTCGGTGACTTCACCCGGGGCGTCGAACTTTCGGCGCTGCCGGGGGAAGTCCACCGTGGGGTCCGGCACCATTTCTCGGTAGACACCTTTACCGACCGTCATCCGGAGGTTCTGGCTTCCAAACGGCTTTTCTCATCACAGCGCAGGCGGTTTGCCGGCGTCGCACTGGACATACTCTATGATCACTTTTTGCTGAAACATTGGCACAGGTTCAGTGATCATGATTGCGACCGGTTTATCGACCGCACCTATCGGGAACTGATTGAAAACCGCCACCTGATGCCACCACAAATGGCCCGGGTAACGGCGAGGATGGTCGATTATGACTGGTTTGGAGCCTATCAGGACCTGGATAACATAGGGCAGGCCCTCGACCGGGTTGCTTCCCGAATCCGCTTTTCCAACCGGTTTGAAGGGATGATTGAGGAAATTCACGATCATCAATCGGAACTTGAAAGCCGGTTTCTTGAATTTTTCCCTGATCTTCAATCTATTGCGAAGGAGTTTTGATGCGAATTCTGGCTACTTTCCTAGTGATCCTCGCGTTGGCAGCCAATTCAGTACTGGCTGAAGAACAGAAAGGCAATGGCAACGCAGATCGCGTCCCGGAGACACTTGGTTTCGTAGAATGGGTCGTAATGAAAGACACCCGCCTGAGACTCAAGGCCAGGCTCGACACCGGCGCAAAGACGTCATCCCTGCATGCCGTAAATGTTGAGGAATTTACCCGTAACGATGAGCGATGGGTCAGCTTCGAGATTCCCCTGGGAGATCATGAAGACCAGCCCGCCGAGGGCGAGTTCAGCCATGACGATGTGGTGATGGTACTTGAACGCCCTGTGCGCAGGACTGTACTGATCAAGCGAAAGGGGGCTCCGTCGCAGCGCCGGTATGTAGTCGATCTGGAGTTCTGTATCGCAGGCACAATGCACACTACCCAGTTTTCGCTGACAGATCGCGGCAAGTTCTCCTACCCGGTGCTCCTTGGCCGGCGCTTTATGCGGGACGACAACATCCTGGTCGACTCAGCCGACAGCTTCATCGCCAGCAAGGAATGCGAATACAGCAGCCTCGAGGAACTCGCAAAGGAACAAGAGGCCAAGGTGGATCGCTGATTCCGCTTTAGCTTCCACCCAGGGCTGCCTTCTCCATTTCAAGATAGACTCGATAGGCATTTGCCTTGTTGGATGCCTCGAATGCCGGTAGCCCTTCGTAACGGGTCCAGTCGGTCTGTTCGTAGGCGTCCTCGAACTGGACCCAGTTCTCAACCGCAGCTCCCATTTGCTCCCGGACATACGCCAGGTAGTCGTAGGTAAAGTTGAGGGCAGCCATGGCATTTTCCGACGCTTTGCCATGGCCGGGTATCAGGATCTTCGGGTTCAGCTTCCTGACCTGTTCGATGGCCTTCATCCAGTTGGCAGTGTCGACCTCCGAACTGGCGAGAAAGGGCACCCGGCCGTTCTGGATGATATCCCCCGAAAACAGCACGCCGGCGGGCTGGACCATCATCAGGCTGTCATCTGTTGAATGGGCCGGGCCGGCGTGGACGATGCTGAAGCGGTAACTACCCGATTCAATAGACATTTCATCCTCAAAGGTCACATCCGGAGCGATAACTCTGGTGTTGTCATCAACCCAGGGTGACAGCGCCTGTTTGCGCTGCGCCAGTCGCTGCCCTGCATCCGGGCTGTTGAGATAGATACTTGAGCTCTCCTGGGCGATCACCTGCGCATCGGTCAGATCCTTGAAAGCCTGAAGCCCGTATACGTGGTCTGCATGATAGTGACTGATCACCACATGGGAGATAGGCAATTCTGTCTTTTCGCGTACTTTATCGACCATCGCAGCGCCAAGGCTGGGCGTCCCCAGGGCATCAAATACCACCACACCATCCTCGGTGATGACAAACCCCGCATTGGCAGTAAAGCCCTCATTCTGCTTATCCGGAACGCCGGACTGACCGGCAAAATAATAGACGTTGCCCACCCCCACGGGCTCGGCCTCGAACGGGATCGAGAGTGGCGTATAGGGCCCGGCCGCCATTGCCCCTGAGGTTATAAAAATGGCACCGGAAATAACGGCACTTCGCATACTGATTATAAAAATTTTTGCCTGCATTCCGGTCTCTCCCTTTTGTTTTTGCCTGCCATGTAAGTGCTTGTATTGGCATTGATTTGCGTCAATTTTCTGGGCTCTTCAGCACGGCTTTTGCGACGAACGTCCTATGAACCCGGATTCAAAAAGCACTTGTAACCTGAAAACGAGGAGTTTATAACTAAATTATATCCTTATAACAGAAACAACAAGACCGTCCCTCAGTTCCGTACTGACTGTCGGCCGACTGCCCCCCAGCAGGCATCGAAGGAGGAGAAAAACAATATGCTCGGCAAACTCCGCCGACTCAATCAGGATGTATCCAAAACAGCCCTGGAAGAGTCAGAACGCTTACCCTCAGAAGAACGCAGACGCTTTCTCAGAAGCGGCCTGTTCACCGCCGGTGGTGCCATGGTTGGAGGTGCTCTTGCAGGCATCGCCCCCAAGGCTCTGGCAGCGACACAGTATCCGCCCGAGATCCCGCCGTGGACCCGCTCTCTCGGTGCAGGGGTGGTCACCGATCCCTACGGTGTTCCATCTCCGTTCGAGAAAGATGTCATACGCCGGAACGTACCCTGGCTAACGGCAGATAAAGTTTCTTCCATCAGCTTTACCCCGCTTCAGCACCTGAAGGGCATCATTACTCCAAACGGTCTTTTCTTCGAACGCCACCATGCCGGTCGGCCGGAGATTGACCCGCAGCAGCACCGCCTGATGATTCATGGTCTTGTGGACCGCCCGATCATTCTTTCCATGGAAGATCTGCAACGATTCCCCAGCGTTTCCCAGATCAACTTCATCGAATGCCCGGCAAACGGTGGCATGGAATGGCGTGGTGCTCAGCTCAATTCCCTCCAGTTCCTTCACGGCATGGTGAGCTGTGCCGAGTGGACCGGGGTTCGCCTCTCCACTCTGCTCCAGGAAGTGGGCATCAAACCGGAAGGTAAATGGTTGCTGGCTGAAGGCGCTGACGGTGCTGCCATGACCCGGAGTATTCCCCTGGAGAAGGCCCTCGATGACGTTATTGTCGCCTATGCCCAGAACGGCGAGGCATTGCGTCGGGAACAGGGCTATCCGATCCGCCTGGTAGTTCCGGGCTGGGAGGGCAACACCCACGTGAAATGGCTGCGCCGGCTTGAAGTGGGTGACAAGCCGTGGATGCAGCGTGAAGAAACATCCAAGTACACCGACCTGATGCCGGACGGCACCGCCCATGGCTTCACCTGGGTGATGGAAGCCAAGTCTGTCATAACCTCGCCATGTCCGGAGATGCCCCTGAAGAATAAGGGTATCTGCCAGATCGAAGGGCTCGCCTGGAGCGGTCGGGGCAAAGTGAAAGCAGTCGATGTGTCAGTCGACGGTGGCCAGAGTTGGCAGCAGGCGCAACTGCGCGAGCCGGTCATGTCGAAATCCCTGACCCGGTTCTCCCTGGAGTGGAAGTGGGATGGTAATCCCGCACTGCTGCAGTCCCGGGTTATCGACGAGACCGGTTATGTTCAGCCGACCCTGGCTCAGCTCAAACAGGCTCGCGGCACCAACTCGATCTATCACAAGAACGCGATCCAGACCTGGAAAGTCAACGCAGACGGGAGTGTGGTCAATGTTCAGCTTTCATAAAAAACCACGCCTGTTCGCCAGCACCTGTTGTGGCGTGATCCTGGCCTCCATACCCATCCTCGGTGCAGCCGAGCAGGCTGGCCATTACGGGTACGGGGAGCCCGCGACCGAGGAACAGATTGCCGCCTGGGATATCGATGTACGCCCGGATGGTAAAGGCCTGCCCGAGGGCAGTGGCACGGTCGATGAGGGCATGGCCGTCTACGAGACGTATTGCTCGTCCTGCCACGGCGCCTTCGGCGAAGGCATGGGGCGTTACCCGAAACTAGCAGGCGGGGAGGGCAGCCTGACCGAAGATCGTCCGGAAAAGACAGTCGGAAGTTACTGGCCTTATGCCTCAACACTCTGGGATTACATTCATCGGGCGATGCCGTTCTTCGCACCCCAGTCGCTGACCGATGACCAGGTGTATGCGTTGACCGCTTATGTCCTCAACCTCAATTACATCGTGGACGGGGACTTCGTGGCCAACAAGGAGACGCTGCCACAGGTCCAGATGCCCAATCACGATGGTTTCATCTGGGAAGACCCGCGCCCCGTGGTAAACAACGAGCGTTGCATGGAGGACTGCAAAGAGGAGGTCACTGTATCCGACTCTGCTGCGGGCAAAAACCTGACACCAAGCACAACCGGCCCCCTCGACGAGGGGATTACAGAATAAGAAGGCTGAACCGGAGCAACAGCTCCAAAGAGTGCCGAGGAGGAATGCGTGATGCGAAAAGGGTTAATTTCCGTGTGCTTGACCACACTCGCACTGAGCGCCACAGCGCCGGTGTTCGCCGAACCGACCCAGGCTGATATCGACCGTGGCAAAGAACTCGCATACAGCCGGAAGGACGGCAACTGCCTGGCCTGCCACAAAATGGATGACGGCAAACTGACCGGCAATATAGGACCTGAACTTGCCGACATGAAAGCTCGTTTCCCCGACCGGGAACTGCTGTTCAAACGCATCTGGGACGAAACCCAGTTCAACCCGATGACGGTGATGCCGCCATTCGGACGACACATGATCCTGAGCAAACAAGAAATCAACCGGATCATCGATTACCTGTACACGCTTTAAATGCGGAGGAGAAGTTACCGTGACTGACCAAAGGCGAAGAGGCTTTTTGAAGGGAATGCTGGGTGTGAGCGTTGCCGGCTTTGCACTGGGTTCCGGCATTGTGCCACTGCGAGTAGAGGCCGCGACCGCCCCGGATGCATCTGATTGGCCGGAGAAGGCGTTCAAGACCCCCGGCGTGGATGAAACCATTGCTGAACTCTACGGGATGGAGGCGACGGAATCTGACCAGATCACCATGGATCTGCCAACCATTGCGCAGAACGGTGCCGTGGTACCGGTAAGCGTTGAGACCTCGCTCCCGAATGTGACGGGTATCGCGCTGCTGGTAGCCAAGAACCCGAACGCCCTGGCGGCCTATTTTGACATCCCTGAGGGCACCCTGCCGTTTGTATCAAATCGCCTGAAAATGGCGGAGACGACAGACGTGGTAGCCGTCGTGATTTCTGATGGCAAAGCCTACAAGGCCACCCAGAACGTGAAAGTCACCGTTGGCGGCTGCGGCGGCTAACAGTAAACGGACAGGAGAACAACAATGGCGTCCAGTATCAGAGTACGTGCAGTAGAAAATAACGGTGTGACATCACTGAAAGCCCTGGTTCGACACCCCATGGATTCAGGCTTTGTGAAGGATTCCGCAGGCAATGTCATTCCTGCCCACTTCATCAAGGTTCTGACCATTTCCCATAACGGCAAGAACGTGTTTGTGGCCAACTGGGGCCCGGCGGTATCCAAGGATCCGTTCCTGGAGTGTCGATTCAAAGGAGCCAAGAAGGGTGACGAGCTCACCATCAGCTGGATCGATAACGAGGGCGCAAGCGATTCAACCACCGCAACGATCGCCTGAAGATGGTCGGCGGACAGGATCATCCTGAGCCGCCGAAAAGGAGGATTGGACATGCTTAAAGCGAAAGTCATTCTGGTCGCTCTCGGGGCGGCGCTTGCAGTGCCTCAAGCATTGGCGGGAGCGACACCCGAAGAGGACCGGAAAGAAACGGTTGAATACTTCAAGCAGATGTTCCCGGATGTGCCTTTCGAGGAGTTCGTGAACGGCCAGTACGCACTGAACGAAGACCGCCGCAAACAGTGGGAATCCATGCAGGATTTTCCTCCCTACGAGTTTGCGGTAGCCGAAGGTCAGGAGATGTTTGAAACGCCGTTTGCCAATGGCAAGACCTACGCCAGCTGTTTTGAAAACGGTGGCATCGGGATTCGACAGAACTATCCCTATTTCGACACGGAAAAGAATGAGGTGATCACCCTTGAACTCGCCATAAACCGCTGCCGTGAGGCCAATGGTGAGGAGCCTCTGAAATGGAAGAAGGGGGCCATCGCGTCAATATCCGCTTATATGGCATCCACCTCCCAGGGCAAACCCATCAATATCAAGGTGCCGGACGACCCTGATGCACTGGCTGCCTACCAGGATGGCAAGGAGTTCTACTACAGCCGGCGGGGGCAACTGAATTTCTCCTGCGCAAGCTGTCATGTGCAGAACCCCGGCAAATGGATCCGGGCGGACTTCCTGTCACCAGCCCTGGGACAACCGGCAAACTTCCCGGTACATCGGTCCAAATGGGGTGAGCTGGGCACGCTGCATCGCCGCTTCGCGGGATGTAACAACAACGTTCGCGCGGAACCGTTGCCGGCACAGAGTGAGGAATACCGTAATCTCGAATATTTCCTGACCTACATGAGCAATGGACTTCCAGTCGTCGGCCCGGCGACACGGCCATAGTCAGGAACGGAGAGGGAGAAACGCAATGAAAAAGCCTTTACTCGCAATCGGTATCTCGCTTGCACTGTCCGTTCCGCTGGTCGCCCAGGCAGGCCCGAAAGAGGACTTCCAGGAAGTCTACTCCAAGGCCGAAAGCACCCATCAGGATGCCGGGACCTTCCAGTGGACGATTACCAGTGACCGCCTCAAGAGCGCTAAATCGGCGGCTGACAGTGGCGATTATGAAAAAGCGGTAGCCATGGCTAACGAGGCTCTGAAGCTCGCCGAAGAGTCCGTTGCCCAACGTAAACAGCAAAAGGAGGCATGGCGCCAGGTCGCCATAGGTAACTGATCCCGCTTGCCGGACCTGATCGGCTTCCCGTTAATCGAACCGGGAAGCCGGTCCCTCCAATAACTACAAAGAAAGGAGAGTGCAGTGACCATTTCCCGTAGAGACTTCCTTATGGCGATGCAGGCGGCAGCCGTAGCCGGTCTTGCCCCGAAACTTGCTTTGGCCAAAGGTGGCGAGGGACTGTACGACGCACCCAAGTTCGGCAATGTCCGACTGCTTCATCTCACCGACATCCATGCCCAGTTATCCCCGGTACATTTCCGTGAACCGAACGTGAACCTTGGCATTGGTCCCAGCAAGGGCAGGGTGCCTCACCTGGTGGGACAGCATTTCCTGGACCATTTCGGCATTCCGATGGATAGCCGCCGGTCCCATGCGTTTACCTATCTTGATTACACAGAAGCGGCCCAGGAATACGGCAAGCTGGGCGGCTTCGCACATCTGAAAACCCTGATTGACCAGCTTCGGGAACAGGCCGGTGACGGCAACTCCCTGTTGCTCGACGGCGGCGATCTCTGGCAGGGATCCGGCACAGCGGTCTGGACCAACGGCGAGGATATGGTCGAGGCCAGCAACCGCCTTGGCATTGATATCATGACCGCACACTGGGAGTTCACCTACCCCGAGGAGCAGATCCGCAAGAATGTCGGCGCTTTCAAGGGCGAGTTTCTGGCCCAGAATGTTTTCCTTTCCGACGAAGCCATGTTCATGGGCGCAGAGGCCTACGATGAGGTCAGCGGCCGGGTCTTCAAGCCCTATACAATCCGCGAACTAGGCGGCAAGCGCGTTGCGATCATCGGCCAGGCCTTCCCCTATACGCCGATTGCCAACCCATCCTATTTCATTCCGGACTGGCGCATGGGCATCCGTGAAAACGAGATGCAGGCACTGGTCAACGAAATCCGTGAGAACGAGAAGGTCAATGCGGTCGTGGTGCTCTCCCACAACGGCATGGACGTGGACCTCAAGATGGCCAGCCGTGTTACCGGCATCGATGCCATTCTGGGCGGCCATACCCACGATGCGGTGCCGCAGCCGACTGAAGTCACCAACCCGGGCGGCAAGACTCTCGTGAGCAATGCCGGCACCAACGGCAAATACGTTGCTGTGCTGGATCTGGATATCGGTAATAACGGGGTCCGCGGTTACGAATACAAACTGCTGCCCGTGTTCTCCGATCTGATCGAGGCGGATCCGGCCATGACCAGCTTCATCCAGGAAGTCCGCGCCCCCTACATGGACAAGCTCGGTGAGAAGCTGGCCGTGGCAGATGAGCTGTTGTACCGACGAGGTAATTTCAACGGCACCATGGACCAGGTGATCTGCGATGCACAGCGCAAGGTGCTTGATGCCCAGATCTCACTGTCGCCAGGCTTCCGCTGGGGCACAACAGTGTTGCCGGGTGAACACATCACCATGGACGACGTCATGAATGCCACCGCGATTACCTATCCCGAAACCTATGTTCGTGAGATGTCCGGGGCGGACCTGAAACTGATCATGGAAGACGTGGCAGACAATCTGTTCAACAAGGATCCGTATCGTCAGCAGGGTGGCGACATGGTCCGGGTAGGGGGCATGGATTATACCTGTGATCCAACCGGCTCCATGAATGGCCGGATCTCGGACATGCGACTGGATAACGGCGAGGCCATTGAAGCCAACAAGATGTACAAAGTTGCTGGCTGGGCCACTGTGAATTCGCGGGCACCCGGTCGCCCGATCTGGGATGTGGTTGCCGATTATCTGAGGTCGGAGAAGACGGTCAAGATCAGTAAGTTCAACACGCCGAAGCTCAAGAACGTGGCAGGGAATCCGGGGATTGCTGATTACGCGGGGTGAACTATGGGCAGGAATTTGCTTCCGAAGTATCTGACCTTGGGGCTGGCGATCGCGTTACTGGCGGTCACCACCGCTCTGAGGGCGGAACCGGTCAGTGAGAACAAGCCGTTCGCGGAGAAATTCCTGCTTCTTCAGCTAAGTGACGACGAGCCGGCAAAGCAGGACAAAGTCCTTAGTATTGCGGCCAACCTTCTCGAACATTACGGGCCGGACCTGATTGATATCGAAATCACCACGTTCGGCCCGGGCGTCAGGCTGATGTACACAGACAATAGTCGCGTAAAGCGTATCCACAGCCTTATGGCCCAGGGCGTGCGGTTCACCGTCTGTATGAACACCATTGATACCATAGAGCGCAATACCGGAACCCGACCGGCTATCCATCCGGAAAGTGTTCCGGTGGATGTAGGCGTCGCCAACATTCTCGAAAAGGTCGAAGAGGGCTACGTGCTCGTGCGCCCATGATCGTCCCTCTATATAAAGGAAGCATGTCATGAAGACCAAGCTGTCAAAATCCCTGATGTTTGTCTCAGCCCTCGCCGCCAGTGGACTGGCCGGCGCCCAGGGCAGCGACCAGCCGGTCATGGTCGAGATCAAGAAACTGTCCATGGATACCGCCCTGACCATCGCCAAAACAGCCATTGACGCATGCCGGGAGGAGGGCGTTCAGGTTTCGGTAACGGTCGTTGACCGTGGCGGACATCCCCAGGTGGTGTTGCGGGATGTGCTGGCCATGGATCTGTCCCTCGAGGTCAGTTATCGCAAGGCCTACACCGCCATGACCTTCACCAGCCCGACGTCAGCCCTGGAAGATCGTTTCACCGGCCCGTTTTCTGTCGGCAAGGTGGAAAACGTATTGCTCTCGGCGGGGGGAGTTCCTATCCAGGCAAGCGGTGAAACCGTCGGCGGTGTCGGCGTGAGTGGGGCGCCTTCCGGGGAGACCGATGAAATGTGCGCCCAGGCCGGTGTCGCGGCCGTGGAAATGGACCTGGAAATGGCCTCCTTCTAATCGCTCACCTGTTAAAATACCAGGGGAATCATAATGCTACGAAGTATTTTGAAAGTTGTTTCCCCATTACTTCTGTTGCCCTCATTAGCGCTTTCGGCCAGTTACCCGGATGCCGTGCAGGTTCTGGTGGATGAGGGTCTGAAGGTGGAAGCCAGTTTTGAAGCCCCGGGGGGGCTGAAAGGCTTTGTGGGCCGCCGGAACGGGCATCCTGTATCCCTCTACCTCATGCCGGACGGCGAGCACGTGGTCATCGGCAAGATGGTGGACGGTTTTGGTCAGGACCTGAGCGCAGACCACCTCCGGAACTGGCTGCCCAAACCGGATCTGACCGGCGCCTGGCAAACCCTGGCGGACGCCGCCTGGGTGTCGGAGGGGCCGAGTGATGCCAGGCGCATCGTGTATGTCTTTTCCGACCCCAACTGCGGGTATTGCGTCGTGTTCCGGGAGAAGGCCCAGCCTTACCTGGAACGTGGCATTGAATTGCGCCACATCATGGTGGGTATCATCCAGCCTTCCAGTCTGGCCAAGGCAGCCAGCGTTCTCGGCGCGGAGAACCCGGTGCAGAAACTTGAATTTCATGACAGCCAGTTTCCCAGGGACTGGCTCGAATCCGATGACAATGTGCCGCAAGACCTGAGGGAGAAGGTGGAGAGCAACAATCGATTGATGGAGAGCCTGTCGGTGGCTGCCACGCCATCGGTTTTCTATAAGGACCCGGATGGACAAATCCATAAGATTGTCGGCCTTCCTGATGATTCGGCGTTAGCTGAAGCGGTATTCAGGCATCCGGAATAGCGCGGTGGTTGGTTCCGGGGTGTTTACATAAGGAGAATAACAATGGGTTTTCGAGGACTGTTTCTGGCTTTTCTGATCATTCCGGGGATTGTCACTGCAAGCAATGACATGCCGGAGCAACTGGAGCTCACCAAGGTCACCGACCGGGTCTACTCGGCGATAGGTGCAACGGCGCCGGGTACCTATGAGAACCACGGCCACAACAACAACCTGAGCTTTATCATTACCGAAAAGGGTGTTGTGGTATTCAACGGTGGTGACAATTACCTTCTGGCGAAATCATTCCACAATTCCATTCGCAGCATCACTGACAAGGACGTCAAATACGTGGTGAATGAGAATGCCCAGGGCCACTCCATGCTGGGCAACAGTTATTGGCGGGACCAGGGCGTTCCGATCATCGCCCAGAACGAAGCCATTGCGGAATTCGAGCATCAGGGCGAAGCCAAGCTGGCCTCCATGCAGCGCCGGATGAAGGACAAGGCTGAGGGAACCTACGTTGCCGTGCCCGATATCGGGTTTGATAAGCGTTACGACCTGGAGATGGGGGACGTAACTATCGAACTGCACTATTTCGGCCCGGGCCACGCGCCGGGAGACATTGCTCTGTGGTTGCCCGAGGAAAAACTGGTGATCACCGGCGACCTGGGTTTCCATCAACGCCTGCTGGCTGTGTTTGAGGATACCGAGACCGGCGCCTGGATCGAATCATTCGACAAGATGACCGAACAACTGGACCCGGAGATCGTGATTCCGGGGCATGGCGAGCCGACCACCATTGATGTGGTGACGAAGGAAACCCGGGGCTATCTCGTCTTTCTGCGCAACGCCGTGACCGAAATCCTGGAGCAGGGCGGTGGACTGGACGATGCCTATAACATCGACCAGTCCCAGTGGTCCTACCTCGATACGTTCGAGGAGCTGGCCGGCAAAAATGCCGGGCGGGTTTTCCAGGATCTGGAGTTTGAGTACTTCTGACCCTCAGTCAAATCGCTGCAAATCCTGGAGCCCAATGGTGTACTCGTCTTTCGCGCTGTCAAAAGCAATCCGGTAGGTCGCGGGGTACCAGGCCGGATAACTATAGCGCTGCGGTCTACTGACCGGTGTGGTCGAGTCCTTAAGGGACTGCAAAAAGTCGAGCGATACCATCGGCTCCACAAACATCAACTCACCCCTGTAATAGCCATAAATGAAGTTGTGGCTGAAAGGCTGCCCGTGGAATTCGACGCCCGCAGGATCGAGGCCATGCATCCCCATCCTGTCCACAGCAGCATCCGGTGGGATCACGTAGCCCGCGGGAACGAGCTGTTCATCAGGCGCCACCATGGCAAGGACACGATCCTCGCCATGGAAAGTAATCGCTTCGCGTTCCTCGTTCTTGATCAGATAGAAATGCACATCAAAATGAGGGACCGAGTACACGCCCTCGGGAAGGTGGCCTGCCGGATTCCAGTCAAGGAGGACATGATCATAGCCGGTTCGCGGGCCAGCCTCCGGAATTGGGATTGCAAATTCCCAGGCAGGCTTGTTGGCATCGTATGCCGGCAGCCCCTGTAAAGCATCTCTGGTCATCACCACTGATACGGACTCCGGCTCGTTCCTGGTATTGGTCGTAACCATTACCCAGGCCGACCCATTGCCGACCGCCACAGGCGTACCGATAAAAGCGTTTGGTTCGTCCCCAAAAACAGCTCCGGCAAAAGCCCCAAGAACCAACACCCGAATCCAGCGAGACGGGCAAGAGGTCAGAAGAGATTTCATGGGTTTGCTCCTCCATGACAGGGCGCCACAAGGGCACCTTCAACAGCCGTAATGGCCACTGAGCCATTGCCCTTCGGCTTATTCAGAGGAGATCACAAGTGGCAGGGGGGCTGACTGCAGGGAACACATTCCATCCGCGCGCTTGTCCTGACAACTACCACCAGAATGGGATTTGGCTGGACCTGTTCAATATATCACCAGAGCTGGCCAGGCGGGAGAACTTTTTTCTGCAGCGCGTGCGTACTGTTTCATACGTAAAATGCGCTACTTCGCGGACGTTGAGACCAGGAAGTAGTGGTTTCTAAGCATTTGTTTAGCAAGAGGTAAGCAGTAGCATAGTTCCCTAACGACTACCAAGGCACGATTTGTTTGCCGGCAACTCCGACAGGATGATTAGAGACTATGAAAACAGCTGCTACCTGGTTTAAGGGTTGGCGTATGAAGCGCAACTTTGTACGCCTCGTAGAGAATACCGAACCCCGTCTTCTTCTGGATGCCGGGTTTTCACCGGAAGTTGTCGAAGCACGACTTCGCACACCTTTCTGGAAGTTCTGATCGGCCCTCCGGGCTCGGCAGAAAGAAGGCCGGTGCAATTGATTTGCATCCGGCCTGACGGATTTGTTCAATTCCGCGGTCTTCACATCTTTTCCGCGCGCATATCCAGAATCCAATTCACTAATTTTCTTGCCTCTTTCTCACTGACTTCTGCACGGTCATCCATTTCCGGCATTTCCGCGGAGCCCCAGTGATCCTCTCCGCCCGTGAGAACGACCTGTACCAGTCGATCTGCATCATCCTTGGTATATTTCTGGGCAATGCTCTGGAAGGAGGGCGCCCGGGGAACCTCTTCACTGGTCGTATGGCAAGCCATACATTGCTTTTCCTCGGCCAGTTGCATCGTGCCTTTTCCGTGGGAGTCAGCCAGCACCGTCACTGAGCCAAGAGAAAGGCAAATACAGCCTGCCAGGGTGATTGGTAGGTTGGTCCGTTTCATATCTGCTTCCTTTCGTTCAATCCTGGTTTAATCGTCCGAGATTACCACCAATGGTATTCACCAAGACTGCGACCTCTTGATTAAAACTAGATCATGAGTTCCCAGGACGCCACTCACTGCCGTGTTGAGAGCATTTAGCGTATCTAACTTAGGCGCGGTGCAGCTGTTCATTCATCTGAATACACACGGCGGCGGCGCCAGCGCGGTATTACGGACTAAAACCGGTGATCTAGAGTGATAAGTATGTTGTGGCACCACCTCTTGCTGGATGGGAAAAGAAACCATGAAAACAACAGTGCTTAAAGGCGCGTTGGAAATCTGGTTAGCGAAAGGAACGCCGTACCGTATTTAACATAATATACATTATGCGCAGTATTGCATGGGTGCTGTCTGGAAATCAGGGTACAGCACCTCCTCAACACTACGGATAAAAGGTCAGCTCCTGCCACGCACACCAGGGGTTATTCTCCTCATTATGATGAGTAAGACATTCCACCAACGCTTCTCTCAAATTCGGCGGCTCGCAATAACCCAGCGTCGGACTCAGGGGTCTGATGAAAACTTTCATCTGACCCCATCTTATGTGTCGGAGACGAGTTTCATCCCGGTGCTCCAACTCCGGGGTCAGATGAACGACTTCATCTGACCCCTTATTAGAGAAAAGCCCCAATAACCGTCATACCTGGCCACAAAAATCATCGGAAGACTCATTCCTCTGAGCAAGGAGGCACAGATCGCCAAAATTACCAGACAAGTTACAAGGTGAAGTCATTAGGGTAACATGCTGATTTTAAGAGGATATACATAATGTCCAATATTTAGGAGTATTGGACATTCCAGGTATTCCCCGGCAGAACTCACCATTAAAAGACGCCTCACATGAACTCCAGAGCCAGATTCCCCGGTTTTCCCTTGTTCGATACCGCCGAACTCATCCACGAACAGGCCGATCTCG
>JABURI010000234.1 GCA_014762755.1 Marinobacter sp.
AAACAGGGCCTGCTGGAGGCGCGCCTGTAGCAGATGCGATGCGTGACGGCCGTGATACTCGCCCACGACCACGACATCGGTGTCGGCCAGCCGTCCGGCGAGCTGCTGGACGGTCAGCGGTGTGCCGGTTTCCGTGTCGAACACGCGGGCGTCGTACTGGCTCTCGGGTGGCGCAACGGAATTCTGTTCGTAAGGCATGGCAACACACCCGGTGACGGATAGCAGTATCAGGGGCAGGGCGGACAGACGAAGTTTCATAACCAGCATATACGGCCGTTGGCTCAGTCGGTTTTCTGCTGTTCCTGTTCCCGCCAGTCGGGCCCCAGTTTTGATTCCACGTATTCGCGGATGAACTGGCGGACCTTCTGGGAGGGAGTGACGTCTTCCTGCTTGCAGAGAGCTTCAAACGCGGCTTTCTTTTCCGGATCGATCAGGAGTGTCAGCCGGGCAGTGCGGTTTTCCATGGTGTGTTCGGACCCTGGTTCATCGGTTGAATGGTAGGTATGTTAATTTGATTAACATTGAATGTACAGATTATGAGCATATAATGTAAACAGTTCATTTCAGAAGTCGAGTTACCGTTCATGCCCCACCGCGCCCATCTGTTCTCCCTGCGAATTGCCCATGCCTTCCGCGAGGCTTGTGTCAACGAACGATATACCGGGCGACGTTTCGGCCGGGACGTGATGGCGGGCATCACCGTGGGTATCATCGCGATCCCCCTGGCCATGGCCCTGGCCATCGCCAGCGGTGTCGCGCCCCAGTATGGCCTATATACCGCGTTCATTGCCGGTTTCATCATTGCTCTGACCGGCGGCAGCCGTTACAGCATTTCCGGCCCGACCGCGGCATTTGTGGTCATTCTCTATCCCATCGCCCAGGAATACGGCCTGGGTGGGCTGTTACTGGCGACCCTGATGTCCGGCATCCTCCTGGTGATCATGGCCCTCATGCGGCTGGGCCGGTTTATCGAGTATATCCCGGAGTCGGTCACCCTGGGCTTTACCGGGGGTATCGCCGTGGTGATTGCGACCCTGCAGGTAAAGGACTTTTTCGGCCTGCCCGTGGCCGCAATGCCCGAACATTACTGGGACAAGCTGGCCGTGCTGGCGGAGGCGCTGCCGGCGGTGGATGGCATGAGCACCCTGGTGGCGCTTGCCACCCTGGCTGTCATGCTGATCTGGCCCCGCTTACGCACACCGGTGCCGGCGCATCTTCCTGCGGTGCTGGTGGGTAGTGGTCTTGCCCTGTGGTTCAATGCTAACGGTGCGGGTATCGAGACCATTGGTTCCCGTTTCAGTTATCTGCTCCCCGATGGTACCGAGGGCGCCGGTATTCCGCCGTTCCTGCCGGAATTTGCCTGGCCCTGGCAACAACCGGGGCCGGACGGCGATGCCCTTGGGCTTTCCTGGGATTTGCTGCGGGAGTTGTTGCCCGCCGCTTTTGCCATCGCCATGCTGGGGGCGATCGAGTCGCTCCTGTGTGCGGTGGTACTCGATGGCATGTCCGGCAAGCGACACAGTGCCAACAGTGAGCTCATGGGGCAGGGCCTGGGCAATATGGTCGTGCCGTTCTTCGGCGGCATTACCGCGACCGCCGCCATTGCCCGGTCCGCTGCCAACTTCCGTGCCGGTGCCGAATCCCCGGTAGCGGCGATGATCCACGCCGGCGTCGTGTTGCTGGCGCTGGTCTCACTGGCGGGAGTTCTCGCCTACCTGCCGATGCCGGCCATGGCCGCTTTGCTGGTAATGGTGGCCTGGAACATGAGCGAGGCACCGAAAGCCATGCACCTGCTGAAAACCGCTCCCCGGAGTGATGTGCTGGTGTTCCTGACCTGTTTTGGCCTGACCGTGGCACTGGACATGGTAATCGCCATCACCACCGGCGTCCTGCTGGCGGCGGTCCTGTTCATGCGCGAGATGGCGCAGATGACCCGGGTGACCGACATCACCAAAAGCGAGCGCATCGCCCGGGAGGAGCTGCCCGAGGGCTGGCAGGTATTCAAGATCAACGGGCCGCTGTTTTTTGCCGCCGCTGACCGGATTTTCGGAGAACTGGCGGAGTTGTCACGCCAGGCCCGTGGCTTCGTCCTCTATATGGACGGCGTCACCATCCTGGATGCGGGCGGGCTTTCCGCGCTGACCAAGTTGATCGACACCTGTCGTAACAGTGGCAGCCAGGTGGTGATCGCCGACCTGCAGTTCCAGCCCCTGAAAACCCTGGCCAGGGCCGGTATCAAACCGGAGGCGGGAGTCAGCCGGTTCTATCCGACTCTCGATGCGGCCCTGGCAGCGGTGCGGGCCGAGCGGGGATAAACGCACTTTCCAACCGGGACCCGGGACCGTGGCAGTGGTTATAGCGGCCAGTGCAGTTGCAGATTGCCACCACCGAATTCCGATTCGTGAAGGTAGAACGTCGGGTTCAGGGTCAGTACGGCTCCGTCTTGACGGGAGAGAACCATCTCGAAGGGCAGTGCCAGTTTCCCGATAAAACCGTCAAAGTCCTTGTCGGCTTTATCTTCAAAGGTCTGCCGGATGTGGGCGTGCCCCAGGTACACCGCCGGTCGAAGACTTACGCCGGACGAGAGAGGCAGGGAAAGTTCCCCGAATACCGTCGGTTCACGCCGGTGAATCCGGCCCTCCTCATTCAGGGCCCTGCCGAAAAAGCCTTGTTCGTCCAGATCCCGGTAGGCAATCCCGAATCCGGGCGTCAAACGGTGGGCGGTCCAGGTTGCACCCGCCAGGAGCTGGATATGGTCTCGGTCGAAACCGGAGGTCCGGCCCTCGCCGTCGGCAAACAACCGGTAATGGCGACGGGTGCGTTCCCCGTCCAGTTCCAGTTCGATCTGCCAGTCGGCAGCCTGTTGGCGGTGGCTAAGAGCCGCCCGGACACTCTCGCTGTCCACCTGCAGGCTTTCCTGCCGGCTGATAAAGGAGGATTCGGGCGTCAGGGTCATGGATACCGTCGTGCCCAAAGCCGAGTCCAGGGCACCGCGGTGCCATTGCAGAAAATAGGAGTGGGGAAAAGTTTCGAACTCGTCCGGTGAATCGGTCTTGCTGTTGAAGTAGGCATCCGGGAGGATCCAGCTGGCATGCAGCCAGCTGTCGTCGGTGAGGCGGTGGCGGGCGCTGAAATAGATGTCGGAAACCGATTTGTCGGAATACACATCTCCCTGCAGCCAGACCTCCGTATTGTCGGCGATGGCTTGCCGGAATCCCATCAGCTGGCGCTGATAGGTACCGTCCAGGTCCTCGCTGCGCTGGATGTCCAGCAGGAAGCCGTTGCGGTCATTCCGGAACTCGAAATCCTGTCGGAATCGAAAGTCGTAATAGAGCCGGCGGCTGCTCACACTGCCGCCGGTCCCGCGGATGCCGTTACTGACGGTGATGGGGTTGGGCTGGCTGTGCCGGAACGTGAGTTCGTTCAGGAACCGTTCCTTGTCGTAGGCCTCATCCCGCCCTTCTACCACGGCCTCGGCCCGCCAGGGTTGGGCGAGGTGGGCCGTGTCCGCCCTGCCGAAATCCGGCAGCACCACCAGAATCACCAGAAGGGCCGTCCAGCCTGTTGATTTCAAAGCGGGAATAGCTGAGGCTTCCATGGCTCACCTCCATGAGCGCTTTGCTCTATCCTAAGGGAGCATGACTGAATCGGACAAAGGGAATCCCATGCTGCCATTTCGTGTTGTTGATCGCGTCAAGTTTATTGTAGAGCGCCAGCTGGTTAAGGGGGCGGGTTTCCAGTTGCTGGTGGTCGGAATTTTTATCGGGCTGATCTCACTCATCGGCGGGATTCTGGTATTGCCCCAGGGGGGGGGGATTCGAGGATGTCGGTTCGGCGATCTGGTGGGCCTTCCTGCGGCTGACAGATCCCGGCTATCTCGGCGATGACGTTGGTACCTGGCAGCGAATTGTTTCCACCCTGCTGACGGTATCCGGCTATGTGGTGTTCATGGGTACCCTGGTGGCCATCCTGACCCGCTGGCTGATCGCCAAGATGCAGGACCTGGAGCGTGGGCTGACGCCCGTAACCCTTAAAAACCACGTGGTTGTGCTTGGCTGGACGGCCCAGACGCCCCCTCTGGTCGCAGAGCTGTTCGGTTCTTCAGGCCGGATGCAGCGCTTCCTGGAAAAACACGATGCCCAGAAACTGCGCCTCGTGGTCCTGTCGGAGGAGGCCAATGCCGGGCAGCTCCATGAACTGATCAGTGAGCCGGGTGTCGGTCGCCGGGCTCGGGAGGTCATCCTTCGCAGCGGTTCGGCGATCCAGCCGGATGCGCTTCACCGGGTCGCCTGCCTGGATGCGGCCGCGGTGATCGTGCCCAGTCAGGTGCAGGATGCCGGTAGCCTGCTGACCTCGGATGTGGGCACCGTCAAGGCTCTGCTCTCGATTGCCGCTGAGGCCCGTCACCTGGGTGCGTCGCTGCCCTTTGTGGTCGCAGAAATTCAGGACATGCGGAAGTTGCAGGTGATCGAAAGGGCCTATCCGGGAGCCGTGGAGGTGGTCGCCGGTGATGCCACCATCAGCCGTTTGATGGTTCAGAATGTGCTGCATCCCAACCTGTCCGAGGTCTATAACGAACTGCTCACCGCCGGTGAGGGCAATGAGATATATGTGCGCGGTGGCGAGACCGCCGAGGGACTTACGCTGGGAGAGCTGGCCTCGCAGCGGCCACATGCCATCGTGCTGGGCCTGTTGCATCCTGGCGCCGAACGTCGCTGGCAAGTCGACCTGATGGCGCCTTCAGATACTGTCATTCAACGGGACGATCGCGTGGTTTTGCTGGCCAGGGATTATGCCCACACCGGCCCGGATCCGAAAGCCGAGCCCCTGGCGGCAATTGAAAGACCAGCTCCTGTGCCGCCGGCAGGAACCGAATCCTGCCTGCACCGGGTGCTGGTGCTGGGCTGGAACCGGCGGGCGGCCAGTCTGGCCGCGGAGTTCGCCAGCTACCGGGATCGAAGGTTTGAACTGGATCTGGTTTCGGTCATTCCCATGGAAGAGCGTCAGCGGGAAATTGCCCGTTATGGCATTGATCTGGCTCGTGTGAACGGACGCTTACTGGAAGCCGATTACATGATTGAGGAAGACCTCAGGAAGCTGGATCCGGCCTCTTACCACACGGTGATGCTCCTGAGTAGTGACCGTATCGGCTCTGGCGAGGAGGCGGATGCCCGGGCCATGGTGGGCTACCTTCAGCTCGAAGAAATACTCGCCGAGTCGGCGAGTCGCCCGCAAGTCATCATGGAACTCAGTGATCCGGACAACCGATACCTTCTGTATGGGCACAAGAGTGAAATGTTGATCAGCCCGATGATCCTGAGTCATGTGCTCGCCCAAGTGGCGTTACGCCGGGAACTGCGGGTGGTTCTGGATGAACTGTTCACAGTCGGCGGTGCGGAAATCCAGTTCCGGGATCCCACGGATTATCCGCTGCCTGCCAGCACCGATTTCCGCTTGCTGGAGAAGATCGTGGCTGACCGAGGGGAAATTGCATTGGGCCTGTTTCGGGCGACACCGGATGAGCGCGGGCGCCACCTCTTGATGAACCCGCCCCGCAAGCAGTATCTGGACATTCAGACCGGAGACTGCCTGCTGGTCATGTGCAAGACCTGAGAGCAAGCCGTGTTTCAGGGGCATCCTGATCATTCATCCAAAAAATGCCGAAAATACATAATATAAATTTCAATTATAAATTTGAACGTACTAGAGTACTCCTCATCGCCAGCGAGCTGATCATAAAGTGAGCAGGAAGCTGGCTTCGGCTGATGCTGAAAAGTGTCTCCGCACATGATCAGAAAACCAACGTAGAAAGGATGAGACCCATGCCCTACGCACAAGACGTTGACCAGATCGCTTCCCTGTTGAAGCAGCACCCGACCTGGAATGCCATCAACCCGAAGCACGCCGCTCGCATGCGCGCCCAGAACAAGTTCAAGACTGGTCTGGACATCGCCAAGTACACCGCCAAGATCATGCGCGAGGACATGGCGAACTACGACAAGGACACCTCCCAGTACACCCAGTCCCTGGGCTGCTGGCACGGTTTCATCGGTCAGCAGAAGCTGCTGTCCATCAAAAAGCACTTCGGTACCACCAAGCGTCGTTACCTGTACCTGTCCGGCTGGATGGTTGC
>JABURI010000032.1 GCA_014762755.1 Marinobacter sp.
GGGCGTTAATGGAAAAGGCTTCGGTCTTTTGGGTGGCTTTGTGACAGTAGCCTTGGTGTAGGGATTGGCAGCCAAACCCGCTTAACTTGGTGAGCACCAAAGCCGTCAGAGTCTGCATCCGATTTTGTTGCTTCAATCAGCAAGGGTGTTGGTAGTACATCGGCGTTCGTCGCTAAAAATGTCGAAACATAACTATCGGTTCCAAGCGACGCCCATAGAGCAGAAGGTGGGAATACCATAAGATAGGCGGGTGACTGGCTGCGAGCGTGGTGCCGTCTTAGCCGGGTGCTGTGCGCAGTTTTATTTTTCCAACCCAATCATCAAGATAAGTCATTACCTATGTTGAATGCCTCGTCGACCCGCCTCAATAAATACATCAGCAGCAGCGGTATGTGCTCGCGCCGCGAAGCGGACCGTTACATTGAACAGGGCAACGTATCTCTGAATGGCCGGCGTGCTGAGGTGGGCGATCTGGTCATGCCCGGAGATACGGTAAAGGTTAACGGGCAGCTGATCGAGCCGCCAGAGCCCGACGACTTCGTTTTCATTGCACTGAATAAACCCGTGGGCGTCGTCAGTACGACGGACACCAGTGAGCCTAATAACATCCAGCGCTTTGTGGGCCACGGTACCCGAATATTCCCCATTGGTCGGCTGGATAAAGACTCCCAGGGCCTGATCTTTTTAACCAGTAACGGCGATCTGGTGAATAAGATTCTGCGCGCTGGCAACGAGCATGAAAAAGAATACCTGGTGGACGTGGATAAGCCCATTACCAAGGGCTTTATTGAGGGGATGGCCAAAGGAGTGCCGATTCTGGGCACCGTGACCAAGAAGTGTAAGGTGCAACAGGAGTCCGCCAGGGTCTTCAGGATCACCCTGGTGCAGGGCTTGAACCGCCAGATCCGCCGTATGTGCGAACACTTCGGTTACGATGTGGTCAAGCTGGAGCGTGTTCGCATCATGAATGTGAACCTCAAAGGCCTGGACGTTGGCGAATGGCGCGACCTCACCCAGAAAGAGCTGAATGGCATTATGGACGCCATCAAAGACTCATCGTCTGAGGCGCCGGCCGGGCAGAAAACCACGCAGAAACGGTCCGGTAAAAAGCCCGGTCAGAAACGTGGTGGCCCACCCAAAGCCAAAAAAGCCGGCGCTAGCCCCAAGGGCCGGCAACAGTCGGGGAAACCATCCGGCAAACCGGTGAAACCCGGCAAGGGCGGTCATAAAAACAGGCCGGGTGGCAAGCCTGGCGGTAAACCAGTCGGTAAAAACACGGGGCCAAAGTCAAAACGGCCACGCAAGCCAAGCGTCAAGAAAGCGCGTGGCTAGTCTTTGAAGCCTTTGGCCACCACGTAGACCTCGCGGGAGCGGGCGCGTGACGCATCGGGTTTGCGAATCAAGACCTTGCTGAACGACGAACGCACGTCTTTGAGGTACTCGTCATAGCCCACCCCCTGAAACACCTTGGCGACAAAACAGCCGCCGGGCTTCAGGACCTGGCGGGCCATATCCAGGGCCAGCTCCACCAGATACATGGACGCTGCCTGGTCGGCCACATTGATACCGCTGATGTTGGGGGCCATGTCCGAGACCACCAGGTCCACCGGGGCGTTGTCCAGGGTGGCCATGATGTCGTCAAAGACTTCGTCTTCGGTAAAGTCTCCCTGGATGAAGTCCACACCCGCTATGGCATCCATGGGCAGAATATCGGACGCGATCACGCGGCCCTTGGCGCCGACCCTGGTCGCCAATACCTGCGACCAGCCGCCCGGTGCACTGCCAAGGTCCATGGTCACCATGCCGGGGCGAACCAGCTTGTCTTTCTCAATTAGCTCAAGCAGCTTGTAGCTGGCGCGGGAGCGATAGCCATCAGCTTGCGCGCGTTTCACATACACATCATTGACGTGCTCATCAAGCCATTGCTGGCTGCTTTTGGATCTGGCCATGTCATTGCTCTGAATAGAACCTGAAGTGTGCGCGGATTATACCTGCTCCGGCAGGGGGCTGTAACATGGGGAAATCCCGATCCATGCTAGTATTCACTGGCTTATTGGTTTGAGTAGCGCGATGAAACTGGATGACATAAAAAAGCTGCATAAGAAAAAAGGCCGCAAAGATCTGGGCTGTTTTTTGGTGGAAGGCGAGCACCTGATCCTGGAGCTGGAAAAGGCGGCCAGAGCCATTCCTGCATTCCGGCAGGCGAAAGTTTATGTCAGTGAAAGTTACGGCGACGTGGCGACATCGCTGGAACAGGTACGTATTACTGACAAGCAAATGCAAAAGATTGCCGATACGCAGACCCCGCAGGGCATTGTTGCGGTGGTGCCGTTTCGTACTGCTGAGCCGCTCTCTGCGCCTTCTGTTGATGCGGGTGAAACACCCCACGAAAAAACCATTTATTTATACGAAGTTCAGGACCCGGGCAACCTGGGTACCATTTTGCGAACCTTGGCCTGGTTCGGCGGTTTTCGCTGCGTATTAAGCCCCAACAGTGTGGACCCCTATAACCCAAAAGTGGTGCGCGCGAGTATGGGGGCGATTTTCCATTTGCCCATTGAATTGGATGTGAGTATCAACGAGCTGAAAACGCGCTTTGATCACTTTGCGTGCCTGGATATTGCCGGAGCACCACTCTCCAGTGAAAGCTTTACAACGCAACAGTGCTTTATATTTGGCAATGAAGCGCGCGGAGTTCCCCACGACGAACTGGCCGGGCTTGATGTGACCGCGTATTCCATTAAAGGGGCCGGCGTTCTTGAATCGCTGAATTTGGCCACGGCCGTCAATATGTGCGCGTACGAACTGAATCGCTAGCTTCGACACCGCTCACAGATCCGGTCATGGGGTCTCGGAATCCTGCAAGAAAAGGCCTCCGTTTGAGGTATAAAAAAAAGGATTTAACAATCGGCTGCACAGCGACCGATTTTCCACCGCTTCGCTCTGCTTTTGTTTGCAGCTCATGGGCGACGTTAACGATATGGAGTCTGTGTGAAGTATTTTGCGTACGGATCCAATATGTCTCTCCCAAGACTGAAAGAGAGGGTGCCCGGTGCCGAGCGAATCGGTATGTTCACGCTTGTTGAGCATTCTCTCCGGTTTCATAAGTGGAGCAGAGTAGATGGTTCGGCAAAGTGCGATGCGCTGTTTACTGGAAATCCCGATGACCACATCATTGGCGCGCTTTTCGAGATACCGGTGCACGAGAAAGGAGCGCTAGACCAGGCTGAGGGACTAGGCTTCGGCTATCAGGAGAAACGGGTTACGGTAACGGATGCTCAGGGGAATGCCCTTGAAGCGTTTACCTACTATGCAACCGATACCGATCCATCCTTGATGCCTTATTCCTGGTATTTGCATCACGTGATCTACGGCGCGAAAGAAATTGGGGTTCCAGACGACTACCTGGAGGCCGTCTCAGCCACGAAAAGCCGGGAAGATCCTGATCGGGAAAGAGATGCCAGAGAGCGGGCAATATACCGCTAGAAAATGGGCTCGCCCGTCGCTTTGACCGCATAGAACAGGCAGTCACTCTTCGCAATCACCGGGTTGGTGGTAATCATGAAGGCTTTTAGGGCCTGGGCGGGGTAGATCTGCCCATCCCTGACCCGAAGAACCTGTTCCATGTTCTCGGTCCGGTTGTGGCTGATCGCCGTGAGTATGCCAAGGCCTTTTTCTCCAACCCATCCCAGAGGCTCGTCCGGGGAAACAATCCCGAAATTGCGATGTTCGATGTCTGGCGGAAACGTGAGGTCAGCCTGACCGCTTGGCTCAAGGCGGTATTCGATGGTCGCTTCAGGCGCCAGCTCCACCCGGATCGGATTTCGCAGTAAGGCGACGTCCCACTCGGCTTTTTCCAGCGATAGCACGTCGGGTCTTGAGGTGTAGCGAACGAGTCCCTCGTACGCCAGTTCATGGGCCTGATCATCCTGGGCCCCGCCACACTCGATGGTCACCGTGGGTACCTCCTGTTCCGAATATTCCATCAGCGCTCCCAGGCGAAGATCCGTCATGATGAGGCGGTCGGTGAAGAGGGAGGTCAGCGCCTGATGGGCGGCGTCATTGGTGATGGTCACAGCGAAGGCCGGGCCTGTGCCTGAGGTGTTGTGCACGTCCAGCAGGCATTCGGGGTTCGTGTCGCGAAGCTCTTCCAGCATGGCCCTGGCAATCGCCCCTTCCTGCCCCTCAAAGGGTTCTTTAAAACACCGGTTGAGGTCGCGCCCATCGGGCAGCTGGCGTAGTGACAGCGCGGGCGGGATCTTCGCGGGATAGACGCCGCCCAGGAGAAACAGCATGTTGACCTCGGGCGTGTGCTGCTCAAGCAGCCACCGGTGAAGCGCAAACAGCCCCGACGGTTCATTGCCATGGATCAGTGTTGCCATGGCCCGGGTACGGGAGCGATCGCGACCGGCCACCCGAACCACCGTGGGCTTGTGCAAACGGTCCAGCCACTTCAGGGGGGAGCGACCCAACGTTTGGGGTGACGGGTCATTGAGGTACTCAAGTACGTTTGAATTGCTCACGTTGACAGTGTCCATTCATGGAGCGGCACGTTTTTCTTCTGGTTGGTCATGTAAAGAGACAGCATGCTCCGGAACGCCTCATCGGGGCTCCGGGATTTGAATAAAGACTCGGTGATGTGGCGCTGCCATCGGGCACCCGACATGCCGGTTTCAATGCGGCCCTCGATGATGCCCAGCAGGCGGTGAATTTCCCTCTCGTCCACGGCTGTTTGTTGCAATGCTTCCCGGGCGCGGGCCAGCAGCTCACGGGCCACGGTCAGCAGGGGCGTATCCTGCAACTGGACCTGATCCTTGTGCGGCCAGATGATGTCTGCGCCGATGCCGTCTTTGGCGGCGCGGTAGAAATTGTGTTCGGTGTAATGGAAGGGGAGTATCGACGTCAGATGACGGATGTCATCGAGCACGGCCAACGCAGCCCCGATCACGAACAGCCCGTTAGCACACATATCAGTGGCAGTCGGACCCGCAGGCATGGAACGAATCTCGATGCGCAGGTGCCCCCCGTCTGCATGGTCGTAGATGGCCCGGTTCCAGGGCCAGGTGGTGCCCTGGTGCAGTCGCAGCTCGGAAAGTTTTGGTACCTCGCCACAGTCAATCACGGCCATGGGGTCTTCATCCGACATCACTGGAATGATGGGCGGATACAGCGATGCGGAAGCCGCAAACAGTTCCCAGGCGCTGCGGGCCCAGCCGTTGCCGTAATAGACCCGTGGCGGGTGGCGCCAGGTTTTACGATTGGGGGAGCGGCTGTCGATGGATTGCTTGAACAGGGCAATACGGGTTTCGTCCCAGAGGTGGTGGCCAAACAGGCTGGGTGAATTGCTGGCCAGGGCCAGGACAATCGGCGTGACCAGCTGGATCGCATTGAAATAATCCGCAAAGCGCTGGGCAGGCACACGCCAGTGCAGCTGGAACGAGGTATTGGCCCCTTCCATGTAGACGTCGTCCGCTTCCAGATCGATGACATCGTTGCCACCGATATGGATGCTGAACGGCTCGCCCCGTTGCTTGAGCAGCGCGTTGGACAGGGCATGGTAGCGGGGCACGTCTGTCATCACATGCGCGCCCATGTCGGACTGGCGCAGGGTGGGCAGAATTCCGATCGGTACCAGCTCTCCGTCCAGTGGTGCGGCGTGCTGGTTGATTCGCCGGATGGCCGCGAGCAGCTCCTGCTCTGTTCGGGCAAATGGTTGTCCCCTGAAAGCCTGGGGGCTGAGGTTGTATTCGAGATTGAAGCGGTTGAGCTCAACGGTCAGTTGGGAGTCCTGAACGCTGGCGGCGATTTCTGTGTTGATGGGTTGAACGCGCAGCTCAGGGTTTACGATGTAGAACTCGACCTCGGCTCCAATGGAGCTCTCACCCTCACCGAAGCCGGGTCGGTCCAGAAGGCGGGTGAGTGCTGTAAGGTCCGTCCGGACCTTGGCAGCAAAACGCTCGAACTCTTCCGGCGCAAATTCTGTTGTTCTGATCGATAGTCCCACCGTAAGTCGTCTCTAGTACTGACTTACCTTGATATTAGTGGAAGATGCGCCCGGCACCAGCCCCATTGAAGCAGACCCTCAGGAACGGATTGTCGCGGTTTGCTATTGATCATTTTCTTGCCTTGAAGCAAAACGGACAGATCAGGCTGTGTAACAATCACTCTTGAGCTATCCTGATGTCCGAAACTGACAGAAAAACAGTGACAGCATTCCCGCTATAGCTGGGCTTTGATAACGGAGTGTCCCTTGCACATACTCGTTACCGGTGGCGCCGGCTTCATCGGCTCCAACATTGCTGAATACCATCTTCAACGCGGCGACAAGGTACATGTGGTGGATAACCTCAGTACCGGGTCGGAAGCCAACATTGCCGCCTTTCGTGATAACCCGAGCTTCCGCTTCGATCAGGCCGACATTGTCACCTGGGGTGACCTCGATATGGCCGTGGCCTGGGCGGACCGCATCTACCACATGGCCGCCGTGGTCGGCGTGTACCGGGTGCTCAGCGAACCGGTAGGAACCATGGCCACCAACATCGCCGGTACCGAGCGCCTGCTGAGATCGGTCAACCGGGACAGCTGGTCGCCGCAGGTGATTCTCGCCTCCAGTTCCGAGGTTTATGGGCCGCACAACGAGGCGCAGCTCAGTGAAGAGGACTCCCTGATCATCCAGTCCGGTGCTCCGCTGCGCTGGAACTACGCCATCAGCAAACTGGCGGACGAGGGATTCGGGCTAGCCTACGCCCGCGAGCACAATATTCCGGTCATCATTGCCCGGTTCTTCAATACGGTGGGCCCCAGGCAGACAGGTCGTTATGGCATGGTGGTGCCGCGCTTTGTGCAGAAGGCTGTGGCCAACGAGCCGATCACTGTATTCGGCGATGGCGAGCAGTCCCGTTCCTTCTGCGACGTGCGCGATACCGTGGTGGCGCTCGACCGGCTGGCCTCCATGCCTGATTTGCCTACCGGCGAGATCGTGAATGTCGGCAGCGAACGGGAAATCAGTATCAACGAGCTCGCCCGCCTGGTCATCGAATGCGCCGGCAGCAAGTCCACCATTGAGCACATTCCCTACAGGGAAGCCTACGGCGCGGAGTTCGAGGATATCCGCCACCGTCGTCCTTCACTGGCAAAACTTCGTCGGCTCACCGGCTTTGAACACGCCTGGACCCTGGAAAAAACCCTTACCGACCTGATCAATCGGGCCCGCACGCAGCACAAGGAAGGGGAGAAGTAGTATGGCAACGGCGCCCTGGTTCGTCATTGGTCCGAGCACACTGGTGGCCTTCATCGGGCTTCTTCGCGGACCGGACAAAACTCCCCCCGAAAGCTCGGAGGACTGGCACGATGCCACGGTGGACGTGATCATCCCGGCTCTCAACGAAGAGCAGAACATCTTGCTTGCCCTGAGTTCCATTGCCCGCCAGAGCTTCAAGCCTCGCAAGGTCATTCTTGTGGACGACGGGAGTACCGACCGGACTGCCGAAGTGGCCCGCGCCTTTGGCGAAGATCTGGGGCTGAACCTGGAAGTGATCCGGCGCGAGCAATCCATCGGCAAGACACCCACTCTCAAGCGGGGTGCCCGTGAGCTGGATGCCGATGTTGAGGTGGTGCTCGATGGTGACACCTTCCTGGAATCGGAAAACTACATCGAGCGTCTGGTGCAGGAACTCTATAAGGCTCCCGGCGTGGCTTCCGCCTGCGGGGTGGTGCAGCCGATGCGGGAAAAAGACCGGCAGGAAGTGACGAACGCAGCACCCCTCAGGGGCTTCCTTGAAAAACACGCGAATTATGTGACGCCCCGCCCAAGCGCCTGGCACCGCTTCAACCGGGCCATCACCAATTTTTACCGCGGCATTCTCTACACCTTTCTCCAGCGCTTCGTGTACCGGGGCCAGATGGTGGTGTTCGGCAGCATTATCAATCCGGTGGGCTGTGCCGTGGCCTATCGCCGCGAATACCTCAGAAAACTGTTCGACTACTACGAGCCGATCCTGGGAGACGACCTGACCAACTCCGAAGACATCTTCATCGGCTTTGCCCTGCTGAACGAGGGCTACCGCAACGTCCAGCTCCAGGACGTGGCGGTCCGGTCGCTGGAACCGGAGTTTCCGCGGCTGGCGCACCAGCTGTACTTCTGGTCCTCCAGCTTCCTTCAGAGCTGCTATTACTTCGATGGCCTGTTGCGCAGTCCGTTCAAGGGCTTCCGTCGGTATCGTCAGAAGCATGAGGCGAAACACTACGAACAGGAGCATCCGGACACTCGGAACCATATCCACCGGCGCGGCGAACCCTACCGTCAGCCCTGGGGGCAGGGCTATACCAAACAGTTCGGCCGGCCCATGGGCTGGGCTGTATTCATGGCCGCGCTGGAGAAGATTGCCTTTCCCACCGCGCTTTTGATCATGCTGATTCTCCAGCTGTGGGGCCCGTTGCTGATTACCTTCCTGGCCGAAATGACCCTGGTCATCCTGATCCTCATGTTCAATGCCCCGGGGCACCGATTCCGTGCCTTCTGGGAGGCCATCGCGGTCACCCCGCTGCGATACGGCAGCCTGCTGTTTGATGCGGCGAACATCGGACGGTTCGCTACCGATCTCTGGATCACCCGCAACCGGAGGTGGCGCAAATGAGACAACTTTTCGCCGGATTGATCCTCTCACTATGCGCGGGCGCGCTTCACGCTGCCCCTGCCGTGCCGGAAGCGGGCCTGAAGGCCGAAATGGCCGGCGAGTGGGAGAGGGCGCTGACGGTCTACCAGTCCGTGCTTGAGAGTCAGCCCCAACGCGTGGATCTTTGGCTGAGGATGGCGGATATCTACCACCACCTGGAACGCCCGGAAGAGGCCCTTGATGCCCTTGAAAAGGCCGGCGAATTGGTGCCGGACAACCCGGACGTCGCCTTTCGGCTGTCCCGCACCTACGCCATGGCCGACCGCCCCGCGGACGCCCTGCAGCAATGCCAGCGCGCCTCCGAACTGGAGCCGGGCAATGTCGACTATCTGCATACCTGCCTGAAGCAGGCCAATTGGGCACGCAATCGGCCAGCGGCGGAGCGCACTATTGAGTCGCTGCTGGCGATTTCCCCCACCGACCACGATGCCCTGTTGAGTCGGGCCCTCTGGCACAGCTGGATGGGGGAGTATGAGCAGGCCGCCACGGCCTATGACGAGTACCTGCGCCATTACCCCGAGGACCACGACGCCACAGTTGCCCGTATCCAGGTGCTGGGCTGGGCCGGCGACCATGACGGAGCCGAAAAGGCCCTGGTCGGGTATCGCCAACGCTTCGGAGACACGGACGCCTATCAGCGGGCCCAAGCCCAGATATTGCTTCAACAGGGCCGGTATTACTCGGCCTCGGACCTGCTCACCCCCTTGGCCGAACGCCACCCGGAAGATTACGACATCCATTTTGCCCGGGTACTGGCCACCCGTGCTTCGGGTCAGCCTTCGGAGGCGCTGGAGAGCCTGGCGGTCATGGAGACCCGGAAGCCGGACGAGCTTGAAACTCGCGAGCTGGCCCGGGTCACCCGTGCACCGTTGCGTTCGCTGGTGGGAATCACCGGTGACCATCAGTTTGATGCCGATGACATCCGCATTACCACCGGAAAAGTATTCGGTGAGCTCGCGCTCAGTCCCGAAACCCGGGCTCTGATGGGCTACAGTGCCCGCCGCGTGAGCACCCGTCAGGGCTCGGAATTTGTGGCCGCGGATGGCGACCGCTCCACCATGGACTATTACGGCTGGTTAGGTGTTCGCCACCAGTTGCACCGTCGAGTGGCGGTGGAAGCCCGCGTGGGCCGGGGCAACATCGAGGGTGGTGGCGATTATGGCTACTACCGGCTGGAGGGCGATTGGCACCCCCATGATGACTGGTCCCTGCAGCTCTCCCGGGAACGCGCCCTGTATGCCTTGTCACCGCTTTCTGTGTCCCGGGAAATCGTCGAAACCGAGAACCGCCTGCGCGCCCTCTGGCACGCGGGCACGCTGTACCAGGTGGAAGGCTGGATCAGCGCCTCGGATTTCTCGGACAGCAACAGCCGGCTGGAGTTCTACCTGGCGCCCAGCCGCCGTGTCTACCAGAACGGCCCCTGGGGCGTGAACCTTGGCCTCTCCGCCCAGCGCTTCACCTTCGACAAGGACCTGGACAACGGCTACTACGACCCGGACTACTTCAACCGCTTCGCTGGCACCGCGCTGCTCTACTGGAGCCCGAACGTGGACGACTGGGTAGGCCTGCGCACCAGCCTCGGCTGGCACAAGGACGACACCTTCTCCAGCTACGAATTCGGCTCCGATGTGGAGCTCGAAGCCCTCATCGGTCGCTACCGGGACTGGCAGTTCCACGGCCGGGTCGCCTATGCCGACCGCCTGCAGGAAACCGGACGGTATTACGGCACCTCGATTCATCTCGGGGTGATTCGAAGGTTTTAAGTGCCCGGGCTCTGCACCTGACCGGATCTGCAAGCAAGCCCGCTCGAAGCTTTCGGCAGGCAGTATGTGAACGCCACCGTGAAGACTGGCATCTGATCAGCGGTGAGCAAACTCCTTGCCGAGCCAGTCGTCGGGAGATTCACCACGACAGTTCCGCTTTCAGAGCTAGACTAAGCTTAAGAAACGCCGCGGCCCATCCTGAACTGAAACGACGTGGAGACAAGGTGAGAAATGAAAGCACTGACTATCCGTTGGCAACGCCTCGTTGATGAAAAGGGGAGAACATGTGACCGCTGCGCGGCTACAGAATCTGGTGTAGAGGCGGCCGTTGATAAGCTGAAGCGGGCCCTGGGAGAACTGGATATAGACGTCGTTCTGGAAAAGAACACCGTGGATCCTGCCACATTCAACAAAGATCCTATGCAATCCAATCGTATCTGGATTGGCGACAGGTTGCTCGAAGATTGGTTGGCCGCAACAACTGGCCAAAGCCAATGCTGTTCCACATGCGGTGAGGCCGACTGCCGGACCGTGACGGTCGGCGGAAAGACCTACGAAGCAATTCCTAGCCAACTGATCCTCAAGGCAGGACTCATGGCGGGTGCACAACTGCTCGACCCTCAATTTCCGGAGGGATACGGCCCTGCGGTATGTGCTCCGGAGGGTAAAGGTGGATGTTGCCCGCCATCTTCGGGCGCCGGGTAAGTCCAATCATAGGCCAGGCACTGTTCGCGGCCCCAACCAAGCTGGGTTCCGGCTGCCTGACAGGGTGTGGTTCAGCCTTTATCCATAATACCGGCGCCGATAAAGTTTTAGCATTTTTTGAACACCGTGCAAAATAAGAACAAAAATACTGGACACTGTTCAAAATAAGGTTATGATTCTGATCAGTGTCCATAAAATGATTCAAAGTATAACGGCTTCATTTTTTGAACGGTGTTCATAATGGCGAGAAGAAAGGACCATACTCCTGAAGAGCTCACTGAGCTTGTCTTGAGCCAGGTTAATCGATTTCTACAGAGCGAGCCTGCCCACCAATTGAGTCTTCGCAAGTTAGCGAAGATGGTTGGCTATTCACCCGGTACGCTGATCAATCTGTTTGGGAGCTACTCCAGACTCATTCTGGCGGCGAACGCTCAGACCCTCGATCAGATCGCGCAACGGCTTGGCGACAGGATGGAGCAGGATGAGTCTGCTGAAACCAGGCTTCATCGCTTTGCCGAGGCCTACCTGGCGTTTGCTCAGGAGCATCCCCACCAATGGCGGCTCCTGTTTGAGCATCACCTGGATGAGGGCGAGGAGCTACCCCAGTGGCAGTGGTCTCGTATTGATCGCCTGTTCGACATGATCGAGCAGTGCCTCTATGAGCTCAATAAAAATTCGCGGGCAGAGGACCGTCACGAAGTCTCACGGACCATATGGGCGAGTGTTCATGGCATTTGCGCATTGTCGATTGATGACAAGCTGTTTGCCCGGACAACAGTCAGCGCTGAGAGCATGATCAGCGCTCTGTTAACCCATTTCTTATCTTCATGGAAGCAGTATTAAAGGACCTATCCCATGTCAGAGCAACGCTCCCAGTTCCAACTACTCAGAAGCCGCCGTTTTTTGCCTTTCTTTGCCACTCAAGCCCTTGGCGCATTCAACGATAATCTATTCAAAAACGCCCTATTGCTGTTCATTGCGTTCGGTGGTTTGGCCGCCGCTGATCAAACGGCTTTGTACACGAACCTGGCGGCGGGCTTGTTCATTTTGCCGTTTTTTCTCTTCTCGCCCCTTGCCGGTCAGATTGCGGACAGGCAGGAGAAGTCTCGGTTAATCCGCCAGATAAAAGCACTGGAAGTGGTGATCATGGTGCTGGCTGCGAGTGCGCTTTTTTGGGGTAGCTCAATGCTGTTAATGGGGCTTCTCTTCTTGATGGGCCTGCAATCAGCGCTCTTTGGACCGGTTAAGTTTGCTCTTTTGCCTCAGCATTTAAAAGACGAGGAACTGGTAGGGGGAAATGCGCTTGTTGAAATGGGCACCTTCCTGGCCATCCTGGGCGGAACCATTCTTGCCGGTGTCCTTTTTGGACTGGAGCAGGCCAAGCCATGGATTGCTTCCGGGTTGGTTGTGCTCGCGGTCGGTGGTTACCTCGCCAGTCGTTTCATTCCTGAAGCCAGGCCCAATGATGCCGGGCTGGTGATTAACTGGAATCCGGTATCCGAAATTAGAAATACACTTCGTAAGGCCCGGCAATCCCGTTCAGTTTACCTTTCCATACTGGCAATCAGTTGGTTCTGGTTCCTGGGGGCCAGCTACCTGACCCAGTTTCCCAACTTTGCCCGGGATTACCTGGGTGGGAACACCCAGATAGTGACGTTATTGCTGACCTTGTTTTCCCTGGGGGTTGCACTGGGATCACTGCTCTGTGAGCGGTTATCGGGTCACAAAATTGAGCTGGGTATTGTCCCGATTGGCTCCATTGGCATGAGCGTGTTTGGGATCGATCTGTTTTTTGCCTGTCAGCAACTCAGTGTCAGCCCGAACATGAGTGCCATGGAGTTCCTGTCGGCTTCAGACAACTGGCGATTGATGTTCGACATCGCGATGATCAGCGCGTTCGGTGGCATTTACGTCGTGCCACTGCAAGCACTGATCCAGCATCGTAGTGACGATAAAAGCCGGGCACAGATCATCGCGGCGAATAATCTGCTGAACGCGTTTCTGATGGTGGCCAGCGCGGCTGTAAGCATTCTGTTACTGAGCGTTCTCGACATGACACTGCCGCAGTATTTCCTGCTGCTGGCTTCGGTGAATGTGGTCGTGGCTGCCTTTGTTTATCAGCAGGTCCCCGAGTTTGTGCTTCGGTTCTGTATCTGGATGCTGAGTCACACCCTATACCGGGTGACTCATAAGGACCTGGAAAAGATCCCGGATGAGGGTGCGGCTGTTCTCGTATGCAATCACGTCAGCTATGTGGATGCCTTGATTCTCGCGGGATGCCATCACCGTCCAATCCGCTTTGTCATGGATAAGAGCATCTCGGAAATGAAGGGACTCAAAACCTTCTTCAGAATGGCCAAGACCATACCGATCTGCTCGCCCAAGCAGGACGCTGAAACATATGAGATGGCCTTTAAACGAATCAAAATGGAACTCGATGAGGGGCATCTTGTGTGCATCTTCCCGGAGGGCAAGCTGACCAAATCTGGGGAAATCGAAGAGTTCAAAGCGGGGATTGAACGCATCATCAAGGAAACTCCGGTCCCGGTTATTCCTATGGCGCTGGAAGGCCTGTGGGGGAGCTTCTTCAGTCATAAAGGTGGCCATGCGTTGACCAAGAGGCCGAAGCGATTCTGGTCAAAGGTCCAGGTCATAGCGGGAGACGCGCTTCAACCGGAACATGTCACCGCACCAGGGTTGCAGTCCCGGGTTGAATCACTGCACCAGCAGCTCGCGTCCTGATGGGGCAGGTCAGTCGCACCGCGGCTGTACTACACCGTTTCATGATACTGACTACAGTGGATGGAAAGTCCGTGTGGATCGTACGGAACCGGCGGTAACAAGGGCAGGGTTATTTCCGAGAGAGCACGTTATCATTTCCCGGAAATAATTCTGCCTCGCTTTATCCGCTGCCCGGCTTCAGTTGAGCTGGACAGTTCGGCTATTTACCTGATTTCTTTTTCTTAAACAGCTTGCCGCCAAGCGCCACTAGACCGGCAATGATGAATACGCCAAACTTTTTCAGGAATAACAGGGCACCAGCGAAAACGCCGGCTTTTGCGGCGGCTTTTCCTGCGACAAGAGCACCCAGACCATACGCTGCGACGGTATCCATCTCCGGGTTGAAGTCGCTATAGCGATGTCCCTCATTAAATTGTGCCATGCCTAACACGGTGTCTAGATTGGCCTCAATTTCTGGTAATTGATTCATGTCAGCGATGAAGTTCAGAAGCAGAACGCCCTGTCGCCCGAGCACCCGGATGTTGTAGTTCAGGATATGATCTGGATCCTCACCGAACTGGAGTTCCTGCGCCCAATAGAGCTTGTGCGATGCCTGGTTGTAGTGAGGGGCTGACGCCCACCCCACAAGGTCGATGGGGGCGTAGCCGGCTTCCACCCGTTCCGGGTTTACGTCGCGTGTATCTTCCTGCATCTGTTCAAGCAGTTCGTCGTAGTCAATGTCGGAGGCATTCTCGTCCGAAACATATCCATCTTCTTCATACTCGATGGTGACTCCCCAGGAAGCTTCATCCAGTGGTGCAAATTCCGAAGGGAACAGCATTCCTAGCGTTTCGCCGCCGGGTGGGTTGCCCCAGGCTTCTACCAGAACCCGCTGGGTGTCTTCGGGGGAAAGATAGTAGAAGTTCTCCGGAACATTCAGGGTAGCAACCCCATTGGGGAGGCGGATCTCTCCCCGCTGGTAGTTCAGGCTGTTTACAAATTGCTCGGCCCACTGCTGGTATTCCTGTTCTTGGTCCATCGCCTCGGTTTCGGCCGCGGCTGCCGCATCGGACTGCTCGTTGGCCAGGCTGAACTGACTGCAAATGGATAGCAAAATAGATGTAAGTAATATAACCTTTTTCATGGTATTTCCTTGTGGCTTGGCGAATTTCCCCTTAGAGGGAAAAGACAGACTGCGGCGGTGCATCACGCCCGACGGTTAAGCAAAATCAGCGAATGGCACTTCTCAGGATCATGAGCCATCGCCCCAGCCGCAGAATGTCCATTAATGCCGCGGCTACATAGGTGAATGCGGCTGCTCTTAGGACGCTGTTGACTGCGTCATACTGGTGCTTCCGGATGTATTCTCCTGTCACCAGAATTGGCATGGCTTTATTGAAACTGGCATCCCATTCCATCGGCAAGATGACGAACTGGATCAGCACCGAGGCCAACATTGCCAGCACACCGATCAAAGCCGTTAGCAGAGCCACATGGGGCACTTTGAAGATGGCGACGACTAAGGGAATAGCAAACAGGAATCCGACAGCAATCTTCTGGACTATCATGGCAGCCGGCAAATACCGTTGGCGTAACGTCGTGATTGCTTCCTCGCGATGGTATTGAATGGCATGGCCCACTTCGTGGGCCGCCACCGCGACCGCTGTAATAGAGCGGCCATCAAATACACTACGTGAAAGGCGAACGGCTTTTTCAGAAGGCGAGTAGTGATCACCTTCATCAGTCAACTCCACAACAACGTCCGAGAGTTCGAACCGGTTGATGAGATGTTGGGCGAGTTCACCGCCCGTACCGGGCATACCTGCATCTGGCGCGCCATGTTTTTTCATGACATGTCGAATCCAGAGGTGGGGCCCATAAACAAGGAGCAGAATCAGAACTGAGGTAATAACAAACAGCATATCCTTTGCTTCAAGTAAAATATTTGTTCTGAGTATACCAACCGTATTTCTTCAAAAGGCCAATCACGTCTCAGTATTGAAGCGAGTCGAAGACAATTAATTGACAAACCTCTCAGGCCCTCAGCATCGCGCAATAGGTCAGCGAATTACCCAGACGGGACACTAGTTCTCCCTGATTTCGACCTTCTCCAGGAGCTGTTTCTCGATACTCAAAAGCTGATTTTTGATCTCGGACATCGTCCTGTAGGTCCTGAGATCGAGACCGGTCTTCCCACGCAGGACCTTGATCAGTGGTCCGATTGAGCGTTCATAGACTTCTGCCAGCGAAACCAGTGCTTCTCTCAGGCCATCGGGCCCCTGGACGGTCACCTGCGGGGACACCTCAAGGCGGCCAACAGATTCCTGGATACCTTCGATCAAGGGTGTCCAGTCCACGCTTCTGCCTTGATCAGACCGGGATGATTCGGCGATTGCGGAGCCCAGGGTCTTCAGCTGCTCACCGATGCTGACCAGCTGACGGACCACTTTCTCGCCGGTATCACCGTCGCCGCCTGCCTGTATTCGGGCTCGGTAAGCCGATTTGATTTCGGCCCAGCGTTCGGCTTCAGGCCCGGCCAGGGTTCCCCGGAGCTCCTTGAGTTTCAGCAGGTTTTCCTCGGCACCCTGGGTGAGTAATTGCGCTTCACCCTGGTAGTGATCGTCGATCAGCCGCTCCAACTCGTCGTCGGTCATTACCGGGGTGACCTTTTCAGCCAGCTTGTTCATGTTCCGGTAGCTGCCCTGTAGCTTAAAAGGTGGCTCGGTCCGGTAGGCATCGTCCTGGCCGCTGGAGGCGATGTAGGTTTCGTTGACCCGGAGGATTACGTCTCGCACTCTGAGGAGGCGTTTGAGGACAGCAACGATTTCTTCACGCTCTGCTGCGCTGTAGTCGTGTTCGAAATCCGCAGAGTTAACTTCCTTGCCTGCGGCGATATCGGCAAACCGGTAAAAATCGCCCATGCCACGTGAGGCGAGGGGGGCTGTCACGGGATTGGAGCTCATGCTGTTTTCGAGATAGGACAGAGCAAAAATGTCCTCCATGCCGCTGAGCTGATCGCCGAGGTTCCGGACATCAGCACGGTTGGCCAGCATGTCCGGAATCTGGAAGACTTCGCCGGATTCGGTGTACGGGTTGCCGCCCATGCAGATGGCAAAGCGTTTGCCACGCATGTCGTAGGTCCTGGAGCGGCCGTTCCAGATACCCTCGATTCGGCGGGTTCCGTCACATAAGGATATGAATTTCTGAAGAAATTCCTCGTGAGTATGCTGGATATCGTCCAGATAGAGCATGACGTTGTTGCCCATCTCCAGAGCCAGGTTGAGCTTTACCAGTTCTGTCCTGGCGGTGGAGTGTGGGGCCTTTTCAGGGTCCAGGGATGTTACATCGTGGCCAAGTGACGGGCAGTTGATCTTCATGAAGATCAGGCCAAGACGGCTTGCGACATACTCCATGAGGGTGGTTTTGCCGTAGCCCGGCGGCGAAATCATGATGAGGAGGCCCATCAGGTCGGTGCGCCGGTCGTCACCGACGGTCCCCATCTGCTTGGCCAGGTTGTCACCCACCAGCGGAAGGTAGACTTGCGAGATCAGCTTGTTCCGTACGAATGAGGTCAGCGGCCTTGCCGTGAATTCTTCGACCCGTAGCCGGTCCTTCTGTTCTTCCAGAATTTCATGGCGCACTTTCTGGAGCGCTTCCCAACGTGGCAGACGATCATTGATGTGGCGGCGTAACCTTGTCTCGAATTCATCAAGCGCCAGGGACAGGCTCTGGTTCTCCAATCTTTGGTGGCGGCCCAGAAGCCCCCCGATGGCAAACGTGAGTTCTACAGCCCTCGGCTCGAACCGGGTCTCTTCGCAGAGGGTATTGGCGATCAAAAGGAGCGCGGCTTCCGGGGCGAAATGGACCGCCAGATCATTGTCAGTCTGGCGGGCAAATGCAGCCAGCCAGGCCAGTGCTGTATGCCAGAGGCTCTGGGCACGGCCCTTTGATTGATCGAGAACCTGATCGAGCGCAGGCTGCTGGTCCTGGTCTGCGATGTACTGCTTAAAACGGGCATGAAGGTCATATCCCGTCGAGGATACCTCCACGATTCCCGGTGTGGTTGCCAGGGTCTGACAAAGATAATCCGCTGCTTGCTCAAGCGCCCATGCCTCGAAATCCAGATGATTGTGCTCGGAAAAATCAATCATATCCCTGAGGAGTGTTGCCTGGGCTCGCTGCACGAGATCGGATGTCCGCATGAGGGATTGCAGCACACCCGCACTCATACACTCCGCGGTTCTGTGTTTGCGATAGTCGATGTCCTGAAGAAACCAGAACAGCAGGGCCGCGCCACGTACAGCCGGTGCGAATCTCAATAAGCCAGCGTCGGCTTTGGCCGGGGCCAGCTTCTCTATGATCCTGGCAGCGTCGTGGTCGTGGATGCCCTTTTCGTACCCGTCCCGGTAACGGGGGCCTGAAAACCGCCGTACCGCCTCGTCCAGGGCTTCCGGATCAGAGAGGTCCGGCATCTGGATCTTGCCGGTTTCGACGGCTTCCATAAACCGGTAGGCAAGGTATTCGCCTTTGTACACATCCGGGGCCTGTGAGGGGGTGTGCAGATCCCAGCAATCTTCCAGTTGGTTCAGCCTTGAGTCCCGAACCGTCTCGAAAAATTGTGTGCCTGAGATGTGCAGGCGCAAGCCCTCCTGTTGGGGCACCAGCGTCAGCGCCGGCTCTTGTTGGTTGACGGAGAAACGGTGACGCGGCCCCAACCTGATCACCGATCCACCGTCCTCGTACATGTCCGCTTTATCGCGGACCGACCGCTGCGCATTGTCCTGCGCTGCTTTCAGCTGGCCCTCCAGATCATCTGCCTCGAGAGGTGCGTCCAACCCCCGCAACCTTCCGGCCAGGTCACGGACTTTGGCCACCATGGCATCCCCGGCAAAAAAAGTATGCACTTGTTGAACGTCGGTGAACTGGTCGGTTCGCTTGGTCAGGCTGTTGAGGATACGCTGGCCGGCATCCTTCAGGGAGGAAGCCTTCCTTTGTCGTTCCTGGGTCAGTTGCTGACGACGGGCTTCAATGGTTTCCTGAGTGGTTTCCCGTTGCTCGATCAGTGTAGACAGAAATTCGTCATACTCACCGAACTGGCTTTCGATTTCCTGCAACTGGTTGAGCATTCGTGCCAGCAAATCATCACATTCCGAGGGAGCGCTGACGGTATGAACCCCGTTAGCCAGGCTCTGTTCATAGAGTCGTAACTTGGACGCGAACTGAACCTTGGCTTCCTCCCGGCCACAGTCGCTCAGCTTGATTTCTGCCCGGGATCGGTCCTGGTTCACCCGGGAATACAGGGAGGACAGGTTATCCGCGATGGCTGCCTGCTGTTCGGTGTCGTCGGTTGCCAGGGAGGACAGCAGTTCCTGGACAAAATCCAGCCCGGCAGTGATCTCCTGGTACTCGTTGACCAGTTCCTTGAGTTCTCGACGATCGTCGGATTCCTCAACCCGCTGGCGCAGCGTATCGACCTGCTCTGTATACCTCGTCAGGGCCTCGGGCCGTGCGAGGAAATCGAGCGTCCGGTCGGCGAGTTTGTCCACGGCACTTGCCGCCCGGTCATCGAGAGCATCGAGGCGGGCCCGGTCAATGTATCGGCGTTCGGCGAGCGACCGAATCAGCCCACGGTGATCTTGCAGTTTTTTCAGGTGCGTCACGAACTGATGCGGTTCCCGCCATGATTCCGGGCGGGTTTCCTGTATGAGGAGCGAGAGCGTCTTTTCAGCATCGGTTAACGACTGGTTGGATTGCTCCCGAACAACCTCGACTTTTTCGTATTCGTCGATGACCAGTTCGGCGGTTGAGCGAACCTGGTGAAGAGCCGAATTGATTCCCGAGAAATAGGGCTCATGCAGCCAGAATCGCTGGTCGATCAGTTTATCGATACGCTTGATCAGGCTGTCGAAGTGCCGAACGGCGGCTTCCTCCGTGTCAGCCAGTGTGACCACTGAGTAGAGGTCGGCAACGCCACTGACGAGCTCCGGATTACCGATGCGGCCGAGCTCGGAATCATCGGACGTTGTCTTGTCCGCATAGTTGGCCTGTGATTCGAACGGCGTCTGCCATAGCCGGATGGTGTGGACCTGGGAAGGCTTGTCATCAGCAGTAAAGACCGCCAGTTCCCCGGTGTCGAAGAGGGCATAGCCGTGACCCGTAATGGGAGGCGCGGTGGTCCGGGAAATCAGGTTGTAACGAATCAGCGTGACGGCACCGGATTCGGGTGCGTAGAAGATTATGAGTACATCCTCTCCGTTGGGCGCTTCCACCATGCGCTTGAACCGAAGACCTTCGGGCACGTCGACGGTTTTTAGATCATCGCTGAAAAGATAGATCCCTCCCGGAAAGACGATGCCGTGGTCTTCGGGTAACGACCGGACCGAACCGGAGAGCGCATCCAGACGATGAAGCGACTTCTCCATCGGGTTGAACACGTAGTACCGGGTGACCGGTTCGTTGTAAGGGCGGATACGGACCAGATAGATGTCACCCCGGCGTGCATACTCAAACGTTCCATCACTGAGCGACTGGCTCGCGGCTTCGACAGGGTCCTCGAAGATCCCTTGCCCGGTAGTTGTATTGTTCTCCACCTTGAAGGTGATTGCCCCGCCGGTGTTGTCGACGAACAGTCGGTCCTCGATGGAGTAGTGTGGGGAGACCCCCTGGACCACGTTCTCCCTGGTCAACCGGATCCACTCGAAGTCGAACCGTTCGGGTAAACGGAAATCTTCGGCACCACGGTCATCGATATAAGACCGGACCGAGCCATCGTTATTAAGGGCCCAACGAAATACCTTCAGATGATCGCCCCGGTCACCAACCTGAAAAACCATCAACAGACGGCCATCGCTCGCGACCAGTTGAATGAGTTTCGCTTCCTTGTGGAAGCGGTGCAGGGAGGCAAAGTCGGCCTTAAAACTTTCAGTTTGCAGAAACGAGCCATGGAGACTGGACTGCGTGATTTCCCATCCTCCGTTTTCCGCCTCAAGGCGGTAGAGGCTGAAGATATCCTCGAGTTCAACAGTCTGCTTGAGTCCGTGCTCTGTGTGGAAGCCGAATAGCAGAAACTCACCGACCCGGACAACATCCCGAGCGACACAGTTGTGGGGCGTTCTGGCGCGAACCCGGCCCAGAACTTCCATGGTTGAGGCTCCGAATTTCGCCTCCCGCTGCTCGTTGAGGGACTTCACTGCGTCCCTCAGAGTTTTGGCGTTGTCGGTCAACCGCCTTTTCAGGGTGGCAAAGGTGCCGCCTTCCCGGACGATAGCCTCGGTGGTCAGGGTTTCTGCAGATCCCATCACTTACTGTCCTTGCTTGATTCAATCTGGCTTGAGAACCGGTAGGGCGACTCACGCCCTACCGCGAGGGTGATGTTTAGTCACGGGTATCGGCAGATTCACTGTCCGATTCGATCTTCCCTCTGGTTCCGCCATTCATGATTTTTTCCATGATGCTGCTGACGAAGGGCGTCATGCTGCTGGCGTTTTTCATGAAATGGTCTGCGGCACGGCCGTAACCGATGCCCTGGGCAACCTTGTTGAAGACGTCGCCATCGCCACCGATGAATTCGAGCTTGGCGTTGGCCAATGCATCGCCCATCGCTTTCGCCTGGGCCTCGCTGATACGGACATTGGCCTCGATACGGGAAAGGGTTTCTTCCTTGTGGATGTCGAGATTACGGTTCATTACCTCAAACTCACGACTGGACTCGTCCATGCGTTCGTAAGCCTCTGCTTTCTTGGTAATTCCCTCGGCCTCCGCTTCGGCCATCTTCAGTGCAGCAGCGGCCTTGGCGTTACCCAGCTCCTCTTCACCCTTGGCGCGGGCCAGCAGCATATCTTCTTCATTCTTCGCCCGGGATTCACCTTCCTGCCGCTCGGCTTTTGCAGCTTCGGCGCGGGCATAAGCCTCCGCTTCGGCCTCTTTGCGCGAGGCAGCTGCATTGGCTTCGCGAATCTGGGCCTGGGCAAGGCCGTGGGAGGCTGCCTTGGCTTTCTCGCCCTCGGCCAACTCGATCATTGCGGCTTTGCGCAACTGAGCAGACTCCTGCTCGGCCTTGGCACCCTCAACCTGTTCAACTCGCCCTTCCTCGGCTTTCGCTTCCGCCGAAATAACCACGGTTTCTTTATTTCTTCTGGCCTCTTCGCGGTTTCGCATGGTGAGGATGTTTTCTTCCTCTTCAGCGACGCGCGACTCCACCTGAATCCGCTCGGCCTGAATGTCGGCGATTTCCTTCTGTTTGACCTCCAGAACCTTGTCTTTCTCGATGCGCTCTTCCTCGACCCGGCGCTCACGATTGATGTGTTCGAGTTCCGTGGCTGACTGGATAGCGACCTCTTCAACAGCAATGGCTTTTTCCCGTGCCTTCGCCGCTAATTGCTTCTCTCGCTCACGCTCTTCTTCAGCAATGTCGATGGCCTTCTGTGCCTCGGTTTTGGCCAGTTCGGATTGTTGACGTTGCTCTTCGTGCGCTTTGTTTTTGCGAGCGGTTTCCCTGGAATCGATCTCGGCGATCTCGCGATTGGTCCGGGCCTCGGTTTCGGACTGGGCTTTACGGAGCGCTTCCTTTTGCTCAAAGGCAGTGGTGTCGCGCTCGGCGATGGCCACTTCGGCGTCACGCTCAAGGTTGTTCGTTGCCACCCGGTTACGTTCAGTGATTTCCTTGATCCGCTTGATACCATCTGAATCCATGATGTTATAGGGATCAAGCTGGTCGACCGGGGTTTGCTCAAGGTAGTCAATGGCGACGTCTTCCAGGACATAACCGTTCAGGTCATCGCCAATGAGCTTGACGATTTCCTGGCGGAACTCCTGACGTTTTTCGAAGAGTTCGACGAAATTGAATTTTTTGCCGACGGTCTTCAGCGCTTCGGAGAATTTCGCATTGAACAGCTCATCGACTGCCTCTTTATCCGAGGCTCGGGCGACGCCGACAGACTTGGCCACGCGGAGGACGTCGTTCGGGGTTTCATTAACGCGCAGGTACAGGCCTAGAGAAATGTCGGCGCGATAGTTGTCCTTACAGATCAGACCATTTTTCCCCCGCCGGTCGATTTGCAGTGGAATGACGCTGATGCGCATTCTCTCCGCCCGGTGAATGACCGGCAGAACCATGGCCCCGGTAAAATGCACCCCGGGAGTTTTGGCCAGGGTGTTCACGATCAGGGCTTCGCCCTGGTCAACTTTGCGGTAGAACGCTTTGAACAAAAGCAGAATGCCCAGCAACGTGACGAATGCCACACCGATGAACATCATCACCGGCAGAATCCACTCCAACATTGATTACTCCTTTTCTTGGTGATTACCGGGTTACACCGGTGATGAAGTCGGCCTCGGGAATTACCTGATAGGCCTTGAGCTCGCGGTGATACTTGATCACCACCGCTTTTTCGCCAGGCTGGATGGATTGGTTGCTCCTGGCCTGGAGGCGCACGTGGGCGCCATTGACGAAACAGTCGATCTGGCCCGCGTCCGGGGAAATGGCGTAGGCCACGGTTCCCGTGATACCGAGAACATCCCGGGACGAGGCTTTCGTGGATTTGAATAGTCCTCTTAGGGGTTTTATCAGAAGCGCAGCGAGCTTCGCACCGATAACGAGGGAAAGGAGGAAAAGAAGAGTGCCCGCGACCAGGGAGAGCAGGCCGGGAGAGAGCATGGCCAGGAGTAGCAGATCGCCGAAGTAGGAGGCCATCCATCCGCTGAGGCTGAATGCAGTCAGTACTACAGGCAGAGGAACACCGGTTAAGCCCAGGGTGGCCATAAGACCGGTCAGTCCACCGCCCGCTGCTTCGGTCAGGTCCAGATCAATGTCAAAGACATCAAAGTCAGCGATACCGACCATGGCGACAACCCAATACAACAGGCTGAACAATAGTACGGCCGTCCAGATTAGGGTGGGGAAACCAAACGCAATCTGAAGAAACGTATTCACGGGTGCAGAGGCCTTTTTCTATCCATGAAACAACACGCATTGAACGACAGCGACCGACTCCGTTCGGTAAGGATCTCGTGGCATGTTTCTTTAATTCAGTAACATACGATTGTTTTAAGCGCTGAGGATCCACCATCGGGCACTATGCAGTAATTGGAACACTATTAAATCTGGTCAATTTTCACAAAAAAAAATTCCCGCAGTGAGAAGAAAGGCGCAAAAAAGATCCGACAAATGATTGATGCTCTTGGTCAACCGTTTTTAAATGCGGCAGGCAAGCTTCCAACCAATTGCAATGCCTCAAGAAAATGGTTAGCTTGAATTCCGAATCAGCGACAGGCCGGAACCGCCGCTACGCTAACCCCGTTGTAAAGGAACCATTGCATGGACGATCTCACGCACCACACCAAGCTTCATTCATCAGAACTTACTGACCATTCAACGGATGAGAAGAAGGAAAAACTGCCAGTTTTTCAAAGTAAGGCTGCTGAGGTGCTGGAGCGACTGGTGGCAGTAGGTGAGCGCGACCTCAGTGAAAGAAGGGAAGTAATACTTGAGGTTGAAGGCCTGGGTAAAGATGCGGAATACAAACTGTCCAAAGCCAGCGCCTTGCTAAAACGCCCCGTGCACGAATTGGCGCAGGCCGCTGATGAGGGCAGCGCAATCGATGAGGCGCTTCTGTCGCTCCAGGGGAAGGTGCGCGAGGTAAACCCTAATGAAGTCGATTTTTCAATGGGCTTCGTCCGTCGCCTCTTATCCAGATTGCCGTTCGTCGGTACTCCGGTCTCCCGGTGGGCTGCCAGGTATCAGGCTGTGAGTCGGGTCATCGAGGATATTGCCAATTCGCTTCGTCTGGGCATGCAACAACTCTCCCAGGACAACGTGGATCTGGCAACTGATCGTGACCGGATGCGCGAACTCACCTTTGAGCTTGAGGACTATGTAGCCTTTGGCCAACTCCTTGACGCTGAACTCGAGGCGCAGATTGAGAAAGAGGCGGATGACAGTAAAAGAAAGTTCCTCGAAGAGGAGGTCCTGTTCGCGCTACGCCAGAGGATCATGGACCTGCAGCAGCGTCTCGCTGTAAATCAGCAGGGCGTTCAGTCGGCTGACTTGCTGATCAGCAACAATAAGGAATTGATTCGCGGTATAAAAAGGGCTCTGGATGTCACCATCGAAGCTCTCGCCATTGCTTCAAATATTGCGATGGGCCTCCAGCGGCAGAAAAAACAGCTGGAAGCATTGAATGCTTCGAATGAAACCGCATCAGAACTTTTGTATCAGACATCCCAGAGGCTGCAGGAACAAGGCGTCGAGATTCATAAGCAGGCCTCTCAGGCGTCGCTGGATATGGAGAAACTCAAGGCGACGTTTGCAAACAGCCTTGCCGCCTGGGATGCGATCAATAGCTTCAGGCGCGAAGCGCTGCCTAATATGAAGCAGACCATTACGGAACTTGAAAGTCTTTCCGAGCAACAGGCACAACTTACCGAGAAAATGGAACGTGGTAGCCAGATGCGGCATCATTTTGCGGGCATGTTTTCCCTGGAGTCAGGCAAGACCGACGCCAAGTAGGCACCGCGCGCCTTTAAATTGTGGGGAAAGCAGATTTCGGGTGCTTGAAAAGTGCGGACTCACGTCCTTTCATGAAACTGACTGCAGTGAGTAGGAAGTTCGTGTGAATTGGATGCAACAGGAGGCAGTTATGGCCGAAGTGATTCTCGAGTCCACCATCACCTGTCCGGAGTGTGGTTATCAAAAAACGGAAGTGATGCCGACGAACGCCTGTCAATATTTCTATGAGTGCGAGGCGTGCCAAGCGTTGTTAAAACCGAAGTCTGGCGACTGCTGTGTTTTCTGCTCGTACGGCACAGTTCCCTGTCCTCCCATTCAGCAGGGGATTGGGTGTTGCGCCTCAAGTGAAAGCAAGTAAAAAAATCTGTGTTAAGGCCCGGCTCAGGGGCTCAGCTTTTCTGCAATACGAACATCTGGTAGCCGAACTCACCCAGATGGTTCCGGTAAATTCCCAGTTCGTGTTCGATATCCTTCAACAGGGGGCGCCATGCCTCGAAAGCTTCGGCTACGCATATGATGTAGGCACTGCCTTCTGACCAGATCACATCGAAACTGGCAGCGTTGAAGGGCAGTTCCTGCATACTGTGGCAGGCGGTTTCGATGCGGTCAGAGAGTCCCGCTTCCCGGGTTCTCTCCCGCAGGCGGGCCAGAGCCGGCTCGTCGTTATCCACCGCAACGATATGCGCCGAGGTATGAGTGGCCAGCACGGTTGTAGCAACCCCCTTGCCGCAGCCGATTTCCAGGATGAATTGGGGCTCGAATGGCACCATGGACAATGCCTTCAGCGTATCCTGTTCCGAACCCGGGCCCCAGCGGTCCAGTTCGGAAAACACGCGCATGAAATCAGACATATATTGTTCGTGTGTGCTCATATTTTTCGATTACCATTTGGATTCGGACGTGGGCTCTCGCTCAACCCCGGCGATCAGTTTCTGTTTGCGGTAAGTAAACAATGGCGCCGACGGACAGGTCAAAGGAAAGACGGACGGCAATCGATCATGAACGCACTTGAACTCAAGATCCCACCCCTGCTGCTGGTCATAATCTTCGGAGGGGCCATGTGGGCGGTTTCCCGTATTCTGCCCGCCGGTTACCTCACCATCCCCGGCAAGCTATGGATTTCCGGGGCCGTTCTGGCTGTCGGGGGATGCATTGCTCTGCTGGGGGTTATGGAGTTCAGGTCGGCTGGCACAACCGTGGATCCCCGCATACCGCACCAGTCAGAAAGCCTGGTGGTGAAGGGGGTGTATCGTTTTACCCGAAATCCGATGTATCTGGGATTCCTGCTGATGCTTGTCGCATGGGGCCTGTTCCTGGGCAGCGTATTCGCTGCTTTGTTGTTGCCTCTGTTTATCGTCTACATGAACCGCTTCCAGATCCTGCCGGAGGAACGGCATATGCGGGCGCTGTTTGGCGAGACCTATGACCGCTATGCATCCCAGGTGCGCCGGTGGTTGTGAGGTCACTCTCAGTGCGGGGTAGGCAAGCCCGATCCTACTCGTTAAAGTTCGGCCTTTTCTGCATTGGGTAGTCATTGATGAAAAGCTGGATTTTTCTGGGTATCGCCATTGTCGCCGAGGTACTCGCAACCTCGGCACTGAAAGCCAGTGACGGGTTTACCAAACTGGTGCCGAGCGTTCTGGTGGTCGGCGGCTACGCCGTCGCGTTCTATTTTCTGGCACTCACGCTCAAGACAATTCCCGTGGGTATTGCCTATGCTGTATGGGCCGGCCTGGGCATTTTGCTGGTGGCATTGATTGGCTGGCTGGCCTTTGGTCAGCGGCTGGATCTGCCGGCGGTAATCGGGATGACGCTGATTGTCTCGGGAGTGCTCGTTATCAGTCTGCTTTCGAAATCCAGTGCTCATTAGTGGGAGTAAACAGGGGCACTGCTGAAGAGGTTCAGGTAGCTTCATGAAAGAGGATGATCTGGATACATTATTGGAAACCATTCCCGATGTGCGAGACGGTTTGACCCGCACCGAGCGGATCATCCTCTATGTGCTGAATGAAACCCAGCGGGAATTGAATGGCCGCAACGTGCCCACGGTTATGCTCTATGGCCGGGTGCTGGAGTATGTGAACATCAGTGAGCAGGAGCTCCACGTTTATCTGGACCGCTTGGGCGTCAAAGGAGACGGATAACCTTGGTTTACTACATCACCAAAGTGGCTGTGACTGCTGTCCTTGTGGTCCTCATTTCTGAAATTGCCAAGCGCAGCTCCGTCATTGGCGCTGTTCTCGCTTCAGTTCCTCTGACCTCCGTACTCGCCATGATCTGGCTGTATGTGGATACCGGGGATGTCCAGAAAATCAGTGACCTGGCGTCAAGCATCTTCTGGCTGGTACTGCCTTCTCTCGCCCTGTTCATTGCTCTGCCCCTGTTGCTGGGCAAGGGCATGAATTTCTACCTGAGCCTGATTATTTCAATCGGTATCACTGCGGTCTGTTACCTGGTGATGGTGCTCGTATTAAAGCACTTCGGGATCAGTCACTAGCCCGGATTCAGCGGGTCGAATCGGTAGTAGTCTTCTAGGGCCTTGAACACTTTCGGCTGCTCGTGCCGCAAGTGCGCCGGCTGCTGGAAGAACGCCTCGGTCAGCACCGCGAAGAATTCTGCCGGCTCGGTGGCGCCGTAAGGATCGAGCCAGGGTTTGTGGTGGTGCTCGATGGTGGTTTGCAGGTGTTCGTAGGCCTCTGTCATAGTTTGCTGCCAGTGGCTGGCGTGTTCACCGCTGAGCGGCGGCGCGCCATCGGCAGAGCCGTCCAGGTAATCGAGCTGGTGGGCAAACTCGTGGAGAATCACGTTGTGCGGGCTGTGGGAATCGTTGGCGGCGTGCACGCATTCGCTCCAGGCCAGCACCACCTGCCCGTGGCTTGAAGCCTCGCCCGCCCGCACTTCCTCGCCCTCGTGAACGATCATGCCGTGTTCCCAGGCGTGCTGTACGCGGTAGACATCCGGATACACCAGAATACTGCGGATATCATCGTAGTGGGAAAAGGAGCGCCCCAGGATCAGCAGGCAGGCGTGACCGGCAATGGTCAGGCGAACCCGTTCGTCCACTTCAAAGCCATCGCACCCATAGAAGTCTTTCTCCAACAGGAAAAGCTGGACGTATCTCTCCAGGAGTTCTTTTCGTGCTTCCGGCAACCGGCGATAGAAGGGTACCTGTTCCTCAAGTACTGAACGCCATGGGGCCGGAAAGGGTCGCCGGAGTTCCCGATTGCGGCGCCAGTTCCGGTAGAAAAACAGGTAAAACACCGAGAGCGATATCAGGATGACCGCAAAAACGGCAAAAACCACGGGTGATGACATACAACTCCTGCCGGATGGGCGTCGAATTACTCCTGATCATACCTGAAAGTCTCATAATCCACCGAACGTGAGAGAGTGGGGGCTCCGGGGCAGACACCGCCCCGGAGTTGTCGGTCAGGCCCGCTCGAGGGTAACCGGCACCGGCCGGCAGACCGTATTGCAGACCGGAGAGTGATCCCTGGCAAAACTCAGCAGGTCATTCAGTTCGTCGTCGCTGCAATCGGCCTCGATGTCCATCACGATGCGGATTCTGCCGTCCGTAAATGCGAGGACTGGCTCAAGGAGCACTACAGGGAACCAGGCGCCATTACCCGGCTGGTCGAAGCCTCGGCGTTGCCGGAGCGAACCCTGAAACGGCGGTTCAAAGATGCCACCGGGACCTCGTTGTTGGGATACCTTCAGAACCTGCGGATCGAGGAAGCAAAGAGGGCCCTTGAGCAGGGCAGCCTGTCGGTGGAAGAGGTCAGCGTGGCTGCCGGCTACGAGGATGTCTCGTTCTTTCGCCGGTTGTTCAAGCGACTGACCGGACTAACTCCGGGTGAATACCGGCGCCTGTTCCGCCCGCTGCTGGAGGAGTCGGAAGTCCCGCTGTAAGCAGTTGGCTTTAGGAGCATGGGCGCTTATGCTCTCATCACACATGTTCCTTAATCGGGAGTCTCCCTATGAGTCTGGCTGTTGCACTGCACGTTCTTTCCGCTGTGATCTGGGTCGGCGGTATGTTTTTCGCCTACATGGCCATGCGGCCGGCAGTGGTCGAGGTGATCGAAGCGTCCCAGCGCGGGGTGCTCTGGTGCCACACACTGTCCCGATTCTTCCGCTGGGTGTGGGCCGCCGTCATCCTGTTGCTGGTGACCGGTTACTGGATGGTTTTCAATGTGTTTGGCGGCATGGCAGGGGCCGGGTGGCATATCCACGCCATGCAGGGGCTGGGGATCGTGATGATGCTGCTCTACTTTCACGTGTATTTCGCGCCTTTCCGACGGCTCAAGCTGGCCGTGGCCAACAAGGATCCCCAGGAAGGCGGGCGCCAGGTGGGGCAGATCCGCAAGCTGGTGGGCACCAACCTGATCCTGGGATTGATCGTCGTGGCGATCGGTGCCGGTGGCCGCTATCTCTGAGTCAGGCCATCGTTGATCGGAGATCAGGATCGATGTCACCCATACGCGAGAAAGCCATTACCGGCCTCAAAGCCGGCGACTCCTTTACCATCACCCGCACCTTCACCGAGGAGGAAACCCTGGCGTTCGGTGAGATCAGCCGGGACCATAACCCGGTGCACTACGATGACAGGTTCGCCGGGGAAAAGAACCTGCAGGGCCGAATCTGCCATGGCCTGCTGGTGGGTGGGATGATCACCGAGGTGGGCGGTCAGATCGGCTGGCTTGCCTCCGGGATGAACTTCCGGTTCAGGCGGCCGGTGTATTTCGGAGACACCGTCGCGTGTGTCTTTACGATTACCGAGGTGGACGAAAGGAACCGGGCGAGGGCGGAGGCGGTATTGACGAATCAGCACGGTGAAACCGTCATCGAAGCTTGGCTGGCCGGTGTGCTACCTGGCGAACCGGAGCGGCAGATTATGGCGCAGTCCGCTGCCGGTTCTTGTATTACTCAAAAGAGCTAATTCCAGGGGCTGGAGAAAACAGACACGGGAAGTCCTGGGACCATGACGATCTATTTACTCAGCATATTGATCATTCTCGTCCTTGCCGGACTGTCTGCAAGGCGTTATGCCGATCGCTGGGCAGATTGGCAAGTCATGGAGTCACTGGTCCGGAACCAGCCGCGGGATCCCGCCCGATTTGACCCGGCCATGGTCGACCACCTGCCGGAACCGGCCCGGCGTTACTTTCATTACACCATCGCCCCGGGAACGCCGCTCTACACCGTAGCGACGCTTTCCATGCAGGGAAAATTCGGCATGGGCGATCGTGACAAGCCAGATTACCTGGCGATGTCGGCTCGGCAGACCCTGGCGGCGCCGGTCGGTTTCATCTGGAGCATGAATGCACGGCGCGCCTGGATGCGGATCTCCGGTTCGGACACCGGTCGCTGGACACGATTCTGGTTAGTGGGGTTGCTGCCGGTGGCCCGCATGGGGGGGACGCCGGATCACGCCCGCTCGGCATTCGGGCGTTACGTGGCGGAAGCCGTATTCTGGACACCCGCGGCGCTGCTTCCGGGTTCAAACGTGCACTGGGAACTCGTGGATGTGAACGTCGCCCGGGTAACAGTGCGCCATGGTGGGTTATCCCAGTCGGTGGATGTGACGGTTGCAGAGGATGGCCAACCGCTTCAGGTGTATTTTGACCGCTGGAGTAATGCCAACCCGGACAAGGAATACCGATGGCAGCCTTTTGGCGGATACCTCTCCGAATTCAGGGAAGTGGAGGGATTCCGGTTGCCCATGCATGTTGAGGCCGGCAACCATTTTGGCACGGAGCGCTATTTTCCGTTCTTTGTGGTGGATGTGACGGAGATTGGGTTTCCCCATGACTGAGCGGCGACAACAGGCCTTCAAATTGAGGACCTGGGTTCAGGGGCATCCGGTGCTGGCGTTTCCTCTGGTGTATCTGGGTTGGGCTTACCTGTTCTGGACACCGGTGCTGCTCTCGGATTCTTCCGTCTGGGCCTTTCCCAATCTCCTGTGGTTCCTGCTGGGAGGTGCCAGCCCGGTGGTAGCGGGACTGTCGCTGGCGGCGATTTCCGGCGGCCGGCGCCGGTTGCGTGACCTGGGCCGGCGATTGGTGGACTGGCGCCGGATTCCTGCCGTCTGGTGGCTGGGGCTCCTGGTGTTCTGGCTGGTTTTCGATCTGGCCAAGGCCGGCATCGCCGTCCTTCTGGGCATCACAGATACACCGCTGGATCCTGACTGGGGACTGTTCTTCAATCCCGGTCCGTTGTTGTTTCTTCTGCTGTTATCTTTCGTGTTTCCGGCAATCGAGGAAGTGGGCCTGAGGGGCTATTACCTCGAGACTCTGCAACAACACCTGAGCCCGGTCCTGTCCGGCCTGATCAATGGCCTGGTCTGGGCCGCCTGGCATGCGTCCTTCGTATGGTTCCCTGGCTACTATGCCAATACCACCTTCAACCCGGAGCTATACTGGTGGGTGCCCATGATCGTCTGCCATACCCTGATGATCATGCATGTCTATAATCGCACCGGGCGCAGTATCCTGGCGGTGCTGGTTTTTCACGCGATGATGAACTTCACTGGCGAGTGGCTGCGCATTTCGCCGGACATGTATCCTTTCATGCTTGCCGGTAATGTCATTCTCGCCGCACTGGTTGTGCTGGTGTGGCAGAAACGGCCTTCACCTGCCTGATGTCCTGTGCTTAGCGAACAACAAAGATCGACACATCGCTGTGTTTTACCAGCCTGGCAGCGTTGGAATGCAGAATGTGCAGCCGGTCGCCGGTGCCGGGCGGGTGAGAGGCCATCACCACGAGATCCGCGCCGGTTTCCTTGATCACATCCAGGAGCCTGTCATCAAGTTCCACCGCAGTGTCTGGCGTCTCAATCACTTCTGACTGGGTCTTGATGCCGTGGGCCTTGCCTTGCTCCTCAGCGAATTCCTTGAGTTTCGCCGCCAGCTCCTTGGGGTTGTGCGCGGCCGCACCGGGCGTGGTGTTGGTGACGGTCACGTAGCAGAGCGTGGAGTTGTAATGCTTGGCAATATCGATCGCCGTCTCCAGCGTTTTGGGCATTTTCTCCAGGTGTGACAAGTCCACCGGAATCAGGATCTTGCTGTACATAGCGCGTACCTCCTGTGTGGGTTGGCAAAAGTGTCTTTTGCTACATACTTCAAGAGTGGCATTCAAACGCGGATGCTGCCAATTCTTTGGCTGTTTGTTTGATTCGTAGCAAATTCACTCGGACTATGGCAGTGAAGCCGTGGAGAAAAAGGAGCGAGCGATGAAATATATCTTCGAAGTCCGGGTGCTGGAAGGCCACACCGCCGAGGAATACGCCGACGCCTGGGTTCGGGCCAGCGAACTGATCCAGCAGGCGCCGGGCGCCCGCGGCACCATGCTCCACCGGAAGATTGGCGAGCCGAATACCCTGATCGCCATCGCATCCTGGGACAGCAAGGAATCCCGGGATGCCATGGAGGCCAACAAGGATCCGAGGATTACCGAGATCATCCGCAGCGCCGCGCCCTTTGTGGAGATTACGCCACTGGGTGAGTTCGAGGAGCCGGAGTGGGTGGTGATGCCGCCGGATTCGGGGCAGGAGTGGGGAATGTGAACGCTGTCTGATCCGGCGGTGAACGGTACTTTGGACTATATTTATCCGACGCCCTGTATCGTTCATCCGGAGGTCAGTCATGTCTGTTCGTGAAATACCCCTGTTCATTGATGGTAAGCCAGTCCGTTCGGAGAGTTCGGAGTGGCGAGATGTCGTCAATCCTGCCACCCAGGAGGTCGTTTCCCGGGTGCCGTTTGCCACCGAGGCGGAAGTGGAGCGGGCCGTCGCGTCTGCCAATGAGGCGTTCCGCGAATGGCGGAAGGTCTCGCTCGCCCAGCGCATGCGTATCATGCTGAAATTCCAGGCTCTTGTCCGAGAGCACACCAAAGAGCTGGCGGCGCTGATCACCGAGGAACACGGCAAGACCCTGCCCGATGCCGAAGGCGAGGTTGGCCGGGGTCTGGAAGTGATCGAACACGCCTGTTCGATCACTTCCCTGCAGCTTGGTGAGATCGCCGAGAATGCGGCCGGTGGAGTGAATGTCTATTCCCTTAACCAGCCCCTGGGCGTAGGGGCAGGCATTACGGCTTTCAACTTCCCGGTGATGCTGCCCTGTTTCATGTTCCCGCTGGCTATCGCGACCGGCAACACCTTTATTCTCAAGCCTTCCGAGCAGGATCCCAGTTCCACCATGCGGCTGGTGGAACTGGCTCATGAAGCCGGCATTCCTGCTGGAGTTCTCAATGTGGTCCATGGCGGCCCGGACGTGGCCAACATGATCTGTGATCACCCGGACATCAAGGCGCTCTCTTTCATCGGTTCCACCCACGTGGGCACCCACATCTACGACCGTGCCGGTGCGGCCGGAAAACGCGTCCAGGCCATGATGGGCGCGAAGAACCACTGCGTGATCATGCCGGATGCCAACCGCAGCCAGGCCATCAACAATATGATCGGTTCGGCCTTCGGTGCGGCCGGGCAGCGCTGTATGGCCAACTCGGTGCTGGTCCTGGTGGGCAAGGCCCGGGAATGGCTGCCGGAAATCATCGAGAAATCGAAGAACCTGAAGGTTGGCCCCGGTATTCAGCGGGATGCGGATCTCGGCCCCCTGGTCTCTCCCCAGGCCCTCAAACGAGTGGTCGGTCTGATCGACAAAGGCGAGAAGGAGGGCGCGACCCTGGCCCTCGATGGCCGCGGCTGCACGGTTGAGGGGTACCCGGAGGGCAATTTCGTGGGGCCGACCATCTTCACAAACGTGAAGCCGGAAATGACCATCTACCGGGAGGAAGTTTTCGGGCCAGTCCTCTGTGTGGTGGAGGTGGATACCCTGGATGACGCCATCGAGTTCATCAACCGCAACCCCAACGGCAATGGCACGTCCATTTTCACTGGTTCCGGTTGGGCCGCCCGTCGCTTCGAGAATGACATCGATGTGGGGCAGGTAGGTATCAATGTGCCGATCCCGGTTCCGGTTGCTTTCTTCAGCTTTACCGGCTCCCGGGGCTCCAAGTTGGGGGACCTTGGTCCCAACGGCAAGCAGGCGATTCAGTTCTGGACCCAGACCAAAACCGTCACTGCACGATGGTTCGAGCCTGACAATTTGTCCGAAGAGGTCAATACTACTATCTCGATGAAGTAAAAAAAGCGGGCCGGGCGACCGGCCCATCGGTTCATCTTTCCAAAACCAATGTACGAACAACAAAAGGAAGAGAAACCATGACTCAGAAGTTGAATGTTTCCGCAGCGCTGGCAGCCGGCTTCACCGCCCTTACCCTGTCAACGGCCATCCACGCCGCTGGTCCGAAGAAGCTGGATGTGGCCAGTACCTTCAACACCAACATCTTCATCGGTGAGGGTGCGGTCCGCTTCGCGGAGGAACTGAACACCGTGACTGATGGCAATGTCGAGCTGGAGGTCCATAACCCCGGTGATCTGGTACCCGCATTCGAGGTATTCAACTCGGTGTCTTCCGGCGCCATACCTGCCGGCTGGGACTGGATCGGTTATTGGGCCGGTACCGTACCGGTGACCAACCTCTACGGTGCACTGCCTTTCGGTCCCACTCCCGAGGCGTTTATGTCCTGGATGTGGTCCGGTGAGGGCACTGAGCTGCTCCAGAGTGCCTACGATGACTACAACGTGAAGGTATTGCCCTGCTTTATCTCGCCCCAGGAGACCGGTGGCTGGTACAACAAGGAAATCAACAGCATCAAGGACTTTGATGGTCTGCGTATCCGGATTTCCGGCCTCGGTGCCAAGGTATTGAACAAATACGGCGCGTCCACCCAGCTGATTCCAGGCGGTGAGATCTATCTGGCTCTGGAGCGTGGGCGTATCGATGCCACCGAGTTCTCCGTGCCCCAGGTGGATCAGCTCATGGGCTTCGAGGAGATCACCAAGTATTACTATTTCCCGGGTTGGCACCAGTCAGCCAGCTGGTTCTCGTTCATCATCAACAAGGATGTCTGGAACGAGTATGACGACGCCACCAAGGCCAAGTTCGAGACCGCCTGCCGGGCAACCCTGCAGTGGTCCATGGCAGAAGCACCGGCCGAGCAAATGCGTGTCATCGGCAAGCTGAAGGAGAAGGGCATTGAGGTCAAGCGCTTCCCGGATGAGGTCATTTCCCAGCTGCGCAAGGGCTGGGATGAGGTCCGTGCCGAGGAGATGAAGAACAATCCGCGCTTCAAGGAGGCCTATGAGTCGCTGATGGAACATACCCAGTTGGTCAACGACTGGTACGACCTGCAGGCCATTCCGAGGGATTGATTCGGTAATGCTCGTGCCGGCGGTGGCGAAAGTCACCGCCGGCGTTCCACGACTCTTTCAGGCCTGACGGATACACCTGCAGTATGAACTCCAACACTGGTCATTATTCCGATTCCCTTCCGCCCTGGCGTAATGGACTCGCCAGAATTCTCGCAACAATTGCTCGACCACTGATCGCTATTGGCGTGTGGCTTGGCCGGGTGTCGAGCTGGCTTGTGCTGGCCATCATGTTTGTGGTGCTCACCACGGTGGTGATGAACGCCGTGGGGTGGAATGAACTGTTTAGCTGGGATGACAAGGTCCTGTTGCTGGGCAATGCCATCACCATTAATTCGGTGACGGAGATGCAGTGGCATTTGTTCGGCCTGATGACACTGATCGGTGGCAGCTATGCCCTCCACTCCGACACCCATGTCCGGGTGGATATCCTGCACCACCGCCTTGGACCCGCTGGCAGACACTGGGTCGACATCATCGGACACCTTGTGTTTCTGATTCCCTTCTGCGTGTTGATCGCCTGGTTATCGAAGCACTTTGTGCAGATGTCCTATGTCTCGGGAGAGCAATCCAACTACGGCGGGCTGACGGACCGGTATCTGATCAAGGGGGCCTTGCCCGCCGGCCTGGTCTTGCTGGCGATCAGCGGTCTGGGGCAGATCCTCGATCGCCTGGCCAGGATCCTGGATCCGCGCCGTGATGCAGAGGAGGCCGGTCATGCTGGATGAATACGGTCTCGCCATTGCCATGGTGGTTGCCCTGTTGCTTGGCATCTTCAGTGGTTATCCGGTTGCCTTCCTGCTCGGCGGCCTGGGTATTCTTTTCGCGTTTATCGGTGATATTCCCCTGCCATTTCTCGGCACAGTGTCCTCCCGGATTTTCGGGGGCGTCATCGAGAACTGGCTGTTGATTGCCATTCCCCTGTTTGTGTTCATGGGGTTGATGCTGGAGAAATCCGGGGTGGCCAGGAACCTCCTGCTGACCCTGCAAAGGCTGTTTGGCCGGGTCCGGGGCGGCCTGGCGATTTCGGTGGCGTTACTGGGCATCGTGATGGCGGCGAGTACCGGCATCATCGGTGCGTCTGTGGTCATGCTCGGTCTGCTCGCATTGCCGGTAATGACGCGGCAGGGCTACAAACCGGAAATTGCCTACGGGGTGGTGGCGGCCTCCGGCACCCTCGGAATCCTGATCCCCCCCTCGATCATGTTGGTGCTGATGGGCTCCATCATGAACCTGTCGGTGGGTGACCTGTTCAAAGCTGCCCTGTTCCCGGGATTGTTGCTGGGTGGTCTGTATGCGCTGTATCTGCTGGTGATTGCCCACCTCAAGCCTGAATGGGCACCTTTGGCGGAAGAGGGTGGGGAAGCACACCTGACCGAGGAACATTCGCCGCTGGTCATCGCCCTGCTCAGGGACCTGGCAGGACCGGTGGTACTGATCGTCGCGGTACTCGGTTCGATCATGGCAGGTATTGCAACGCCGACCGAAGCCGCAGCCATCGGTGCCGCGGGCTCGCTGGTCCTTGCCCTGGGCCTGAGGCAACTGAACCTGGGCGCACTTCGTCAGGTCTGTCGCGATACCTCGAGAACCTCGGCGATGATCCTGTTCGTGGTGATTGGTGCCACGTGCTTCAGCGTCGTGTTCAAACGCCTGGGCGGCGATGACATGATCGTGGATATCATCACCGGTACCGGTCTTGGCCCGTATGGCCTGTTGCTGCTGCTTATGGGGCTGATCTTCATTCTGGGTTTCTTCCTGGAATGGATCGAGATCAGCTTTGTGGTGCTCCCGCTGCTGCTGCCGGTGGTGGAAGGGCTCGAGTTTGCGGGGGTGAGCAGCACCGGCCTGATGGTCTGGTTTGCCATCCTGGTGGCGATCAACCTGCAAACCAGCTTCCTGACGCCGCCCTTTGGCTATGCGCTGTTTTATCTGAAAGGCATTGCGCAGGGCAATGTCAGTATCGGTGTGATCTACCGTTCGATTATTCCGTTCGTGCTGTTGCAGCTGACCGGCCTGATCCTGTGCATCGTCTTCCCGGCGATCGCGCTGTGGTTCCCCGGGTTGACGGACTAGTCCCCTTGGGCCGGTTCTGGCCGCAGCGTGAGATCCTTGTGCAGACGGTAGGTGTGAAGATCCCGGGCCAGGTATAGCGTACCCCGGTAGAGGCCGGTCGCCTCGGCCTCTACTTCGCCGATGTGGGGATAAGCATCCCGGCTGAGCTGATAACGCGAGCTGAAATGCGTCAGCACCAGGTTGGGAATGCCCACTGCCTCGGCAAACCGGGCGACCTGGGCCGCAGAACTGTGCTGCGGCCAGGATCCGACACGGTCGGCAACCTCCTGGGTGTAGGTGGCCTCATGGATCAACACGTGGGCGTCCTGGCAGGCGGCTTCGAGTAATTCCGGGTTGTCGTTGTCGCCGCCCACCACAATCTTTCTGGGTTGCCGGGTAATGGCAGTGTACCGTTCGCTGCGAAGGACCGTCCCGTTCTCCAGCACCACGTCCCTGCCTTGCTGCAATTCGCCCCAGGCCGGGCCCGGCTCGACACCGTCGGCCTCGAGCTGGTTCTTCAGCAACTGACGCTCAAGGTTTTTCTCGGTAAAGGTGAAGGCACGGCTGGAGACCCGATGGGAGAGCGGAGTGGCCATGACCTCGACGGCATCGTCTTCCCAATAGAATTCGTCGGCTTCCGAGTCGATGTATTTGAGCTCATAACTCAGGCTCGAATCGCTGTTGCCGAGGGCGGTTTCCACAAAGGTTTTCACCGGCCTGGGAGCAACCAGGAACAGGGGATCGGTACGGCCGAGCATGGAAGCACTGGTGAGCAAACCGGGCAGGCCGAAGGTGTGGTCGCCGTGCACATGGGTGATGAAAATCGCCTGCAACTGCATCACCGAGTGGCGGGTATGCAGCAACTGATGCTGAGTGCCTTCACCGCAATCGATCAGGTACCAGTGCTTCGGTTTGCCGTGCATCAAAGCCAGGCCGGTGACATTTCTGGCCTTTGTCGGTGTGCCGGCGGAGGTGCCGAGGAAGGTGACATCCATGGGGTTTCCTGTTGGGGCTTTTGAAAGAGTATAAAATTGAAAAGCAGGATCACAAGGCGGGAGTCACCGATGGCACAACCGACAATCATGCAGGTCCAGTTGCTTTCCCCGGATGAGGTGGTGGACGCCTGCGATGAAGTCGCGCGGCATATCCTTGCAAGCCGGTTTCGGCCGGATGTGATTGTCGCTGTTGCCCGGGGCGGCTTCATGCCCGCCCGTTTTCTGTGTGATTTCCTGAATCTTGGCACGTTGTGCTCCATCCGCGTTCAGCATTATGCTGCTGGCGCCAGCCAGGAAAAGGAGGCCCGGGTGACCATACCGCTGGCAACGGATATTCGTGGAGCCCGGGTACTGGTGGTTGATGATGTCAATGACAGCGGCGATACCCTGCGGGCGGCCCGCTCTTACCTGGAGCCCCTCGGCCCGGCAGAGCTCCGGACTGCAGTTCTCCACGAAAAACTGGTGACCACCTGCCCGGCGGATTTCAGTGCCGGCGAGGTGCGAAAGTGGCGCTGGATTCTCTACCCCTGGGCCATGGTGGAGGATATTGCGCAGTTTATCCGGGAAATGGAGCCTGCTCCCCGGAACGCAGAGGAGACTTTTGAACGTTTGCAGGCCTGTTACGGGCTGTACCTGACGCCCGCTCAACTGAGCCGCGTGGTGTACTTTGGCGGGTTACCGAAGGCTTTGCGGCCTGATGCCGGATAACAGGAACCCGCATCCGTCAGATGCGGGTTCTGGTGCAACAGAGGCGACTTACCAACCCCGATAATACTGGCGCTGGCGATCCCGGAGCTGCTGACGTTGCTCGTCGGTGAGCACGTCGTTCATTTCATCCTGGAATTTCTGGCGTCGCTCATACATCTCCTGCATCCTTTCCTGTTGCTGTTGCCAGTGCCGGTTCTGGATTTCCTCCATGCGCTTTCTCTGATCATCCGTCAGATCCAGTCCTGCACCTGGCCCCATGCCCGGGTAGCCTCCCATCATGCCCGACCCGGGACCATAGCCCGGTCCGGGGCCATACCCCATGCCTGGACCGTAGCCCATCCCGGGGCCCATGCCATGCATGCCCGGGCCGTAGCCCGGTCCGGGTCCATATCCCGGTCCGGGGCCATAGCCCATGCCCGGACCGTAGCCCATGCCTGGCCCCATGCCATAGCCCATCCCGGGGCCCATGCCCGGGCCCATGTAGCCCTGGGCCGCCGCCAGGCCGGAAAGACCGAGCCCTAAAACAGAGACCAATAATGTTTTCCTGAACGCTTTTGAAGTGCCCATTCCGGCTTCCTCCCTGTTAAGTCAGATCGTAAACCCTGAAAAAGGATTTGTTCATCCTAAAGCTTGGCACAAGTTTGCCTGTCGGCAAGCTGTGGAGAAGAGTTGTAATTTCCGCCTTTCGCCCTTGGCAGTTGATCGGTATATTCGGAGACAATCACGGAAAATAAACAGAAATTAGTTGAAAATATTGCGAAATTTCCGATTTCAGCGTTGTCAATGATCCGACGGAGACAAAACGTGACCGAACCCTTTTCCTATCAGAGTTTCGCGGTTGATGTGTCTGACCACATCGCCCATGTCCAGTTCAAGCGGCCGGACGCCCTCAATACCATGAACAAGGCCTTCTGGCTGGAATTGCCCCGCTGCATGCAGGATATCGAGGCCAACACCGATGCCCGGGTCATTGTGATCTCGTCCACCGGCAAACATTTCTCCGCCGGCATGGATCTGGGGGTGTTTACCGATTCCAAGGCCGTGCCCATGGGGGGCGACCCGGGCCGGATGGCCGAGAACCTGCGCCGGGTGGTGCTGCAGCTGCAGGACACCCTGAGCTCGTTGGAGAAGGTGCGCCTGCCAGTCCTTGCGGCGGTTCATGGCGGCTGTATCGGGGGTGCCCTGGATCTGGTGTGTGCGGCAGACAGCCGGTACTGCACCACCGATGCCTATTTCACCATCAAGGAAACCGAGCTGGGTATGACGGCGGACGTGGGCACCCTGCAGCGCCTGCCGAAACTGATACCTGAGGGTGTGGTGCGTGAGTTGGCTTACACAGGACGCAAGTTTGGCGCGGACGAAGCTCACCGGCTCGGATTCGTGAATACCGTATACGACAATCACGAAGCCCTGCTGGAAGGTGTGATGGACACCGCTGCCCGGATTGCCGCTAATTCGCCTCTGGCCGTCACCGGCTGTAAGGAAATGATCAACTACAGCCGGGACCACTCGGTGGAAGACAGTCTGAAGTACATGGCCACCTGGCAGGCCGGCATGTTCCGCCCCAACGACATGATGAAGACTTTCCAGGCCAAGGGGCAGAAACAGCCGCCTGCATACGATGACCTCTTCCCGGTGAAAGACCTGTTCAGCCAGTAAACCATGGCAAAAACCGGAGGTTCTTCCATCTCTACCCGCGCCGCTCTGGTTTTTCAGGGCGGCATCGGTGTCGTTGGCCTGTTGGCGATCTGGTTATTCAATATTCCCGTGCAATGGGGCGGCCTGGGTGGTTTCGAGGTATTGCTGTACGGGGCTTTGGGCGCTGTCGCCACTTACCTCATCCTGATTCTGGTGACCCGGATCCCGGGGTTGTTCCCGGACAATCTGGAACAGCAGATGCGCGGGCTGCACCGTTTCGCCCGCAGCTTTTCCTGGACGGTACTGCTGGCCTTGTCAATACTCGCCGGTGTCGGGGAGGAGTTGCTGTTCCGGGGCGCGGTACAGGGCTGGTTGATCCAGTACACCGGTCCGTGGACTGCCGTCATGGCATCGTCGGTCCTGTTTGGCCTGGTCCACTATGTGTCATTTACCTATTTCCTGGTGGCCACCGGGCTCGGTCTGGTGCTGGGGATTGCCTACTATCTCTCCGCCAGCCTCGGCATGGTCATGCTCTGGCATGCACTTTACGACGTGCTGGCTCTCTATTGCCTGCTCCGTTTCCCCCACTGGTTCGGAATCGACTCCACTGGCTCACGGTAATCGTTTCAGTTCTGGCTTTCACTTTTTCGCGCCTCGAAGTTGGAGAGCTCCACGTTGATTGCGTTGGTGGAAATCTGGATTTCGTACAGCGAGTAGAGGAGCGATAGCGACAGCAAGACCAGGCTGATACCAAACGCCACAATGCCCGGCATTTCGGATCCCAGAAACAGCAGGAACATGGAGACGGTGCACAGGAAAAAGCTGAGCACGCCAAAGGTCTGCATGCGCTTGGTCAGTATGATGCGCTTTCTCAGCATACCGATCTGTCGGGCAATCAGGGCGTGATCGTCTTCGGAGTCCATCTGCTTGAGCTGGCGGATCAGCTGTGCCAGCACCAGGAACCGGTTGGTGTAAGCCAGCAAGAGCAGTGAGATGGCCGGGAAGAGCAGGGCGGGGGTGGTCAGGTCCAAGTGTGAAAGCTCCTTTACCGATAGGAAATGCGGTTTGACTGCAGGGCCTGCGTAAGGCGATCCATGGCTCCTCCGCTGTGGCGCCAGAAGTGCCAGTATAGCTTTACCTCCAGTTGCTGCCCGGCAGCGATGCTCGTCAGTCTTCCCGCCGCCAGTTCCTCCCGCACCTGGATTTCCGGGATCATACCGTAGCCCATACCGGCGGTGGCCAGTTTCACAAACCCTTCTGAGGACGGGCACAGGTGATGGAGGAAAGAACCATGGAAACCGCATTGGGCCAGGAAACGGTGTTGCAGCTGATCGTTTGGTCCAAAGACGATGGCTGGTGCGTGGCGGAGCGAATCATCGGTCAAACCGTCCGGAAAGTAGCGATGGATGTAGTCGCCTGTGGCCAGGGGCAGATAGTTCATCGAACCCAGTGGCACGCATCGGGCGCCAGCGACGGGTTGGGGGCTACTGCACAAACAGGCCGCGACATCGCCTTCGCGCATTCTACGCAGGCCAATGTCCTGATCCTCTATGACCAGATCCAGTAACAGCTCCTCCTTGCGGCAGAATTCACTGATGGCGTCAGCCCACCAGGTGGCGAGGCTGTCGGCGTTCAGGGCAATGCGCAACCGTGCCGAGGGCTCGTTCAGGGTGGGTAGGGATTTCGCCAGGTCCCGCTCCAGCAACTGCACCTGCTGGACATGATTGAGCAGCCGCTGGCCGGCGGGTGTGGCCTTCAGCGCTGGGCTGCGAACGAGCACCGGTTGTCCGAGCCTGATCTCCAGTGTGCGGATCCGCTGGGAGACGGCCGATTGGCTGAGCCCGAGCGCATCCCCGGCGCGTTCAAAGCCTCCGCATTCAACAACCGTCGCCAGCGCTTCCAGCAGTTTGTAGTCAATCATAAGTAAAACTGATGCAATATTACTAGTATGAATTTCCAGTATATAGCCGTCGCGGTATGCTTGCGCCAGTTTTTCAGGGAGATTGAGCGTGCTTGAGAGTTATCTGACCGGGTTGGTGGTTTGTGGCGGGATTATTGTGGCGATCGGGGCCCAGAATGCCTATGTGTTGAGCCAGGCGATCCGCCGTGAGCATCACTGGTGGTCGGCGGGGCTGTGCATGGCTTCGGATGTGATCCTGTTTACCCTCGGCATGTTCGGCGTGAGCGCGGCACTGATGGCCATGCCCGAGGCTCTTGAGCTGCTGCGCTGGCTGGGGGTGGTGTTTCTCGGTTGGCTGGCCTTGCAGGCACTGGTGCGCGCAAGCCGGGGCCGGGTGGCACTTGAAGCAGGTGAAGTGACCCGGCGCAGTCTGAAGGGTGTCCTGTTTACCACCCTGGCTGTCACCCTGCTCAACCCTCAGGTTTATCTCGACACCTTGCTCCTGATCCCCGCTGTGGGTGCCCAGCAGGAGGACGCCACCAGCTTTGTCGCAGGTGCGAGCAGCGCGTCGATCCTGTGGTTTGGCGGGCTGGCCTGGTGCGGCTCGGCACTGGCTCCGGTCCTGTCCAGGCCGGCGGCCTGGCGGGTCATCGACGGGGTAATCGGTCTGATGATGGCCGCCATCGCCTTGCAACTGGCCATCGGTGGTCTGTAATTCCGGCTGCAGCCGGTTGTAGAACCGGTTCAGTCCTCTCCGAAACGCCGTGCCTCGGTGAAACGGTCGGCCCAGTAATAGCCGTCCAGCTCGGAAAGGGTAACGCCGACAGAAGTGGACGCATGAATGAACCGGTTCTCGCCCATGTAGATGCCGGCGTGCTGCTCCTTGCCGTCAATCCTGAAAAACACCAGGTCCCCCGGTTGTACCTGAGCCGGCGAAACCTCTCGCCCATGGCGAAGCATTTGTGCCGTGGTGCGGGGCAGTTGCTGGCCGAGGCCTTCCCGATAGGCGGTAATAATAAACCCGGAACAGTCGAATCCCCGTGCTGACGTGCCGCCGTATTGATAGGGCGTTCCCTGGTAGCGTTCGAAGACCTGCCACAGCCGGTCGACCTTCTCCGGCGAATGCGGCGTTTCCACCGGCGAAAACTGCACAGGCTCACCGGTTTGCAGGTGCTGATTACTGGCACAGCCGCCCAGAACAAAGCCCAGCACTGTCAGAACCAGTATTTGCCGCAGCATTGACGCCATGCCGTTACTCCGCAACATTGAATCTGTATAAACCTTATTACTGATTGGGCCGGATGTCAGGTTACGGCTTGTTTGACGTTGGCAGGAAGCAATCTGTGGGAGCAGGAAAACGTACGAGGGCAAGCAGGATCGGCCGGTGGTTAGCCGCGGCCGCTGTTGTTCTGTTGCTGGTGGTAATCGGTGCCGGTGTCTATGCCCGGGACGCCTGGCAGCAGCTGATGGCGAATCAGGCGATCCAGAAGTTCGACTGGCAGGGAATGCACCTCTCGTTGGCCGGAATTCGTGCCGATGGCTTCTCTTTGGTCAGCTCCGATCCGGCGCGCCCGTTCTCGGTAAGCGGTTCGGGTTTTGTGCTGGGCTGGGACTGGCAGAGCCTGTCGCTGGCCAGTGTCCGGGTTGAGCAGCTGGAAGTTGATATACCGGAATGGCCGGAGCCTGCACCGGGTGGATCGGGGGCGAAACCATCGCTGTTGCCCGGGCAGTCGCCGACGTGGCTTCCGGACACCATTTCTGTGAATAGTTTACGGGTTGATCTGCCCGAAGAAACCAGAATCCGCGGAAACCTATACGTTGAGCTGGCGCCGGACCCGGAGCAGTGGCGTGCGGAGACGACCGAACTCTGGATCAACGGTTCGTTGCCGGACTCCGAGCCTGGAGGTTGGCACATGGACGGCATTGATGGGCGTATCGGACTGGCCGGAACCGCGGGTGTGGCGTCAGCCAGGCTGGAGGTCCTGGCCGGTTCAATCCTGAAGGTGAAGCGAGTGGCAAGTCCGGATGGGGGCGAGACTGTCCGTCTGGAACAGGTGGAGGTGCGGCCGGGTGTTGGCACGCTGGAAGCCGCCTATAGCCTGAGTGAGCGAAGCCTGAAGAAGATGCGATTGGCTGGCTCCCTGGAGCTTGAGGTCGGGACGTTACAACAGGCCAATCTCAAACCACAGCTCTGGAGCTTCGAGGGCCAGCTGAATGCGACTCTCAATCGGATCGATCTCCGCGGTGTGGCAAAGGGCAATGCTGGGCTGGGATTGGATTTGGATGTCCGCTGGCCCTTCAGTGGGACTCCACAGGTGGCCCTCAGCACGGAGCTGGAGGGCAGTCAGGCGAGCCGGGTACTGGCGGAAACCCTGGTGCAGTGGCCAGCCGGAATCGAGATCAGCGATGGGCGCCTCTCTGCGCAGGCCAGTATTCGCCTGCCGGACACGGGGCCAGAGCTTGAGGGCAAGGTAATCGCCAGCGGGATGTCCGGAATTGTGGACCGGATGGCCTGGACCGGACTCATTGGCACTCTGGAGCTGTCCCTGGAAGATACCCTGGTGGCCCGAAGTACGGACCTTCAGTTAGAACAGCTCAATCCTGGTGTGCCGCTGGGGCCTGTGTCTGTCACTGGCAGCTACCGGACACCATTGCGGGCGTTGGCGGAAGGAACGGTATCACTGGTCCGGGCTCGCGCCGGTTTTCTGGGGGGGGAACTGCGGGCCAGGCCGGGGGAATGGAACCTGGCCAATCTGCCCGTGACCGTCCGTGTGTGGCTCAACGGTATACAGGTCGACCGCCTGATGACGGTATATCCCGCCGAGGGCTTGGCGGGCAGTGGCACGCTTGAGGGTGAGGTGCCGCTGGTAATCACCCGGCACGGTGTGCAGGTTGCCGGAGGTAACATCCGGGCGGTGGCACCCGGAGGCACCCTGAAGCTCCCGGCGGACCGGTTGCAGGCGCTGGCCGGGAACAACGAGACCATGGATCTGGTGGTCCGGGCCCTTCAGAATTTTAACTATTCCGTGCTCAACAGCACGATAGACTATGATCAGGAAGGTACGCTGAACCTTGGTCTCAGGCTTGAGGGCAGCAATCCGCAGGTGCGCGATGGACACCCGATTGTGGTGAACATCAATCTGCAGGAAGACATTCCGGCACTGTTGACCAGCCTGCAGCTAAGCGGCCGGGTGAATGAAGCAGTGACAGAGAAAGTCCGGAAACTGATGGAAAAGCGTGACGCCGGCAACGCGGACGATTGATGCGCATGAGCCGGCGACAAAGAGGGGAGAGATCTATGCAAATGCAGAGCCGGACATTCCCCGGCACCGCCCGGTTGCGACAGGGGGCTGTGGTGATCACCCTGGCCCTGCTGTCCGCAGCCTGCACGCCAACGGTGCAGATGGCGGCGCCAAAGGAACCCATAACCGTCAACCTGAACGTCAAGATCCAGCATGAGATCTACGTGAAAGTTGATAAGGAAGTGGACGAGTTGTTCGAAGACCAGGGCCTGTTCTGATGGTCGCGGACGCTTCAATGGGGAGAGAATCATGAGATTGTTCAGTAAATTCGGTGTGCTCCTGCTGGCACTGTGTCTGAGTCTTCCGGCCCTGGCGATGAGCCTGGAGGAAGCCAAACAGCAGCTCGACACCGCGAAGCAATCAGGCCTGGTGGGTGAGACGCCGACAGGTTATCTGGAGGTGGTCAAGGCTGAAGGAAATGCACGGGAAATCGTCGAAGCTATCAATCAGGCCCGGCGCCAGGAATACAGCCGCATTGCCTCGAAGCACAACATTCCGGTGGCCGAAGTGGAGGCTGTCGCCGGCAAGAAGGCGGTGGAAAAGACGCCCGCCGGCCAGTTTGTCCGGATAGGTGACAAGTGGGTGCGGAAATAGCGGTTCGTCGGCTGTCTATTTAACCCTTCGCAAAAGCTCCGGATCGTTGTGGCGGGGATTGTTGACCGCCTGGGAGACTTCGTATTCCTCAAGACGCTCCGGAGGCAGCCGGTTGGTTGCCGCCCGGATCTCGCCGCGTTCGGTGAGCTCCGGGTTGAGCCAGTCCCGCAGGCAGCCGGGGTCAAGCACCACCGGCTGGCGGTCGTGGATGTGTTTCAGGGCTTCGTGGGCCGGTTCGGTGATGATGGCGCAGGCGGTGGTTTCATCCCCTTCCATGGGCGTCCATATGCCGGCAAAGAACATGGCCGGATCCTTATCCGGAGATTTCATGGTCAGGTAATGGGGCTCCTTGCCATGGTCCGTGACCATCCATTCGTACCAGCCGTTGGCGGGAATCAGGCAGCGGTGGTGGGCGAAGGCCTCCCGGAAATACTTTGATGTTGCTACGGTTTCCGCCCGGGCGTTGATGGGAGAGGGCGCCTGCTCGCCCGCCCAGACCGGACGGAAACCCCAGTGGGAGTGGGCCATGACCAGGGTGCCGTTCATGGTCATGCGTATCATCGGAATGCCCACGCCGGGCGTGATGTTGTAGCTGGGCTCGAACTGGCCATCCACTTCCAGACCCTCCGGAAAGTACTCAAGGATCAGGGTTTCGGGGGGCGTGTAGAAAGTGAAGCGTCCGCACATGGGGCAACCTATTCGCTCTTGCCGGCCTCAATATCGGCCAGGAATTCCCGGATGTCTTCAAAGGCTTCTTCGGCCTCCGGAAGCATCTCTCCAAAAATGTGCCACACGTGCACCATGCCTGGCCAGGTATGGAGCTCCACCACGGACCCTTCGGACTGGGCCTTGGCCGCGTAGCGCCTGGCGTTATCCAGCAGCATTTCGGTATCACTGGCGTGAATCAGGGTCGGTGGCAGATTGGCAAGACTGCCTCGCAACGGCGAGGCGACCGGATTGGTGGGCGACACCCGGAACGCCGCCAGGGTACCCCACCAGATGATCGGCAGCGGAATCTTGGCCAGGCCGCCAAATACCGGGCCCAGTAAGGGGTCGGTGGGAATGTTGTTGCGGTTGCTGGGGGCGGTCAGGGTCAGGTCGGTTGAGGGCGCCAGGGCAACCGCCACATCCGCCTGCCTGAGCCCGTTGTCCCTCGCCCAGGCCAGCAGGCTGAGGGTATGGCTGCCGCCGGCGGAATCACCAGCCACCACGATAAAACTGGCCCGTTCCCGGCCATCCGGGCCGTGGTCCAGCAGCCAGCTGTAGGCCCTTTGACAGTCCCGGACCCCATCCATGAAACGGTGTTCCGGCATCAGCCGGTAGTCCACGGCGAAAACTGCGGCATTGGCCAGGCTGGAAAACCGGTCGGTGATGGTCCGGTGGCTCCTGGGGCTGCCGGCGGCCCAGGCGCCGCCGTGGATGTAAAGCACCCGCCGGCGGGTATCGACACCCGGTGCAATCACCCATTCACCCCGGGGCTCTTCGTTGTGCCGGAACTCCGACACCAGCTTCATGCCTTCGCTGAGGGTGTCCATGTGCTGGCGCAGGGCGATCAGCCTGGCCTTGCCCTTGAGGTCCTTGGCGGCTTCCCTCAGTTCCCGGAGTTGGCCCAGAACCTGTTGATGTCCCTCGCTGGGGGTGCTTCCCCGCACCGGATAATCCCGGTCGTCCAGATGGGACAGATCCTCGATCCTGAACAGGAACAGGGTGGCGGCCACGATGAGCAGCACGATGGCCAGAACAATCCAGATGATATCCACTGCGTATCCTTGATGGCTCCCCGGAGCGGGTGGGTCTATGCTGAAATCATAACCCCGTTAACGAGCGGGTGCTGCCCTGAATGTCACAGAAGGAGTAGGCCTTTGCAAATAGCCTATCGGGCCCGGGACATTACCGAAGCACACATTGTAGCCGGGTTTCTGGAAGTCCACGGTATCGAGTCCTACGTTGGCGGCCATTACCTGCAGGGTGCGCTGGGGGAGATCGGTGCGGCGGGTTTCAGCAATGTCCACGTGGAGGATGAAGACCTCTACCGGGCCCGCGA
>JABURI010000106.1 GCA_014762755.1 Marinobacter sp.
ACACGTAGTAGGGCGCGGTGAACTCTTCGAGCCAGAAACCGGTCTTGTGGCCGGTATCGCCCATTTGATCGTGTGATGTCAGAACCATCAGGATCTTCATACGGATTGCTACCTCTCGTCTCGGAATGAATGGCACGTTTTGTCCGATGTACTCTCTGAGCTGGCATCGGAACAGTCCGGATTCAACCCTGCATACGTAAATTCACGGGGAGCAGATCTGGAGCAGCTATACTCGTTAGTGGCCAGAAACAGATCGTCGTCTGTTGCCAATGTATGGGAAACCCGGAAAGGACGCTTTTTTGATGGGACGTTACGTTATTCTCCTATTGTTGCTGGTGGCTGCCCCCGCTACGGCGCAGCGGGGTACAGAGACCGTCGAACCTTTAGTGGTGACGGTCGGGGTGAACCACGCACCTCCCTACCGAATTATCGAAGCGGATCAGAAGAGCGGTCTTTACGTGGAAATCTTTGAGGAAATCGCGGACTTGCTCGGTTGGCAGGTGCATTATCGAGAAGCCCCCTTCCGCCGTGTGCTTCGCATGATGACCCAGGGCGAGGTGGATATCATGCTTGGCCCGGTACGCACAGAAACGCGTGATGAGCATTTGGAGTTTGTGGCGCCGGCCTTTCCGCCGGAACGGCGGCTGTTTTTCTATCTGAACGACCAGCACCGGATCGAACGCTACTCCGACCTGTACGGCAAACGCATTGGGGTGCTCGAAGGCGCACGCTACTTCAACCGCTTTGACAACGACGAGAACCTGTTGAAGGAGCCGGCACCGCGCTATGAAAATTTGATGCTGATGATGGCGAGGGATCGGGTCGATGTGGTGATCGCCCCGGAACTGGTGGGGCTGTACACTGCGCAGCAACTGGATCTGGCAGCCAGGGTGTCACCTTTCTTCGTGCCGGGGGAGCGTTCCTGGATCGCGGTCGCCAAGGATTCGCCGGCCCTCGCCTATGCCGATGACATCCGCGCTGCCCTGAAACTGATTGAAATGAATGGAACCCACGAGGCCTTGGTGCTGAAATACCTGGAAAACTCCCCGCAATGACGCCAGACCACAACGACCTCTGGTTTTTACCCCTTGGCGGGACTGGTGAAATCGGCATGAACCTGAACCTCTATGGCCACGACGGCTGGTGGCTGATGGTGGACTGTGGTGTCACCTTCCCGAAACCGGGCCGGATTGCCGCCGATGGCACCGTTCACCACCGCGGCGAGCCGCCGGTACAGATGGCTGACCCGGCCTTTATTGCCGATCGTCGCGAACAGCTGGCGGGACTGGTCATCACCCATGCCCACGAGGATCATGTCGGTGCGGTGCCCTACCTGTGGCCGGTGCTGCAATGCCCCGTCTACACCAGCCGGTTCACCGCCGAGATCCTGCGCCGGAAACTGGCGGAATTCGACCTGCTGCACCGGGTACCGATCATTGAGGTCAATACCGGTGAGGAAAGGCAGATCGGTCCGTTCAAGGTGCAGTGGCTGGCCCTGACCCATTCCATTCCCGATCCCAATGCCCTGATGATACGAACACCGCTGGGCAATATTTTCCATAGCGGTGACTGGAAGCTGGACGACCAGCCACTGGTTGGCCACGGCTACTCACCGAAGACCTTTACCGACCTGGCTGAGGAAGGCGTGGATGCGATGGTCTGCGATTCCACCAACGCCACCGTCAAGGGCCACTCCATGTCGGAAGGGGCATTGCACGAGGGCCTGCTCGACGCTGTACGCAGCGCCGAAGGTCGGGTTGTGGTGACCTGCTTTGGCAGCAACATTGCCCGGTTGCACACCCTGGCCGGTATCGCCCGTGAGACCGGTCGTTACATGGGGCTACTCGGGCGTTCCCTGATCAATATGAGCGGTGCAGCCAAGGCGGCAGGCATCTGGGATCGGGCGGATGAACTGATCAATCCATCCCACCTGGGTTACCTGCCCCGGGAAGAAGTGCTGGCGGTGGCGACCGGCAGCCAGGGGGAGCCCAGAACTGCGCTTCGACGCCTGGCCATGGGCACCCATCCGGATTTCGAACTGGAGGCTGGCGATACCGTGATTTTCAGTGCCCGGGCGATCCCGGGCAACGAGGAGGCTATTGAAGCCTTGATCCTGAAACTGAAGGAACTGGGCGTCCGGGTGATCACCGCCGAAGACGCCGGGGTTCCCATCCACGCCTCCGGCCATCCGGCCCAGGAGGAGCTGGAAACCATGTATCGCTGGGTCAGACCCAATCTGGCGATTCCTGTCCACGGCGAGATGGAACACATGGAAACCAATGCCGATATTGCCCGGGCCTGTGGCGTACCGCGAACCCTGGTGGGCAGGGATGGAGATCTGTTCATGATCCGGCCGGTGCCGGGGATTCGCCGTCAGGTGGTGGAAACCGGCCGGATTGGCTGGGAGAAACGGGAACTGGTTCGGGTTTACTGAGTGGTCCCGGAGTAAGATGAAAGCCGTGGTGCTGAGCAAGCTAACCGGATAGACTCAGTCCATCAACGCTTATCGAACCAGTTCAACTCAGGAGCAGCATACCCATGGCAATCTGGACCAGAACCCCGAATCTTGAGCAAATGATGGAAGCCAGCCGGAAAACGGCTGTTGGCCACATGGGTATTGAATACCTCGAAGTCGGTGACAATTACGTGAAGGGCCGCATGCCGGTGGATGAGCGTACGGTCCAGCCGTTCGGTATCCTGCATGGCGGTGCCTCGGTGGTGCTGGCGGAAACCCTGGGTAGTATGGCCGCCAACTGCTGCCTGAAGGATCCGGAGACCGTTGCCGTGGGCCTGGACATCAACGCCAACCACATCCGGCCGGTGAGCAAAGGCTGGGTGTACGGAACAGCCACTGCCCTGCATATCGGCAGTGCCACCCAGGTCTGGGAAATCTGCATCGAGAACGAGCAGGGCAAGACTACCTGTATTTCACGCCTGACCATGGCGGTCACCAAGCGTCCAGGTTAACAGGGTCAGGGGGCTGGTTGCGAAGGCTTGCTGGTGATCAGTCCCTGGTCGACAAAGTCCTGCAGGACAATGTCGAAACTGCCATCAGGCACTTCTTTTTTGATGCGGTAAGTGTTGCCGGCATGGTCGTCGGGTGAGGTCATCAGGTCGATCAGCCGGTAGGGCTTCAGTAGCGATTTGTCCGCTTCCCGCACCAGCAGGACCTTGGGCTTGAGCTTCTGGCCGGGGCGGGTTTCCACCACGATGCCCACTTCGCCATTGTGCATCTCCACGATTGAACCGGGTGGGTACACTCCGATCATCTGGATAAACGCCTCCGCCAACTCCTCATCGAACTGGGTGCCCCGATGGGTATGGATGATCTCCAGCGCCTGCATGGAGGCCCGGCCCTTGTCATAGATCCGGTTGCTGGTGATGGCGTCGTAGGTGTCCACCAGGCCGACCATCTTGGCAAACAGCGGAATCTGGTGGCTCTCCAGCCCCCGCGGGTAACCGGAACCGTCCATCCGTTCATGGTGGCTGAAGGCCACATCCACTGCCGTCGCCAGGGCGTTGCTGGTGCCCATGAGAATGGTGCGGCCGTGGCTGGTGTGCTCCCGCATGATACTGAATTCGTCCGGCGTCAGGGCACCGGGCTTGTTCAGCACCCGGTCCGGGATCCGGGTCTTGCCGACATCGTGCAGCAGCCCGCACAGGGCCAGGTTGCGGATTTCCCCTTCCAGCAGTCCCAGGTGTTTGCCAAACGCAGCCGAAAGGATGGATACGTTGATGCAGTGCTCGGCGGTGTATTCGTCCTGGTTCTTGATCTTGGTGAGCAGCAGCAGGGCGTTCTCGTTTCTCAGAACGCTGTCCACGCAACTGTTGACGACCTTGCGGGCATTGTTCAGATCCAGGGTCCGCCCCAGACGAAGCCCTGCCATCAGGGATTTCGCGGTATCCCTGGCCTCCTCGAAGCGCATCACGGCCGGCGCCATCTCCTCGCCCATGCTCACCTTGTTGATGTAGTTGACGCGCTTGCGGGGCAGTTTGCTCCGGGGAGATGCTGCTGAGGGTTGCTGGGCGGCAGGTTTCTTGCGCTTGCCGAACAGACTGAAGCCTTTGCGGGCCGGTTGTTGCGGCCGGTCTGGGGGTGGCGATGCCGCCTCGACACGGCCCTCGATAAAGACGAACTGGCACTGGGCCTGGAGGGCCTGAAGTTCGGACTTGTTCTGGATGACAAAGCCCTGCAGCAGGAAGTCGGTATCTTCCCACGGACGGTCCAGCCGGATCACGTGCATGCCGATTTCCAGGTCGGCAACGTCGATCCGGGTTTCAACGACTTCCTGGTGCCGTAGAGCCATGACGGAGTCCGCTTCTCTTTGATTCCTTTTTATTGCACCATTCTGGCCCTGATTGGCGAAAGTTTGTTCGCTTGAAATGTAAAATCTCGTGAAATATCGGATTTTCGCGATCTGTTTGGCCTTCAGAGCGACATCAGCCCTCGCACCAGTGCCGCCGTACCCGCCACTGCGGCGATCCCCAGGATGATCGGTCTCAGCCCTTCAAAAGGCATGCGGTTAACCAGTTTTCCGGACAGCAGGAAACCGATGAGCACTCCGGGGAAGGTGGCCGCGAACAGCCCCAGCTCACGAACTCCCAGGTAACCGGACAGTGACAGGGCAGTCAGGCTGAAGAAACTGGCGACCAGAAAGAACGCAGACATATTTGCGCGCACCAGGGGGCCTTGCTCATTCTGGTAGATGAGGGCGATCGGCGGCCCGCCGACCGCGGTAATGGTGCCCATATAGGTGGAAGCGGCACCGGCGATGGCGCTGTTCCGGGCATTGAGCCCGGGCTTGAGGCCGCCCACGCTCAGGGCGACACCGGCCAGGATCAGGATGCCGAACACCAGTTCAAATCCTTTCGGGGAAATCAGCACCAGGGTAATGCCCGCCAGAATCATGCCGACAAACCCGCCACCGATGGCAAAGCGTACCTGCCGGATTTCCAGGGCCCCGCGGTTGCGGATCAGCATCAGGATGGTCAACAACGTGGCATTGAGTACCAGCGGCGCAGGCAACAGGATCGGGCTGATCAGGAACAACAGAGGTGCGGACAGGGTGCCGATACCATATCCGGCAACCCCCTGAAGGCAGGCACCGGCGATAATGGCCAGGTTGGCCAGCACGAGCTGAACCACGGAAAGGTCAAACAAGCCTTTTCATCCTTCTGAACTTGATACACTTGGAGCTCGACAGCCAAACCGGAGCAAACCCACGACATGATACCCGACCCGTCAAACAGCCTCTGCCCATGCGGTTCCGGAAAGACCTATCAGCAGTGTTGTGGCCCCTGGCACCAGGGAAAACCGGCTCCGTCGCCGGAAGCACTGATGCGGTCCCGGTATACGGCGTTTGTGCAGGGGCGGGCGGATTATCTGCTTGCGACCTGGCATCCCGATACCTGCCCGGCCGATCTGAACCTGGAAGGGGCACCGGAATGGGTATCGCTGCAGATACTGGACAGCACGGAACAGGGTAGCAGGGGCACGGTCCATTTTCGCGCGGTTTATCGCGCCGGTGCCGGTTGGGGTTATCTCGAGGAAAACTCTGACTTTGTCCGGGAGGATGGCCGCTGGTATTACCTGTCCGGCCAGACCGAGGAGGGTCAGCTCAAACCCGGTCGTAATGAACCCTGTCCCTGCGGCAGCGGGAAAAAATTCAAGGCCTGCTGCCGGTAAGCCGTTCGTTCAAGCGCACTCATCATCGTCCTTGTGGTAGATTGACCGGCTGGATAATGAGGAACCTATGAAAGCAGCCACACCCGAGACCACCAAGGGCGTTCTCTACGGCCTCGCAGCCTATACCATGTGGGGGTGCTTCCCCCTGTATTTCGCCCTGTTCGAGGGGGTGCCGG
>JABURI010000066.1 GCA_014762755.1 Marinobacter sp.
CGCTGCTGCGGATGATGTCGATCAGCTTTTCCTGGGACAGATGCATGGAGCAGGAAGCCGAAATCAGCAAACCATCCCTCTCAAGCAGCCGCAATCCCAACTGATTCAGGCGAGCATAAGCCTGCTCACCGGCTTTCTGGTCACGACGACGGGGAATCAGGGCAGGCGGATCCAGCACCACGATGTCATACTTTTCTTTCTCGTCCGCCAGCGCCTTGAGCGCCTCAAAAGCATCGCCCTCGATGGTTTCGATATTATCGAGCCCATTGATCTTCGCATTGTGATGCACCGCATCAATCGCCGTCGCTGAGGCATCGACACACGTCACCTGAGTGGCACCGGCACAGGCCGCCTGCAACCCCCAGCCACCGACATAACTGAACACATCCAGCACCCGCTTACCGGGCGCATACGCCTGCAGGCGCTGGCGATTCATGCGATGATCGTAAAACCAACCGGTTTTCTGGCCACCGGCCAGTGGCACCTCGAAGCGAACGCCATTCTCCTCGACCTGCAGAAAATCCGCCTCCGGCCCATGGGCCTGTTCGACATAGGTCTCCAGGCCTTCAACCTTGCGCATTTTGCCGTCGTTTTTCAGGATGATCGCATCGGCATGCACCAGACGCTGCACAGCACGAACAATCGCCTCCTTCATCTGCTCCATGCCGGCCGTGGATATCTGAACCACCACGGTATCCCCGAAACGGTCAACCACCAGCCCGGAAAGCCCGTCGCTGTCACCAAACACCCAGCGATAGAACGGCTTATCGAACAGCCGCTCCCGAACCGCCAGCGCAATCTCCATCCGCTCGGTCAGCCGTTGGGGCGTCATCCCCTGGGACGGATTCCGGCTGATCAGCCGGCCACAGATCAACGTATGGGGATTCACAAATACCGTGCCCAACGGTTTGTCATTGGAAGCCCGCAGCTCGGCCTGATCACCGGCCTGAAACTCCGTCAGCGGCGTGCGGCGGGTATCGACCTCATTGCTGTAAACCCACAAATGGCCAGCACGAAGGCGGCGCTCGGCGCCTTTTCGAAGATACAAAATCGGGAAATTCATCAGTTACACCAGCCAAACAAGGAATCAAAGGATGCAAGATTATAGCTAATTGGCCACTGCACCCAGACATGGGAGCAGTCGGGCAGGGCTTTCGAAAACTGTGCGGAGCCATGGATGGCGGAGCTCAAGCGTCACAGGGACGTGCCACAAGGAGCGTGTTTTCGAAAGCCCTGCCCGACTGCTCCTGCACGGACTATGGCTGCCGGGGATCTTACTCCTCGGCAGCCACATGCTCTGCGTAAGCGGCGGCGTCCATCAGGCCATCGAGCTCACCAGCATCCTCGAGCTTCACCTTGAACATCCAGCCATCACCATACGGATCCTCATTGACCAGCTCCGGCTCATCCTCAAGGTTCTCATTGACGGCAATCACCTCACCGGTCACCGGACTGAAAACATCCGACGCCGACTTCACCGACTCCGCCACGCCGGCTTCCTCGCCACCGTTGACCGTCACACCCACATCTGGCACGCCGATGTAGACCACATCGCCAAGCTGCTCCTGGGCAAAATCGGTAATACCTACGGTAGCGGTGCCGTCATCCGCCACCCGCACCCACTGGTGGGTCTCAATGTATTTCAGGTCTGCGGGGATATCACTCATGATTGTGCTTCCTGTTAAATTTTTCGCGCAGTTTAACGCAAGAGCCTAGCCCCAGCGAACCTCCCGGGCCAGGTTCATGAACGAATTCAGGTAATCAACCTCACAATCCCGCTCACGAAGGCCCAGAAAGATCTGCTTGGGCAACCCTTCCTCCCCCAGACGAACCGGAGCCACCGGGAGCTTCTCAGCATACTCCGCCACCAACCATTTCGGCAGTGCCGATACGCCCCGGCCGGCGGCGACCATCTGCAACATGATGTCCGTCGTCTCGATGGTCTTGTGCCGGGCAGGACTGGTGTGAGCCGGCAGGAAAAACCGGGTATAGATATCCAGCCGCTCCACCTCCACCGGGTAGGTGATCAGGGTCTCCCGCTCCAGATCGCCGGGTATGACAAAATCCCTGTCCGCCAGGGGATGATCCCGCGAGACCACCAGCACCTGCTCGTAATCGAACACCGGCTCAAATACCAGGCCAGGCCGGTGCAACGGATCCGGGGTCACCAGCATATCGATGTCGTGCCCGAACAGGGCGCCGATACCGCCAAACTGGAATTTCTGCTTCACGTCGACATCCACATCCGGCCAGCGTTCAAGGTATGGCCCCACCACCTTCAACAACCATTGGTAGCACGGGTGACATTCCATCCCGATCCGGAGTGTCCCTCTCTGGCCCCGCGCATACTGGCCAATTACCTGTTCGGCATGTTCGAGCTGTGGCAGCAGCCGGTTGGCCAGTGACAGCAGATACTCTCCGGCCTGGGTCAGTCGCAGCTGCCGGCCATCCCGGAGCCACAGGGGTGTTCCCAGGTAACGTTCCAGCTTGCGAATGGCATGACTGAGTGCCGACTGCGTTAGATGCAGGGACTCCGAAGCTGCCGTCAACGAGCCGTCGCGATCAACGGCCCGGAGAATCTCGAGATGGTGTCGGTCAATCATGGCAGCAAAGACCCTTTCGTGAATTTATTTCATAGAATACTGAAATAATACCATTTTTATTCATCTCTTTGCCCGCCTACCCTAACCGACTCTAAGCCAACGCATAAATCAGTCGTCAGGAGCAAAAATGGTTACCACTCACTCACTGGGTTACCCCCGCATTGGCGCCCAACGGGAGCTGAAATTCGCACTGGAAGCCTACTGGCAGGGCCGGCTGACCGAGGAGGAGCTGGAAATTACCGCCAGCGACCTGCGTCGCCGCCACTGGCAGGACCAGCAGTCTCTGGACCTCGTCCCCGTGGGTGACTTTTCCCTGTACGACCAGGTACTAGACATGAGCGAAACCCTCGGCCACCTGCCGGAACGGGCGGGCAGGTCGGGCGGCCAGGGACTCGACCGGTATTTCCGGGCCGCACGGGGCCGCGGCGCCAATGACAATCACTGCTGCGGCACCCAGGCCGGGGAAATGACCAAGTGGTTCGACACCAACTATCACTACATTGTCCCGGAGTTCTACCGGAACACGGAATTCCGGCTCGACTGCAGCCGGATACTGGCCCAGTTTCACGAGGCACAGCAACAGGGACATCACCCCAAACCCGTGATCATCGGCCCGGTTACCTATCTCTGGCTGGGCAAATCCAAGGACGGTAGCGACCCCCTGGCGCTGCTCGACCGACTACTGCCCGTATACGGAGAACTGCTCGACCAACTCGCCAAAGCCGGCGCGGAATGGATCCAGGTGGATGACCCCGCCCTGGTCACCGAACTGGACGATCGCTGGCGACACGCTTTCAGTATCGCCTACCACCACCTCAAGGCCGCTCGCCCGAACCTGCTGTTGACCACCTATTTCGGCCAGCTGCGGGAGAATCTTCAGCTCGCCTGCGAATTGCCGGTGGCCGGCCTGCACCTGGATGCCGTGTCGGCCCGCCCGGAAGCCGACCAGCTGACGGACTGGCTCGCGCCTCACAAGGTGCTGTCTCTGGGTGTTATCAACGGCCGGAACGTCTGGAAAACCGATCTCAATGCCACCCTGGATTGGCTGGAACCGTTGCACTCACGGCTCAAAGAGCGGCTGTGGCTCGCCCCGTCCTGTTCGTTGTTGCATGTTCCTGTCGACCTGGAGCCGGAAGACAGACTCGACCCTGAAATTCGCCAGTGGCTTTCTTTCGGGCGCCAGAAACTCCGGGAGCTGAACACCCTGACCAAAGCGCTGAACCACGGCAGGAACAGCGTCGCCCGGGAACTTGCGGAAAACCGTATCGTCGTTGAAGCCCGCCGGCAGTCCCCGCGGACACGCAATCCGGGGCTCCGCGAAACCATGTCCCGGGTTACCCCTCAGCTTGGACAGAGAAAGAGCGGATTCGAGACTCGCCACAAGCTTCAGAGCACGACCTTGCCCCTCCCTCTGTTTCCAACCACGACTATCGGCTCTTTCCCGCAAACCGGAGACATCCGGCAGGTGCGGCAACAGTACCGGTCCGGAAAACTGGGAAAAGGGGATTATCTGACCCGTATCAAGCAGGAAGTTGCCCACTGCATCCATGAACAGGAAGCTCTCGGTCTCGATGTCCTGGTCCATGGCGAAGCGGAACGGAACGATATGGTGGAGTATTTCGGCGAGCAACTGGATGGATACGCCTTCAGCCGGTTTGGCTGGGTCCAGTCCTATGGCTCAAGGTGCGTTAAGCCGCCCATCCTGTTCGGTGATATCACTCGCCCCCGGGCAATGACCGTCGACTGGATCCGTTACGCCCAGTCGCTGACCGATAAGCCCGTCAAGGGGATGCTCACGGGCCCGGTGACCATGCTCAACTGGTCTTTCGTTCGGGACGATCAGCCCCGGGCCGAGACCTGCTGGCAGCTGGCCATGGCCATCCGCGACGAGGTGCGGGAACTGGAGAGCGCCGGCGTCCGGATTATCCAGATTGACGAAGCGGCCCTCCGGGAAGGCCTGCCTCTGCGCAAATCCGACTGGCAGGACTACCTGGACTGGGCCATCGACGCGTTCCGGATTGCTGCCAACGGAGTCGACGATGCAACCCAGATCCACACTCACATGTGCTATTCGGAGTTCAACGACATCATCGAAGCCATTGCCCGGATGGACGCCGATGTCATTACCATCGAGACCTCCCGTTCCGATATGGAGCTCCTCGATGCTTTCCGGAACTTCGCGTATCCCAACGACATTGGCCCCGGCGTCTATGACATTCATTCACCCAATGTGCCGGAACAAAGCAGGATCATTACCCTGATGGAAAAAGCTGCCGAGAGGATCCCGGTGGAAAGGCTATGGGTGAACCCGGACTGCGGCCTGAAAACCCGGCAGTGGCAGGAGGTGAGACCGGCTTTACGGGCAATGGTCGCAGCAGCCAAGGAACTCAGACAGCGACTGGCGCAACCGGCCGAGAACAGCGAACTGGTAACTCAGTAGCCAGAGCTTTTCTGATCCAGCTCGAACTCGAAGGCCCTGGCGCGATGAACCTCAGTGCTGAAGTGACCATCCGGTTGGAGTTCAAACCAGCGGTAACCCGGCGCCAGTGGCTCCACGGAAAAGTCCCTGGCGCCGGAGGTGAACTGGATGCATGTGGAAGGCGTGGCGAGCAGCTGCACCCCGTTCCGGTTCTCTTCATGTTCCTGGTGGACATGGCCCCAGAGCACGATCCGAACCTGGGGATGGCGGTCAATCAAGGCCCAGAAGGCGTCACGATTGCGAAGCCCGATTTGTTCCATCCAGTCCGCCCCGATGTCCACCGGATGATGGTGCAGTGTGACCAGTGTCGGCACATCGGGATACTCGGAAAGCGCGCGTTCGAGAAACGCCAGTTCACTCTCCGCCAGCTCTCCGTAGACCTTGCCCTGAACCGACGAATCCAGCAGGACAAAATGCCACCCCCCCTGAAGAATCTGGCGTCGGTCAGCCTGATACTCCGCGGCCACACGGTTAAGCGTCCCGGAGTCATCGTGATTGCCGGCCAGCCAGGCGGAGCCGCAGTGGAAGGAGGAAAGGCTGTCACCGAAGACACGGTAAGCCTCTTCGGAGGCGTCCTGGGCCAGATCTCCCGTGGCCAGGATCAGGTCCGGTTGACCATGGGCCTGTAACACCTCATCGACCACGGCCGCGAGACTGTCCCGAGTATTCACGCCCAGCAATGCACCGTCCTCACGGGCCATCAGGTGGGGGTCTGTTATCTGGAGTACCCGCAAGGGGCGGGCCTCGTCCGGTCTGGTCA
>JABURI010000083.1 GCA_014762755.1 Marinobacter sp.
ACAGTCGTTTCGGTACCTCGAGGCGTCTCCCTCAAAAGCGGGCGCTATTTTGATTTTTGGGGTGTCCCTTGTCAACCCTTCTTCGGAAAAAATCTTTCCGGTGTTGATGTCGCAGGCCGGCTTGAGCACCACAAACCAGTCCTCCGGTGGGTTCGCCGGTGTGAGTTTCTCGCCCACGCCTTCACCAAAAGCGGCGTGGCCACGGACGAAAACCGGCACGTCTGCTCCGAGGTTCAGGCCGATCTGCGCCAGTTCATCCAGGCTGAGGTCCAGGCGCCAGAGGTGATTGAGTCCCAGCAGGGTGGTGGCAGCATTGGAGCTTCCGCCACCAAGACCGCCTCCCATGGGCAGGCGCTTGACCAGGGCAATGGTGACGCCGGGTACCGACGCATTGGCGCGGGCTTCAAGGGCCCGGGCCGCCCGCACAATCAGGTTGTCGTCGTCGGGTACTCCGGGCACCGGTTCCGCGAGCCGGATGCCGGGCCGGTCCGGTGTCAGGGTGAAGGTGATGTCGTCGCCGTAGTCCAGGAACTGGAAGAGGGTCTGGAGCTCGTGATAACCGTCAGGCCGGCGACCGACAATGTGCAGGAACAGGTTGAGCTTGGCCGGCGAGGGCAGAGTGATCGAGGTCTTCATCAGTCGCCCCCGAGGTTGCGCCACTGGCCGATCACCATCCGGACGCGTTTTTCACCTTTCAGGGCGGTGATCCTGGCCGGCAGCTCAGGGTAACCGGTCAGGAAATCCTGCCAGCGATCATAACGGATCTCCCACCCCGCCTGGCGGATAATCGCCAGCTGGTCCTGTTCGTCGAACAGCAATCGGAAATCGCCGCCCGGCGCAGGCAGGCCCCGGATCCACCAAACCAGGTGGTCGATGGGTAATTGCCAGCCGGTGGCGGCCTCGACCAGTTCCTCCGGTTCGTTGGAGCGGTAGGTGTCGCCGTTGGGCAGGGTGAGCTCGATGAAGCCCGGAACACCCTTGAGCGAGGTGCTGCCCATGCCCAGGAATGAGGAGGATAACGCGAGGTCGTAGGCTTCGCCGTCCTGGATCCAGTGATTGACCAGGGCCGTACCGCTGTCCGTGGGCTGGCGAACCGCCAGTTTGCCGGACAGTTCCCACTGGTCAAACCGGCTCAGTTGCCGTGTACGATCGGCCCAGCCGGGCGGAGGCTGGTCGGTCATTCCCTCTGGCAGCGGTTCCAGCTGAATGGTGGTGCAGGCTTGCAGCAGCGTGGCCAGGGCCAGGCTCAGAGCGAGTCTTGATCGGGCAGCCATTATCGTGCCTCGTTGCCGCCGGTCAGCCGCTGTATGGTTTCACGCAGGATTTCATGGTCCGGATCCTGGTCCAGTCCTTCCTGCCAGACGATCCGGGCCTGTTCTTCCTCTCCCGCCATCCACAGGGCTTCGCCATAATGGGCGGCCACTTCCGGGTCCGGATAGGCTTCCCACGCCTGTTTCAGATAGTCCAGCGCCGGCTGCAGTTGGCCTTCCCGGAACAGGACCCAGCCCATGCTGTCAAGAATGGCCGGGTTTTCCGGATCCAGTCGCAGGGCGCGCTCGATGTAGTTGCGGGCTTCCTCAAGGCGGTCCGTGCGGGTTGTGAGGATGTACCCGAGTGCGTTCAGCGCGACCGCGTTGTCCGGCTCGGCCTCGATGATCTGGCGCAGATCGGTCTCGGCCTTATCTGGCTGGTTCAGGGTGTCGTAGAGCATGGCCCGTGCGTACCGGACCTGGACGTTTTCGGGGAACTCCTCAAGGGCCTGCGAGGCTGTCTCCAGTGCCTGTTGCTGGCGGTTTTCATCCAGCAGCAGGTTCACCTCGAGCAGCCAGAAGTTCTCGGCCCGCTTGGGGTGGGCTTCCCGCATGCCTCGGATATGGTCAAGCGCTTCTTTGAGGTTGCCCTGCTGTGCCAGCAATGCGCTGGAACGGGCCAGGGCAGGGAAGTAGTAGTTTCCCTGCTCCACGCTCTGGTAGTAGCCGATGGCCTGTTCCGTGTTGCCGGCTTCGTCCTCGATCCGGCCCAGGTAATAATTGGCTTCGTTGGTGTGGTGGCCTTGCTCGACCAGGCGGGTCAGCTCCCTGCGGGCCAGGTTAGGCTGATCGTTTTCCAGGGCGACCAGTGCGTGGGATAACCGCAGGCCCGGAATTTCCGGATACCGTTTGACCAGTCTGTTGAATTCATCCTGTGCGGCTTGCAGCTCACCTTCGTTGATGAGCATTCGTCCATAGAGTGTGCCCATCTGCCGGTTGGCGGGAAAACGACGGGTGTTCACCATCATATAGTCGAGTGCCTGGCGCTTTTCACCGGTTTCGTAAAGGAGGTCGCCCTTCAGCACGATGGCCGGCTGGAAATTCTCGTGTTCTTCCAGCAGCGGCTCCAGTCGGTCCAGGGCATCGCGGGGCTGGCCGGATACTTTCATCAGCAGCGCGATGCTGTACTCCAGTTCGGGGGTGTCCGGGTGCCGTTCGGCCAGTTGTTGATACAGCGTCAGCAGCTCCTGTTGCTGCTCCGGCGGCATGTTGCCGGCGATGACCGCCAGGCTGTCGAAGTCTGCGTCACCGCCCTGGTCCATGATGGTTTCCATGTGGTCAAGGGCGGTTTTGAGGTCATTGCGTTTCACTGCCTGAATGGCGGAGACCCGGTGTGCCTGGGTGCTGTCGGGGTTCACTTCGAGCCAGAGTTCGGCCAGCTGGGTCTGCGCATTATCGGCATTCAGGGATTGGGCGATGCGCATGGACCGTTCGATGACACCTTCATCCCGGGATTGCTTCGCGGCTTTCAGGTAATTGACCAGGGTGACATCGTACCGGCCGCGCTGGGCAGCGATTTCACCGCTGAGCAGCAGGTACAGTACCTCGGGCTCGAAATCCCCGTACTCGACCTGCTGGTCTGCCGGTTCGGCTTGTGTCGTCTCGGGCTCTTGCGGGGGCACCTGCTCCTCAGATCCGGACAGGCTGGCACAGCCAGAAAGAGCAGTGAGAGTGGCGCCCATCAGACAGGTGGCCATAAACGGTGCGGATTTGTGCATGCAACTTCCCGTTACTTGTCAACGACACATCAGATTGACCTGAACTTGAGGCAGATCGGGTCCCGGCCTTTACCGAGCCCCTATAATGGCATAAGCATCTGATCTTGCCCAACCTGTCCGCACTTGCCGAAGATTGGCGGCTTTCGGGTGGCAGGTCCGGGCAGTGACAGTTAAAATGTCGGCAATATATCCTTTATAGGCATGGGGTCTTTTCGCTCGAAATGGCATTGGTAACGCTGGGAATCAATCATCGCACCGCACCCGTGGAGCTTCGGGAGCGGATCGCGTTCACTCCTGAGCGCATGGAAGAGGCGTTTGCCGAACTCCGTATTGCTTCCGGTGCCAGCGAGGCGGCGATCCTCTCTACCTGCAACCGCACCGAACTGTATCTGGCTGGCGATGACGACTGCGCCCCCTTGGTGCTGCGCTGGCTGGCCGGGTTCCACAACCTGGATGCGGCGGAGCTGGAGGAGGCAGTCTATGTCCATCGGGATGCAGATGCCGTCCGTCATGTCATGCGCGTTGCTGCCGGGCTGGATTCCATGGTGCTGGGCGAGCCCCAGATCTTCGGCCAACTGAAAGATGCCTATGCTCTGGCTCGCAAGTACGGCGCCAGTGGCTCGTTTCTTTCGCGCATGTTCGAACAGACCTTCTCGGTCGCCAAGCGGGTACGCACCCAGACCGCGATTGGTGAAAACCCGGTCTCGGTCGCCTATGCCGCCGTCAGCATGGCACATCACATCTTTGCTGACCTGTCCCGCAACCGAGCGTTGCTGATCGGTGCCGGCAAGACCATCGAGCTGGTGGCCCAGCATCTTTCGGAAGCAGGCGTGAAGGATTTCGTGGTTGCCAACCGGACCCTCGAGCGGGCCCAGACACTGGCGGAGGCCCATGGCGGCAAGGGCATTGTCCTGTCCGAGATTCCGGATTATCTCGCCGATGTGGATATCATCATTTCCTCCACGGCCAGTCCGTTGCCAATCCTGGGGAAAGGTGCCGTAGAGCGGACACTGAAAAAGCGCAAGCATCGCCCCTATTTCATGGTGGATATCGCGGTGCCCCGGGACATCGAGCCGGAAGTGGCTTCCCTTGCGGACGTCTACCTTTACACCGTGGACGACCTGCGCCAGGTGATCGAGGAAAATATCCGTTCCCGTGAGGGTGCCGCCCGGGAGGCCGAGAACCTGGTCACGGATGGCGTCCAGGCGTTCCTGAATCAGCTCAGGGCGCTCGATGCCGTTTCCACCCTCAAACAGTTCCGTCAGCGCGCCGAGACGTTGCGGGACGCGGAAACCGAAAAAGCCCTGCGGGCACTTCGTAACGGCGGCGATCCGGAAACGGTGCTGCGTAGTCTCGCCCGGGGCCTCACCAACAAACTTCTGCACGAACCATCCGTACAGGTCCGCAAGGCCACCACCGAGGGCCGTACGGAGGTTACCGAGTGGCTGCGAGAGCTGCACCAGCTCGATGCCCAGGAAGCGGACGCCGCCACCACACCGGAAAAACTATGAAGCCATCCATTCAGTCCCGCCTCGAACAGCTGGTTGACCGCTTCGAGGAGGTCAGCGCGTTGTTGAGCGATTCCTCCGTTATTGCCAATCAGGACAAGTTCCGGGACCTGTCCCGTGAATTCGCCGAAATCGAGCCTGTGGTGCATTGTTTCCAGGCCTGGCAGCAGTCCCTGGATGACATTGAGGCCGCGGAGGAGCTGGCGTCCGATGGCGATGCCGACATGCGCGAGATGGCAGAGGAAGAGTTGAAGAGCGCCCGCCAGAAAAGCGAGGAGCTGGACGAGGAACTCCAGCGCCTGATGCTGCCCAAGGATCCGAATGATCGGAAAAACGCGTTCCTGGAGATCCGCGCCGGTACCGGCGGCGATGAAGCAGCGATCTTTGCGGGAGACCTGTTCCGCATGTATACCCGTTACGCCGAGCGTCGCCGCTGGCAGGTGGAGGTGCTCAGTGAAAATGAAGGGGAGCATGGCGGGTTCAAGGAGGTGATTGCCCGGGTCAGCGGCGACGGCGTTTACGGTGTGCTCAAATTCGAGTCGGGTGCTCATCGCGTCCAGCGGGTCCCGGAAACCGAATCCCAGGGCCGGATCCATACTTCCGCCTGTACTGTGGCAGTGATGCCGGAGGCCGACGAGGCCGAGGCTGTGGAAATCAACAAGGGCGACCTGCGGGTGGATACTTTCCGGGCCTCAGGTGCCGGCGGCCAGCACGTCAACAAGACGGATTCGGCGATCCGGATCACCCATCTGCCCACGGGCATCGTGGTGGAGTGCCAGGAAGAACGGTCCCAACACAAGAACCGGGCCAAAGCCATGAGCCTGCTCGCGTCTCGCCTGCAGAATGCGGAAATCGAACGTCAGCAGAAAGCCCGGGCGGAGACCCGAAAAAGCCTGGTGGGCAGTGGCGACCGCTCCGAGCGAATCCGCACCTACAACTTCCCCCAGGGGCGGGTTACCGATCACCGCATCAATCTTACACTGTATAAGCTCGACGAGGTGATTGCCGGGGATCTGGACGCGGTGGTCGTTCCGCTTCAGCAGGAACATCAGGCCGAGTTGCTTGCCGCACTTGCCGATGACCAGTAATCCCTCACTGACCTGTGAAGCCCTGATCCGTGGGGCGTCAAACCGGATTGCCAGTGACACTCCCCGTCTCGATGCGGAGCTCTTGCTCAGCCATGTCACCGGTCTGAGCCGGACCAGTTTCCGGGCCTGGCCGGAGCGGGAGGTTGCTCGCGACCTTGCAGAGGCTTTCGAGCAACTGGTGAGCCGCCGGCTCGGCGGCGAGCCAATCGC
>JABURI010000103.1 GCA_014762755.1 Marinobacter sp.
TTCTTAATGGTGCCCGGAGGCGGAATCGAACCACCGACACGGGGATTTTCAATCCTGTGCGAGACCTGCCCAATATCCCACATTGCTGCACAATCAAGCACTTACATAAATACAGTTCCACATATTACCACTGAAAATCGCAATGGCGTGGACATTTGGAGGACACGCTCCTTCACTTTCTTTGGATCCAACCTCTATCCCGTACCCTGGTCCTTAACTCCTCCAAGGTCGACGAAACCGACTCATCTCCGAGCCGCCCCTGCGCTTGCTGTAGAAGCTGATAGTCATCTATTTCTTCTCGCATCCGTTTGAAAATCTCGACTGGGACCAGGTATGCCCAAGGCTTGTTATTATCGAATATCAATCTCGGTTTGTCTTCATTCTTCTTAAGGATGTCAGCTGGATCGTTTTTCAAATCAGTGAGGGTCAAAGGCCGATTTGTCATACGGCTTCACTCCGTTGCACTTGTTCTCATAAATTAGATTGTAAGCTATCTCGCACACGAACTTGGGATTGATACACTGTTGTGCGTTTTTGAGACTGCCACGATAGCCCCCGGGCCATCCGGTTAGGACGACCATGGCTCACCGCCGGCAATGATGCCTGGCAAGCGCGACACCTGCATAGTGGTGTGACTACCAGAGAGAGGTCTGGCTCTTACCCTTCCAAGGTGCGCTATTCACCAACTATGTTCATTGTTGCGAAGATAAGTAGGGCATTTTCAATAAACTTCTTGTTTTTTGACATCAAATGATGTTAAAAAAGAGGAACCTTCAGCGTGGAGATAGCCAATGCCCCTTGAAAACGTCGATCGTTCCCTGCCCCCAGTTTCTCCTATCCAGCCTGAGCTTCAGAAACTTGGGCTGAGTTTAGATGATTTTTCTGACATTGCCCTGAGCGCTTTCCGAGCCTACGATGGCGCGTCTCCTCTTAGCCCTGTAACCTTTCCGGGGACTGCAGCCTGGTCAGCAGTAGTTGTTGCTTTGAGAGCCAGCCTTAGTCGTCACGGTTGGTCCCCAGAGGATGTTAACAATCAACCACAAGTCGTTTCCTCTTCTCAATCCATAGTTATTACAGTAAGCAGTGGTAATGAGAAGACTGGAGTTCGTTATGCGAGGCCTCAGACAAGGGGAGTAAAAGGTACTCAAACTGAGCTGGGCATTTGTACTAACCTTCAGTTCGATATGTTTGAGCACGAAAGGATTTACGAAATTGGCTTGCTGAACAAACAGGCATTAGGGGAAAAGCAGTACTGGATCTTTTTGTTCTTTATCGATTTCAACACCAAGGAGGTCCGAAGTGAGTTGTCGAGGCCTATATTGCGTGGAGACAGTGGTAAAGTGATCGACTGGGCCGAGCGGATAATCTTGCCGTCTTTGAACTTCGCAGAGACGCAGCCAGAGAGTTTTGATTCCATGCCTTTCAATGGTGAGGGAGCATACGAAGTTAATATCCCAATTACATCCAAAGACGATGAGTGATCGCCAGTTTAATAAGAGTAGATTAGAGCTTGCCAGGTTAAGACGGCACTACACGAAAAAGGCTCTAGCTGAAGCTGTTGGGCTTTCTGTTCGATCATTAACTAATTTTGAGTCTGAACGCTGTGACGACGTTCCCTCTGAACAAACCTTAACCAATCTTGCGCAGGAGCTAAACTTCCCGGTCGAGTTCTTTTTTGGGGAAGAATTGGAGGTTCCTACTGCAGACAACGCTAGTTTTCGATCTTTTTCTAGACTGACGTCTGCTCAGCGAAACTCTGCTTTGGCTGCCGGAGCAGTTGCGTTTTTGTTCAACGATTGGTTGGAAGAGCGATTCAATTTGCCCCAGTTTTCGGTGCCCGACCTTTCCGGGTTTGGGCCGGAAGAGGCAGCGGAAATATTGCGATCAGAATGGGGAATTGGTGATCGTCCGATAAGTAATATGGTGCACCTGCTTGAGTCCAAGGGCGTAAGAGTCTTCTCACTCATCCAGGATACCAAGGAAGTAAACGCTTTCTGTTGTTGGAAAGGTGGGCGCTTACCCTTTGTTTTTTTAAATACTTATAAATCGGCTGAGTCCAGTCGTTTTGATGCGGCTCATGAGCTAGGTCATCTCGTGCTACACAGGCATGGTGACAATAAAGGGAAAGCTATAGAGCATGAGGCAAATTCTTTTGCGTCGGCTTTCTTGATGCCTTCTCAATCGGTTATCCGCAATGCTTCAAGAGTCTCGACAGTTGATGCAATTGTTAAAGCTAAGAAATATTGGGGTGTTTCTGCTATGGCACTTGCTTATCGACTTAATCGTCTCAATTTGGTGTCCGATTGGGTTTACAGAAGTCTGTGTGTCGAAATGTCGAAGATGAATATGAGGGTGCATGAGCCAGAATCTATCGAGCGAGAGCGCTCTCAAATTCTATCAAAAATACTTGACATATTGAGAAAGCGTGAGATCGGCGTTGGAGCTATTTCAAGGCACCTGCAGGTTTCTGTTGATGATTTAAGTTCTCTCTTGTTTGGCTTAGCAACTGTTTCGATCAGTGGTGGCAGTCGAGCTACAGCTAAAAGCTCTGCCTCTTTGCAGCTGGTTAAATAAACAAAACCTAAAACTTTACGTACAGTGGGTCATATGGAAAATCTAAGGGGAATTTCACCCGATGTTTTCAAAGTTCCGGTTTACTCTCCGACAGAAGAAATGTCTGCTTATGAAGCCCTGTGGCTAAGGCAGGGGTCCACTTTTAAAAGATTAGCGGACATTTTTAGAGATAATCCAGATATTCTACCTTCAGAAATCGTTCAGCCATCTGAGATCAAGAGCATTGAGGCTCGGTTGACCGAACTGTTGGATAGTCGGGAGTATTCGAATATTGGGATTAGGGTCGAGGGGTCAATTGATTATCCCGAGAAGCTAAGGGATGCAAGAAATCCAATCAGAGTTTTCTATTATCAAGGCTGGTGGGATCTTGCGGAGACACCATCGGTCGCTATCGTTGGTGCCAGGAAAGCCACTGCTGAGGGTCTCCGTAGAACCCGGAAGCTAGTTCAGGGCCTAGTTCGAGATGGGTTTACTATTGCCTCTGGGCTGGCCGAAGGCATTGATACTGCTGCCCATAAGGCTGCGATTGAATTTGGAGGAAAGACTTTCGCAGTTATCGGTACGCCTCTCAATCATATTTATCCCAAGAAGAACAAAGCCCTGCAGGAGGAGCTCAAGAAAAACTATTTGGTTGTGAGCCAAGTTCCTTTTTTAAAATATGAGAGCCAAGACTATCGTTCGAATAGGTCATTCTTCCCTGAGCGAAATATAACGATGTCCGCTTTGACGCAGGCTACGATTATTGTTGAGGCAAGTGATACCTCGGGAACTCTTTATCAAGCTAGGGCGGCAGTCGAGCAAGGTCGAAAGCTATTTATTCTCGATAGTTGCTTTAAGAATCCTGATATTTCTTGGCCGGAACGATTTCTTAAGAAAGGTGCGATAAGAGTAAAGGAATACGAAGATATAAGAAGGAATTTGGTTTTATGACTTATTCGTTGACAGAGGTGGATGAAAAAGATTTTGGTCAACATTATTACTTGCGGGATGGGGATAACTGCTATTACTTTGGAGAGTATACAGCCCGGGAAGGCTTCAATTACAGTAAAACTAATCAGTTAATTCATAATTTTAAAAAGCCAGTTGATCGCAAAGATAGGCCGGAGTATCAATATAAGAATCGGGCTATAGCAGAGGTGGCAAATTTAATAGCAAACTCGATTAATTTAGAGTTGGTAACTTTTATTCCGGTCCCCCCTTCCAAATCTAAAGATCATGAGCTCTATGATGACCGGTTAATCCAGGTCTTACGGTTTATGGAGGCTCATTATCCTGGTGTCCACTGGTATGAAGCAGTTCAACAAAATAGTTCTACGGTCGCCAACCACCAATCTGAGAGCAGGTTAAGGCCGAGTGAGCTATGCGATATTTACGATTTAGGTGGCTTTGATGGTTCAGGGTGTCGGAATATTTTAGTTGTTTTTGATGATATGTTAACGACCGGCTGTCATTTCAAAGCAATGCAAAGCGTATTGCAAGAGAGGGCTCCGGACAAAAGCATCGTAGGCCTATTTATTGCTCGTCGGGTTATTCCTGATGAAGATTTTGATTTTTGATGCTTTCATTGACGCTGGTCCCGTTATCTGCTGGGAGTCTTAGATGGTCGTGCTCTGCATGATCCAATAGACTAAAAGTAGATTTCATTCTTCGCCTGAAACCGCCACCACACACTACGACGGCCAGCCCTGTTGTTCTTGTGTTTCCCCTCGTCGGTTTCCATACCAGGAACTGGCGATTCTCGCCGCCAGGCTGAAACCTATCCTGTTTTCAGGCTGTTATCTTTCCGTGCTTTTTCCATTGCTGGGCTGATCTGCCCGGCTTCAGGAATTGTTCTGCCGCTCACGATCCATAGGGCAAATTGCGGGTAAACATCGCAGACGGCCTCTATGTGTTCCTCATTAGCCCGTTGTTTCCCGCCTCTGATGTTCGACCACTTGTTTCGATCAATGCCAGTGGCCTTCTCCATGTCGCGTGAGGAGACCTCTAAAACATTGAAAAGCTCAATAAGCCTATCTCTGATCATAGGTAAAATATACTGGTAAATAGTACGACGTCTATTATGATGGTAAATAATACGACGTTATAATTACGTCGTACCCATGTAAAACAGTGTAGCAGAGTGCAAAACAGTGGACGAGCAGAAACAAATCATTCTGATAGCTACCCCGGTCATGACCCAGGAGCGCTTCGCTCAGCTGACCGGGCTCACGGAAGGGCAGGTGCGGGGCATGATCGAGAAGGGGCATTTGCCGTCCCTCAAGATCGGAAAGCCCCGCCTGGTGAACATTGCCGCTCTGTCTCAGGACGCACTGGATAAGGAGGACTGGCAATGAAGCGTCTTAACCACGTTGGCGAACGCGTTGCTCAGTTTCGGTCTGAAGGTCATGACGGGGCTTTCTTTTTCTTTAATGGTTCTAAATGGGTTGCTACCGCTGATCGGCTGGGTCCCGCTTGCATGGTCGCCCCTGGCACAGTAGCTGTCAGCGCATCTGGTCGCCAGTGGATAGCTGTTGGCGGAGACCATACCAATGGTGCTGCTGGTTGGCGCTTCGTGTCTCCTTACGTAGATCAGCTCCCTATCGATGGCGACGCCGTTCGCTTCAACGACAACCCCAAGGCTCTGAAGATCCGCACCAAGCTCGATGCCTACCTGGATTACTACCAGAGCGTCAAAGGTGTTCTTCCTCGCTCGGTCGTGCTGCGTCGTGAACAGTTGGCAGTCTGCGGAGCGATGCCAGGGCAACTGTATAAAGGTATTCGCCTGGAGGCTTTTTCATGACCTGGGATCTTCAGAACTATTTTCCCTGCCTGATCGCCCCGGACCTTCGTCAACGGAAGTTCGAGGAGATCCGTGTCGTGGTGACTGTCGCTCTTGATTTCTACGAGCGTGATAAGTCGGACCTGTACTTCGACAGCATCGCCAAACTGCTGGGCATGGCCTCCGCGTTCAACGACCTGGACGCCGAACTCTATAACTACACCATGGACTGGGTGAATTCCCTGTCCCGCTTCACCCTGCAGCGCACGGCTGTGGATTTCTCCGCCTGGGCCGTGGGTCAGGCCTGTACCGCACTGAGGGCTGCCGCATGAGATTCCACCGCCACGACGTCACCCGAGCCATCAACGCGGTCAGTTTCGCCTTCCAGGGCCCACGTCCGTCCTCTGCGCTCACCCCTGATGCCCTGGAAGGCCTTTTTGACACCCTGGCC